>SXWY01000031.1 GCA_005789825.1 Burkholderiales bacterium | reverse complement strand
TCGTTAGACCACACCGTGGTTCCTACTTTGCGTCACCCCCATGCAGTGTTGTTCTCGCCGGACAACCGATATGTGTGGGTCACTTGTTTGGGAGACGACACGGTGATGGTGTTTGCGTTTGATGACAACACGGGCCAGTTGCAACCACACACACCGTGGCGGTCTCGCGCTGGCAGTGGACCCAGGCACATGAGTTTGCACCCTGACGGTCAACACGTTTTTGTGCTTAACGAACTTGACGCCACTTTGGACGTATTGGCTTGGGATGCGAAACACGGCGTTTTTCAACATTTGCAAAGCATATCCACCTTATCTGAGGGGTTCACGGGAAAGCCTTGGGCAGCCGATTTGCATTTGTCGCCAGACGCGCGGTTTCTCTACACGAGCGAAAGAACATCAAGCACATTGGCGGTTTTCAAGGTCGACGCTTCAGGCAGCAGTCTGCAGTGGCTCGCGCATACACCCACCGAAAAGCAACCCCGCAGTTTTGCCATCAGTCCTGATGGCAGTCAGGTCTTAGTGGCTGGGCAAATATCCAACCATTTAGCGGTTTATTCCCGCGATACGCAAACGGGTTTGCTGGCGATCAAGCAGCGCATGGACATGGGCCTTGAACCCGCTTGGGTGGCTTGTTTGGCCTGAATGTCGCCACTGCTATCATGCTTTCATGACACGATTCAACACCACATACGAAATCCATTTGCACGGCGCTGTGCCGTTGCGTGAGGATGTCACTTTTGAACATTTGCAAGAAGCGCTGCGCGGCCTGTGGCTGTATGCCGGCGCCAGATCTTTGCAAGAATGTGCTGACAGTTTTTACGAAGAAGAGCCGGGTATTCGGCACGACACCAACGACCATTTGCTGCAAATTTGTTGGACCATCAAGGGTGAAGACGATTTTCGGCAAGTGCTTGATGATGTGTGCATGGGCTTGAACGATCTCACACGTGCCGGCGCTGCGCTTGAAGTGACTTTTTACGATGCCGAGTTTGACGACGAGGACGAAGCGCAGGGCCGCGATTCCCGCGATGATTTTTTGATGTTGTTTGTCGGGCCCACGCCAGCCGCCATCATGCAAGTGCAGCGCGATTTGCTGGTGCAAGACTTGGTGAGTTTGATGGAGCGCCATTTCGATGCATCTGAGCTCAGCGATGTGGTGCTGGAAGTCGACAAGCTTTTTAGCAAGCGTTTTGATTCTTTGGTGAATTCGCTGGAAATCAGCAAGCCCCCCAAGGGCAGCGGCGGCACCGGCCACGGCGGGCGCAGGCCCCGCCATTTGCACTGATGTTCAGTCGCGAGGTCTGAATACAAAAGGAATCTTGGGCGGAATTTTTCCGTTTTCATCCCTCGGCAAGGTGCTGGTTTTCTCAATCGCTTTGAGTACCGCTTGGTCCCAGGCGGTGTTGCCGCTGGACTGCGTCAATTTCATGCCGATGATTTGCCCGCTCGGGCTGACGATCACTTCCACCTCAGCAGCCGGATTGCCTCGGATGGATTGCAATTGAGAATCTGAAAATGTGATGTTGGGTTTGACCCGTGCCCTGAGTCGGCCCAAATAGGAATCACTGGGTTTGCCGCTGCCTTGCGATTCCTTGATCGGATCGACTGGCCCAGTGGCACTGGCACCCAAGCTTTTGAGTCGCTTGATCTGCTGCTGGCGCTGTTCCTCGGCCTCTTTGGCCTCTTGTTCCAGTCGACGGGCTTCCTCTTGCTTGCGACGAGCCTCTTCCTCTTTGCGTCTGGCTTCTTCCTCCCTGAGCAAGCGCAATTCTTCTTCTTTGCGTCTGGCTTCTTCGGCTTTGCGCCTGGCTTCTTCCTCCCTGAGCAAGCGCAATTCTTCTTCTTTGCGCCGTGCCTCTTCCTCTTTGCGCAGGCGTATTTCCTCCTCTTTGCGTTTGGCCTCTTCCTCTTTACGGCGTGCCTCTTCCTCTTTGCGCAGGCGTATTTCCTCCTCTTTGCGGCGGGCTTCGTCGGCTTTGCGTTTGGCCTCTTCTTCCTTGCGGCGTGCTTCTTCTTCTTTGCGCAAGCGAATTTCTTCTTGTTTGCGCTTGATCTCTTCTTCCTTGCGCAAAGCCGCTTCTTCCTTGCGCCTGGCCGCCTCTTCTCTCAACAATTCGGCTTTGCGTTGCTTTTCAGCAGCCAATTCCTCGGCTTTTCGCTGTTTTTCTGCTTGCTTTTCAAGTGCGAGTTGTTCAGCGGCTTCTTTTTTTCTGCGTTTTTCAATCGCAATTTCTGCATCAGCGGCTTTTTTCAGGGCTGCTTGCGAAATTTGGTTGGGCTGATCAAGGACTTTGGCCGCAGGCGGTGCTTCCTTTTTCAAAGGCGGTGATTTGACACGGGGATCAGGTTCAGTTTTGGGTGGCGCAGGCGGATCTGATTTGAGGGCTATCGGCTCAGGGATGTTGGACCAGAGTTCCGCATCCAAGGCCTCATCTTGCGGATCGGTGCGCCACTGGATGCCCCAGGTCAAGGCCATGAGCAGCAAAGCATGGACAAACAATGCCAATAGCAGCGATCCTCCTCCACCTCTCTCGTCGGGGGGGGTAAATTCGAGGTGCGATGGCTCTTGGCTCATGGGTGGCTTGTTATTCGCTTTGCCGAACAGCCAAGCCCACACGCTGCACGCCCGCGCGCTGCAGTCGGTCCATCAACTTGACCACGTTGTCATAGGTGATGCCTTTGTCAGCGCTGATGATGACGGGTGTTTGCGCTTTTCCCGACTGCAATTGCAAGGCGATGCGAGCCACGTTGTCCATGTTGGCGTCTCGCTTGGTTTGCAAGCCACTGTCTGGATTGCTGCCTCTGGATTTGACAACGATGTTGAGTTGTTTGTCGATTTCAATGGTGATGACTTGATCGGGTGCGGTGGCGGCTTTGCCAACGCTGGGTACATCGATCAGGCTGGGTGACAACAGGGGTGCTGTGACCATGAAGATGATGAGCAGCACCAACATGACATCGATGAATGGCACCATGTTGATGTCGCTGATAGTGCGCCTTGAGCGCCGTTGGTTCAGGGATGCGGCCATGGTTGCCCAGCCGATCAGCGGTTAGCCGCAGGCGCTGTGCCTACGTTGCGTTGCAATATATTGGAGAACTCTTCAATGAAAGTCTCCAGCTTGTTGGCCACTCTGTCGATATCGCGTGAAAAGCGGTTGAATGCCAGCACGGCGGGAATGGCAGCAAACAAACCAATGGCGGTGGCCACCAAGGCTTCAGCAATACCGGGCGCCACCTTGGCCAATGTCACTTGTTGCAGTGCTGCCAAGCCTGTGAACGCATGCATGATGCCCCAGACCGTGCCAAACAAACCCACATAAGGTGACACGGAGCCCACCGAGGCCAGCATGGACAGGTTGGATTCAATCGCGTCCATTTCGCGCTGCAAACTGGCACGCATGGCACGGCGTGCGCCGTCCATCAACAACCCGCTGTCGGTGATGCGTCGCTCGCGCAGTTTTTGGTATTCGCGCATGCCACTGGCAAAAATGCGTTCCATCGGGCCAGAGGATTTGGCATTTTGTTGGGCCCCGGCGAACAATTCGTTGAGGCTTTTGCCGGACCAAAATTCGCGTTCAAATTCTTCATTCAAATTTTTCACTTGCTTCAACGACAGCAATTTGCGAAAGATGGCGGCCCAGCTCATGACCGATACCAGCATCAAGATCAGCACCACCGCTTGCACCACCCAACTGGCGTTCAAAAGCAATTGAACAATCGATAAATCTTGGCTCATGTGAACAACTCCAAAAGTTGAGGGGGAATCCGCTCGGGTTTCATTGTCTCGGCATGCACCCAGCCAATGCGTATCGTGCCTTCGCACAGCAGGCTGCGTCCACCGCCGTGGTCCAGTCGCCAAGCCTGTTGGGCAATCACCAGACTGGCACGGCCTTTTTCCTGCATCACGGCACTGACCTGAAGCATATCGTCAAGTTGTGCAGGCCGGTGGTACTTCAATTGGGTGTCAATCACCACAAACATGCCGCCGGTTTCTTGTTTGAGGGCATGTTGTTGCAACCCCAAATGACGCAGCCATTCGGTGCGGGCGCGTTCAAAAAATTTCAGGTAATTGGCATAAAACACAATGCCACCGGCATCGGTGTCTTCCCAATACACGCGGACGGGAAATTCAAAACTCATGCGGTCTCCAGCAGGTGGCGCAGTCGTTGTGCGGCATGGTCAAGTGTTTCCATGGCGCTGGCGGTCGACAGTCTGACAAAGTCACCCGGTTGGTGATGGCTGAAATCTCGACCGGGCGTGATCACCAGATGCGCCTCATGCATGACATGTTCTGCAAACGCCCAACTGTCAGCCAGCCCCAAGCGCTGGCAAGCCTGTCGGCAATCCGCCCAAGCATAAAACGCCCCGTCTGGCATGACGGGAACGGTCAAGCCCATGGCATTGAGTTGTGGAATGAATTGGTCGCGCCTGTGCTTGAAGGCGGCACGGCGTTCTTCGTAAAGGGCCAAACTTTCAGGCTCAAAGCAGGCCAAAGCTGCGTATTGCGCCACCGTGCTGGGGCAAATGAACAGGTTTTGCGCCAAACGTTCGATGACGGCGACCAAGGGCTCGGGCACCACCAGCCAGCCGAGTCGCCAGCCGGTCATGTTGAAATATTTGGAAAAGCTGTTGATGCTGATGACCTGGTCGTCGATCGCCAAAGCGGTTTGTCCGAAGGCAGGGTCGTGGCTCAAGCCCAAGTAGATTTCATCTACCAAGGTGATGCCGCCTTTGTCGCTGACAAAACGATGGATTTGTTGCAGTTCTTGCAGGGCCACCGAAGTACCCGTGGGATTGGACGGGGAGGCCAGCAATACCCCGCGTGTAGCCGCTTGCCAGTGTTCCTCTACTTGTGCCGCACTGAGTTGAAAGCGTTGTTCAGCCGTGGTGGGGAGCAGCACCGCGCGTCCATCGGCCGCCTGCACAAACTGGCGGTTGCACGGGTAACACGGGTCGGGCATGAGTACCTCGTCACCCGATTCGATCAACGCCAAACAAGCCAATTGCAATGCGGCCGATGCGCCTGCGGTCACGACAATGCGCCGCGCAGGAACCGTCACCCCAAAGCGATTGCGGTACCAGTCGCTGATGCGCTCGCGCAAAGCGTCCAAACCCAAGGCATGGGTGTAAGCCGTGCGACCGTCTTGCACAACACGTATCGCTGCTTCCTGCACCAATGGAGGAGCGGTGAAATCGGGTTCACCCATATTCAAAAACAACATCGGCGAGTCGCTGTGCCGGATTTGATCGGCCAGTTGTCTGGCGGACTTGGCCATTTCCATCACATAAAAAGGGGCGATACGGCTCGCGCGCTGGCTGGTTCGCATGGTGTCAGTCGGCTGGGGCGGGCGGTACCGGCTTGTCAGCCGCGACCTCCAAAGCCCGCAACTTGGGGGCCAAACCGTTGAGCACCGCATTGACATATTTGTGGCCGTCGGTTCCGCCGAATTCTTTGGCCAGTTCTATGCATTCGTTGATGACCACCCGCCATGGAATGTCCAAGCAGTATTGCATTTCGTACGCGCCGATCCACAAAACAGCATGCTCGATGGGCGAGATTTCTGCCATTTTTCGGTCTAACAGCGGAAGGATGTGCGCATCCAGCGCCTCGGCTTGTGCGGCGCAACCGTGAAGCAAGGCATCGAAATGCACACTGTCGGCTTTGTGAAAACCGCTGAGCTCGCGCGTGAAACTGTCGACATCTTCAGGCGGATTGCGGCCGACGATGACTTGGTACAAGGCCTGCACGGCAAACCCCCGAGCGCGGGTGCGCGCTGCGCGTGCGCTGGCGCGGCGCATGTCCGAGGGTTTGCCGGATTTGGTAGGCAGAGATGGCATACCGGTCATGACAACGACTTCATCAGCAAGGCCATTTCCACCGCCACGCGGGCAGCATCGCGGCCTTTGTCGGTTTGTCTGGCGATGGCTTGGTCCTCGTTGTCGGTGGTGAGGATGGCGTTGGCGATGGGCAACTGGTGATCGAGCGCCAAGCGCGTGATGGCAGCGCCTGATTCGTTGGCCACCAACTCGAAATGGTAGGTTTCACCACGAATGATGCAACCCAAGGCAATCAGCGCGTCGAATTCGCCGGTTTTTGCCATGGCGGCCAATGCCACGGGGACTTCCAACGCGCCTGGTACTTGAACATGATGGATATGCGAGGCGTTCACTTTGAGGGCGTGCAGCTCACTCAAGCAGGCGTTGGCCAACGCTTGGGTGATGGCGGGGTTGAACCGCGCTTGCACGATACCGATATGCAGGGTGTTGCCGTCCAAGTCAGTGCGTGTGCTGCTGGTGTCTGGGTGGTGCATGCTTATTCCTTGGCCAAGTAGCCGGTGATTTCCAGGCCGTAACCCGCCATGCTGGGCATGCGCCGTGGATTGCCCATCAAGCGCATTTTGTGGACACCGCAATCGCGCAAGATTTGCGCCCCGATGCCATAGGTGCGCAAATCCATGCGTCCGCGTTCTGGGGCTTGGGCAGAGCGGGCCAAGCCCTCGAACTGCGCCAGCAATTGCTCGCCACTTTCGCCGCAGTTGAGCAACACCAACACGCCTGCTTGTTCGTCTGAGATGCGTTTTAAGGCGGCGTCCAGGCTCCATGAATGCATGGCGCGCTGGGGCTCTAGAGCATCGAGCACAGACAAGGGTTCGTGAACCCGGGCCAAGACGGCGGCATCAGCCGACCAGTCGCCGCGCACCAATGCCAGATGAACGCTGTCACTGGGCAGGTCTTTGTAAGCATGCACGGTGAATTCGCCATGGGCCGTGACCAGGGTTCGTGTGCTGAGCCGTTGCACCAAAGATTCGGTGCGGCTGCGGTGTTCAATCAGGTCGGCAATGGTGCCGATTTTCAAACCATGTTCTGCGGCAAATTCCATCAAGTCCGGCAGCCGCGCCATGGTGCCATCGTCTTTCATGATTTCACAAATAACGGCGGTGGGTGAGCAACCCGCCATGGCAGCCAAGTCGCAACCGGCTTCGGTATGGCCAGCACGCATCAGCACACCACCATCTACCGCTTGCAGCGGAAAAATATGGCCGGGTTGAACCAAATCGCTGGCTTTGGCGTTCGCGGCAACCGCCACTTGAACCGTGCGCGCGCGGTCGGCTGCGGATATACCGGTGGTCACGCCTTGTGCGGCTTCGATGGACACCGTGAAGGCGGTGCTGTGTACCGTGCCGTTGCGGGCCACCATGGGCGGCAGTTTCAAATGTTCGCAACGCTCGCGGGTGAGCGTGAGGCACATCAGGCCGCGCCCACAACGCGCCATGACATTGATGGTGTCC
>SXWY01000030.1 GCA_005789825.1 Burkholderiales bacterium | reverse complement strand
GCGCGGATGTTTTGCAAGCCAGCTATGGTGTGGAGTTGCACACCGGCCTTCATGCAGTTGGTGAAGAACGCCGCGCCGCCGCCAAAAAATGTCACGTGTTCGCTGGCGGCATAACGCCACAGCACGCCCCAATCGGGCCGCTCTTTGGTGCCGCCCGGGTTGCCGTCGTAAATCACGCAGGTGGTGCCGCTCAGCAAGCCGCTGAGCTGCGCGTTCCACATCACCCAGCCGGTGGACGAGTACCATAAGAAGCGCTCGCCCCATGAATTGGGCTCGTAACTGCAGGCCACGTCGTAATGCAAATTTTTGTGTGCCATGCCATTGAGCATGGTGCCGCCATGGTCGTGCACCAAGGGTTTGGGCAAGCCCGTGGTGCCGCTGGAATACACGATCCACAGCGGGTGGTTGAATGGCATCCACATGGGCGTGAATGCTTTTACCGGCTCGTCATGGCGTTGCATGATGTGTTGCCAGTCGGTGCTGTGCGGCACATCGGGCTGGTCGCCCAGGTTGCGGTAAATCACCACATGTTGCACGCTGGGCAAGGCTTGGCGCAATTCAGCCACCACGCTGTGGCGCTCCAAGTCCTTGCCGCCATAAGTCACGCCATCGACCGCGATCAATACTTTGGGCGTGATTTGTTTGAAACGGTCCACCACTGCATGGGTGCCCATGTCGGGGGCGCACACACTCCAAATGGCGCCGATGCTGACGACGGCCAAAAACGCCACCATGGTTTCGGGAATATTGGGCAAATACGCCGCGACCCGGTCACCGGGTTGCACGCCTTGCGCCCGCAAATGCAAAGACAGTGCAGCGGCTTGGCGTTTTAATTCGGGCCAAGACAATTCACGCCGCTGGCCGCGTTCGTTGCTGCCGATGATGGCGGGCATGCCGGCGGCATGGGCGGCATCGACATGGCGCAACACCTGTTGCGCGTAATTGACCTGCGCGCCGACAAACCAACGTGCACCGGGCATGGTGTTGCGCTCGAGCACGCATTGGTGCGGTGTAGGCGACTGCAAATCCAGGTAATCCCATGCCGACTGCCAAAAATCTTCCAAATGGGTGACAGACCAATGCCACATGGCTTGGTAATCGTCGAAATGCAGTTGCCGGTGCTCGGCCAACCATTGTTGGTACAAACGAATTTGTGGGATGAACGGCGGCTGGGTGGTGGGGGAAGTGTTCATGGGTCGCAAGGTTATCAGGATGCGACCGGGGCGAAGTACGAAGCGCTCGGCCACTAAGATGCCGCTTCTATTGGAAGGAAACCCATTGTCATGGCGATTTGGACCAAACCTATCAGCACAGAAATTTTGACCACCACCCATATCGACACGGCCGCCGATCGGTTGGGCATTGAGTTCATCGAAATCGGCCCGGATTTCATCCGTGGCCGCATTCCTGTGGACCGCCGAACCCGCCAACCTTATGGTGTGATCCACGGCGGGGCCAATGTGGTGCTGGCCGAAACCTTGGGCTCGTGCGGCGCAGATTACTCGACGCCGGTGGGACACCGCATCGTGGGTTTGGACATCAACGCCAACCATATACGCGGTGTAGCAAACGGTTGGGTGAACGGCATTGCGCGACCAGTGCACATCGGGCGCAGCACCCATGTTTGGCAAATCGACATGACCGACGACCAGGGCCGAACCAGTTGTGTGTCAAGGTTGACCTTGTCGGTGTTGGCGCCGAGGGGTTGATACTTCTTTTAAGTCACGCTTAGGCCGATCCGCCGTGGCGTGAGTTAATTGGAACCTGACCCTAATTAATTCCGCCCACAAGTGCCTTTGAAGAATGCCCACTCCTCACACACCACACCTGACGGCAAAGTGCACATGCTTTGTTCACCCTTGTCCGTGTAAATTTTGGTCAGCTTTCCACCGGCCTTGAGGCAAGCCACAGCCGCTGGATTGGCCATGGCCAGTCGGATATCGCTTGCCCTGACAGGCAAAACGATGAATACCCAGCTCACAAGGCAAAAAATAATCAACTTCATTCATTAACCTGCGTTTTGCATCCGCTCACTTTTCCAATACACATCGTCGCCTCCGTACATGCGGTTGAGCACGCGCGACAACACAAACATCAAATCACTCAAGCGGTTGAGGTATTGGCGCGGGGTCGGGTTTAATGCTTCTTCGGCGCCCAGTGCCACCACCGCGCGTTCTGCGCGGCGTGCGACGGTGCGGCACACATGCGCCAGCGCAGCCGCACGGCTGCCAGCGGGCAAGATGAACTCTTGCAATTTGGGCAGTGTCGCATTGTGCTCGGCCAAGGCGTTGTCCAGCAACAGCAGGGCATCGGCTTTGAGCAATTCAAACCCGGGAATGCTCAATTCACCCCCCAAATTGAACAACTGGTGCTGCACTTCCACCAGCAAATGGCGCACCGCATCGGGCATGTCTTCACTCAACAGCACGCCAATCTGTGAATTCAGTTCATCGACCTCGCCCATGGCGTGCACCCGCAAACTGTTTTTGCTGACGCGGCGGTTATCGCCCAAGCCTGTGGTGCCATCGTCGCCGGTGCGGGTGGCAATTTGTGTGAGTCGGTTCGCCATGGGTACTGTCCTGTGTGTTCATGGCATTGTCTCAGCAGCGCTGCAAGTCGGCTACGCTTGGGGTTTTCAAAGGAAACACCCATGAACGCATCCAGCCTACCGGTCAATGTCGGCGTGATCGGTCTGGGCGCCATGGGACGTGGCATGGCACACAGCCTGCGCCAAGCGGGATACCCGGTGCATGTGTGCGATGCGCGTCCCGACGCGGCCCAAGCATTTGCGACAGAAGGTGGCGTCGCCTGCGACAACCCAGCCGCCTTGGCCGCTTTGTGTCCGGTGGTGATCAGCGTGGTGGTGAATGCCGCCCAAACAGAAGAGGTGTTGTTTGGCCCCCAAGGGGCGGCGTCTGCGATGCTGGCCAACAGTGTGTTTGTGATGTGCTCGACCGTCGACCCGAGTTGGTCGGCAAGCACGGCGGCGCGTTTGCAGGCCATGGGGCCGCATTATTTAGATGCCCCGATTTCCGGCGGCGCCGCCAAAGCAGCCAGCGGGCAAATCACCATGATGACCGCCGGCAGCCCGGCGGCTTACGCCTTGTGCGAACCCATGCTCAACGCCATGGCTGCCTCGGTGTACAAATTGGGCGCGACGCCCGGGGCAGGCAGCAAAGTCAAAATCATCAACCAGTTGTTGGCGGGCGTGCACATTGCCGCCGCCGCAGAGGCCATGGCGCTGGGTTTGCGCGAAGGCGTTGACCCGCATGCGTTGTACGAAGTGATCACACACAGCGCAGGCAACAGTTGGATGTTTGAAAACCGCATGGCGCATGTGCTATCGGGCGATTACACACCGCTGTCGGCGGTGGACATTTTTGTCAAAGACTTGGGGCTGGTGCTCGACATGGCGCGCACCAGCAAATTTCCACTGCCCTTGTCGAGCACCGCGCACCAAATGTTCATGCAAGCCAGCAGCGCCGGTTTCGCCAAAGAAGACGACAGCGCAGTGATCAAAATTTTTCCGGGCATCGACTTGCCCAAAGCCGGTTAAGCCTTGCAACTGAGAGGGAAAACGCCGCTTTCGGCCAACACAAGGCCTGCATAGAATGCAGTATCTTTGGAGACACACCGCATGAACGCACCCCAGACCGCGCAACACCTGATGCCCGCCATTGCCCAGCGCGATGTGCCACAGGCCTTGATTGACACGCTCAAGTCCCATTTTGGTGACCGTTGTTCCACCGCCATGGCGGTGCGCGAACAGCACGGGCGCGATGAGTCCGCCTACACCACCGTGCCGCCACCGGCAGCCGTGGTGTTTGCCCAAAGCACCGAAGACGTGGCGTTCACCGTGCGCCATGCCGCCGAACACAATGTGCCCATCATTCCCTTCGGCGTCGGCTCGTCGCTGGAAGGCCATTTGCTCGCGGTGCAAGGCGGCATCAGCATCGACCTGGGCCGCATGAACAAGGTACTCACGGTCAACCCGGAAGACTTGACCGTGACGGTTCAACCGGGCGTGACACGCAAACAACTCAACGAAGAAATCAAAAGCACGGGCTTGTTCTTCCCGATCGACCCGGGCGCTGACGCCAGCATCGGCGGCATGAGCGCGACCCGCGCCAGCGGTACCAACGCGGTTCGCTACGGCACCATGCGCGAAAACGTATTGGGTTTGGAGGTGGTGACCGCCAGCGGCGACGTGATTCGCACCGGCACACGCGCACGCAAATCATCAGCAGGTTATGACCTGACGCGTTTGATGGTCGGCAGCGAAGGCACTTTGGGCGTGATCACCGAAGTCACTCTCAAATTGTTTCCGTTGCCCGAAGCCGTGTCTGCCGCAACCTGTTCTTTTCCGTCGATCGAAGCGGCGGTTCACACCACGATACAAATCATCCAGATGGGCATTCCGATTGCACGGGTGGAGTTGATCGACCAGCACGCGGTGCGCATGGTCAATGCTTATTCCAAAATCAATTTGCCCGTGCAGCCCATGTTGTTGATGGAATTCCACGGCTCTCCCGCCAGCGTGAAAGAACAAGCGGAAAGCGTGCAAGACATCGCGGCGGAGTTGGGCGGACAAGCTTTTGAATGGGCGACCACGCCCGAAGACCGCACCCGTTTGTGGACCGCGCGGCATAACGCGTATTTCGCGGCGATCCAAAGCCGCCCCGGTTGTCGCGCCATCAGCACCGACACCTGTGTGCCGATTTCACGCTTGGCCGATTGTTTGCTGGATTCGATCGCCGAGGTAGAAGCCTCTGGCATTCCTTATTTCCTGGTCGGCCATGTAGGTGACGGCAATTTCCATTTCGGCTATTTGATCGATCCCGACAGCGCACAAGAACGCGCCACCGCGGAAACCCTGAACAACCAGTTGGTGGCGCGGGCGCTGGCGCTGGATGGCACCTGCACCGGCGAGCACGGCATTGGTTTGCACAAAATGGATTTTTTGGTGAGTGAGACCGGCATCGGCGCGGTGTCCATGATGCGTGCCATCAAGCAAGCGCTGGACCCGAAAAACATCATGAACCCGGGCAAGATATTTTTAGACTGAGCCGCCGCTTCAATCAGCAGGTGCGGCATTGGCGCCGCGTTCAATCACCACTTTGGCGTCCAACAAACCACTGGCATGGTTCAGGTCGGATTGCGAAATCAACACCGACAACTGGCTGCCTTTGAGCCGCGACAACACTTCGGATACGCGCATGGAGAGCGCCGGGGCCACGCCTTCAAATGGCTCGTCAAGCAACAACAAACGGGTACCGACCGCCAACGCCCGCCCAAGCGCCACCAATTTTTGCTGTCCGCCAGACAACAACAACGCGCGGCGCGTTGCCATGTCTTTCAATTCGGGCAGCACTTGGTAGACAAACGCCAAGCGTTCGACGGGGTTCAAGCTCGGGCTGACCCACAATGGAATCAGCATGTTTTCTTCGACCGTCAGTTCGGGCACCAGTCCACGGTCTTCTGGCATGTAGCCAATTCCCAAACCGGCACGCGCTTGCGGTGGCAGCGCACACAAGTCTTGGCCGGCGAAATGCATGCTGCCTTGCTGCAGCCGCAAATGCCCCATGATGCTGCGCAAGGTACTGGTCTTGCCCGCGCCATTGCGCCCGACCAGCCCCACCATTTGCCCGGGGGCGACCGACAAAGCCAAACCGCGCAGCACTTGGGCCGAGGCCAATTGCACATGCACGTCCCGCAATTCAAGCATGCGCTTCTCCGGTGACATAGCGGCGCACATCGGCTTGGGCCAGCGCTACCGAGGGCACGTCATCGGCGATCACCCGACCACTGTAGAACGCAATCACGCGGTCGCAATAACGGCTGACGATGTCCATGTCATGTTCCACAAACAAGGTGGTCAGCGGTTGGTCGTTCAGCGCCTGCATGACCGTGTCCATCATCGGGAACTTTTCTTCGGCGGCCACACCGCTGGTGGGCTCGTCAAGCAACAACAGCCGGGGTTCGCCGGTCATGGCCAAGGCGATGTCGAGCAATTTGCGCATGCCGCCGGGCAATTCCGCCACCCGCCGATGGCACTGCTCGAGCAACCGAAAACGGCTCAATACTTGCTCGGCTCTTTCGTGTGCGCTGCTGCTGTGCGCCGTGCGCCACAAAGACAAGCGGTCGTCATGGCAGGCCAGCGCCACCAACATGTTGTCCAGCACGCTCAAACTGGGATAGAGCTGCGGAATTTGAAAAGAACGCGCGACACCCAGACGCATGATTTGCCGTGGTGTGAACGACTGTATGGCCTGCCCGTCAAATTCGATGCTGCCGCTGTCAGTTTTGACATAGCCAGTGATCATGTTGACAAAGGTGGTTTTGCCCGCGCCATTGCTGCCGATCAAGCTCACGCGCTCGCCCGCACGGATGGCAATGTTCAAGTCGCTGGCGGCCACGACCGCGCCAAATTGCTTGTTCAAGCCACGGGCTTGCAACAAAAAATCTGGGCTCATGGTTTGCCCTTTTTGTTCGCCCACAAAGAACCCAGACCGTCCGGCAAAAAGCGAATCACAAACAGCAAAAACAAACCCAGCGCAAGTTGCCAGGTGTTGGGGAAATAAGCACTGGAGAAGGAGCGCACCATTTCCAGCACCACCGATGACAGCATGACAGCCAACACGCTTTGGCTGCCCGCCAAAATCGCCACAAACACAAACTCGCCCGAGGTGGTCCAGTAGCTGAAGTTGGGATCGATATGCCCCAAGGCCATCACCGCCAGTGCGCCCCCCGTACCACCCAAAAAAGCCGCCAAAGAAAAATTGATGGCCATGGTGTTGGCCACGGAAGCGCCCAAGTATTCGACGCGCAATTCGTTGTCGCGTATGGCTTGCGTGACCAAACCCCGGGTGGATGAAAAATACAATTTCGCCAATACGCCACTCACCAGCGCAAACCCCCAAGTGACCGACAACAACACCGTGCTCACCTGTTCATCCGCCAACGCTTGGCCCAACAGCGTGACGCGCCCCATGTTGAAACCGTCTGAGCCGCCCAGGCTGTCGGTCTTGACCAACACACCATAGCCCACCATGGACATGGCCAGGGTCAACATGGAAAAAAAGATGCCCCGGTAACGCGCCAGCAACGGACCAAACGGCGCAGTGATGAGGCAAGCCACCAACCCACCCAACAACGGCAACAGCAACGCGTCCTGCCAACCCCAATGCAGGAAAACCAAGGCGGCGGCATAACCGCCCAGTGCCGACATCAAACCTTGGCCAAACGCCACCACGCCACCGCGCATCAACAACACAATGCCCAGCGACACCAAGCCATTGGCCAAGGCCATGGTGAACATGAATTGCAACCAACGCGGCAAAAATGCACCCGCCAGCCAACCCAGCAACAATACCCCTACCGAAGCCATCCACAAGCGCTGCATGGTTTAAATTTTTCTCGCTTGAATCCGCTGGAACAAGCCTTGCGGGCGAAACACCAGCACCAAGGCCATGACAAGATAGACAGAAAACAATTCGGCGGTTGGCATCAAATGCACCGCGCAAGCACGCGCCAAGCCGACGATCAATGCGCCTATCGCCGCGCCTTCGATGCTGCCGAGTCCGCCAATGATGACCACGGCAAACGAAATGATGATGACGCCGACCGACACCCCGGGTTGAACCGAAATCATGGGCGCGGTGAATGCGCCGCCCAAGGCCGCCAAAAATATGCCCGCGACAAACGCGCCCATGTACACGCGTGACACATTGATGCCCATGCTGGACGCGATCTCCGGGCTGTGTATGACTGCCGTGACAATTTTTCCGGTGCGGGTGCGGTTCAAACACCACCAGACCACCGCCCCCACAAGCAAGGCCAGCAGCACGAGAAACAAGTCGTAACCCACATAACTTTGGTGGCCGATATCGATATTGCCAAACAACGCATAGGGCTCAGACACGTAATAGGGATTCGCGCCCCAAATCAGCTTGGTGATGTCCTCCAGCATCAAAAACATGGCGTAAGTCACCAGCACCAACAGCACCTCGTCACGCCCATAGTAAATGCGCAACAAACCGCGCTCGGTCAACGGTGCCACCAACACGGCCACGGCCAATGCGGCAAGCAGCATGGTGGGCAAGGACCACATGGGCGGCAAAGCCGCGCCATTGACCCAGGCCACTGCTGTCGCCGTGGCATACGCCCCCAGCGCATAAAAACTGCCGTGTGCGATGTTGAGGATTTTGAGCACGCCAAACACCAGCGTCAAACCCAAGGCGACGATGAACAACCACGAGGCGTAGCTGATCGCGTCTATCAAAATCGTCAGCGTCAATTGCATGGGTTGATCGCAGTCGACACTGGTTGGCAAGGGCATGCCGAGCGGTTTGTCATGAGTTGTGCGCCCGAAAACCGTTATTTTTTGGGCTTTTTGTCATTGCCCGCGGCGCTGTCGCATTTGGCACCGGCAAAGCCTGACTTCAACCAATCTTCCGATTTGATGTTGAGCGGCGGATTGACACAGGTGGCATTGAAGCGTTGTATGTCTTCGAGCATCACCATTTTTTTCGCTTCATTCCATTGGGTGCGGCCAATTGCCGTGTCTTGAATCGCTTGCTGACCATTGGACAACGCCATGCTTATCTTGCCAGCAGGTGAAGGCCATTCACTGCCACGCAACGAAGCCGCCATGATTTCGGTCGAGGGTTTTTTGCCTTTGTTGGCAGCCATGGCTTTTTCGACCGCCAGCTTCAGTCCCATCAATGCCTGCGCCATGCGGTAAGGCGCTTGCACCGGATACACGTTGTAGGCCTTGCTGTAGGTGTTCCACCACCAGGTGTTCAACGGTGAGGGTGGGGCCATCAAACCATAGGCACCGCGAGCGCCGATGATGGTGCCGTCTGGCATTTTGTTGCCCAAACCCGGCAACACATGGTCTGCGGCGGTCAACACTACCTGAGACTTCTTGAACATGCCGCGAGGCGCGGACTGCAAGATGAAGGCTTGCAAGTCGCCGCCCCACAAACTCGAGTGAATCAAATCAACGGGCTGGGACATCAGCGCAGAAATTTCTGTGCCGTATTGACCGGCGCCAAATTTTGGCAATTGGTCCACGGCGGGTTTGGCCTGCGGGTACAGGTTGGCCATGGACAACATGAAATCTTTGCGCGAGTCTTGGCCCCAAGCGTAATCTTGGTTGATCATGCTGTAAGTGTTGACCCGTATTTTGCGAGCCTGCAAGTAGCGCGCCATGGCGACGTTGTCCATGGTGGCATGGGCCGCTGTGCGAAACACATACCGAAAACTGTTGTCTTCAAAAATGCGCGGTGTGCCGCAGTCGTACAAAATCAAAAATTTCTTCAGCTCTTCCGCCACTGGCGCGACGGCCAAACAATCGCCAGAGCCTACATAGCCCACCACGACATCGACTTTGTCTCGTTCGTACAAATTGCGCAGTTCTTGCACTTGTTTGGTCGCACCACCCGCTTCGTCCACATAAATCGCTTCGATTTGCATGCCGCCAATGCCAGGCTGGTTAAAAGGCGCCGGTGCTTGCCCTTTGTTGAATGCATCGATCAAGACTTTGGCGCCATTGACCGCCGGTATGCCAAAACTTTCAGCAGCTTGTCCCGACATGAAGCTGACAATGCCGATCTTGAACGTGTCTTGTGCCATGGCAGCAGCGGCCCAACACATACCCAAAGCAGCAATACAACAACGGCTGCGAACAACAAAGCGAGACATTTGTGCCATGGGGCGGCTCCACAAGTAAAACAACGGTTGAAAACACGGTCAATTGCTTAGCATAGCGTTAAAAAACAGCCTGCGACCGGCCGGGTTTATTTGCTTTGCAATTTGTCGATCAGCCCGTTGAGCGATTCGATGGAGCCAAAGGCAATCGCCAATTCACCGGATGATTCTGTTTGGCCGTGGCGTTTGGTTTGTTTTTTGATGCGGATTTCCACTTGCGCGGTGAGCAGATCTGAGAGTTCTTCTTCAAGCCGTTTGATGTCGCGCGACTTTTCTTTGGCGGGTTTTTGTGTGACCAATGAAAAATCAGCGCCGATTTTTTTGACCAAGCCTTCTGCCTCACGCACCGACATTTTTTTGGCGCTGATTTGGTTCGCTGCCGTGATTTGTGCAGCACGGTCCAAAGACAGCAACGCGCGTGCATGGCCCATTTCCAAATCGCCTGCGACCAGCATGGTTTGCACCGGTTCGGCCAAATTCAACAAGCGCAATAAATTGCTCGCCGCACTGCGCGAACGGCCCACCGCTTGCGCGGCTTGCTCATGGGTCAGACCAAATTCTTTGATCAAACGCTGCAACCCGATCGCCTCTTCGAGAGGATTGAGGTCCTCGCGCTGTATGTTTTCAATCAGCGCCATCGCCGCCGCATTTTGGTCGCTGACGTCTCGCACCAACACAGGCACCTCGGTCAACCCTGCCAGTTTCGCCGCACGAAAACGCCGCTCGCCCGCGATGATTTCATAGTTGCCGTTGGCTGTTTTTCTCACCAAAATCGGTTGCATCACGCCTTGCGATTTGATGCTTTCTGCAAGCTCATACAGCGCACCTTCGTCCATGCGTTTGCGCGGCTGATAAATGCCTGCCACCATCTGCTCCAGTTGCAAGGTCGATGGCGTGGCGTCTGCGGTTGCGTTCAATACCGCTTCACCCGCCGTGGGCCCGAGCAAAGCCTCCAAGCCTCTTCCCAATCCTTTGATTTTTTTCGTGACCATGTGTGTTCTCTGGGTTGCGCGTTGTGGGTGTCAGACTTGTTTGAAGCGTTGCACCAATTCTTTGGCGAAGTCGATGAATGCTTGGCTGCCTTTGGCGGCGGGATCGAACACCACCCCCGGCAAACCATAACTGGGTGCTTCTGCTAGCCGCACATTGCGGGGAATCAAGGTGTTGAACACCTTGTCTGCGAAATGCGCTTTCAATTGGTCGCTGACTTGTTGCTGCAAGGTGATGCGCGGGTCAAACATGACCCGCAACAAACCGATGATTTTCAATTCTTTGTTCAGATTGGCGTGCACTTGCTTGATGGTGTTGACCAGATCGGTCAAGCCCTCCAGCGCGAAATATTCGCATTGCATCGGGACGATGACGCCGTGCGCGGCACACAAGCCATTCAAGGTCAACAACGACAAAGAAGGCGGGCAATCTATCAACACAATGTCGTAGTCGTTCACGACTTCGGCGATCGCGTTTTTCAGCCGTTTTTCACGGTTTTCAAGGTTGACCAGTTCGACTTCTGCGCCGGCCAAATCGCGGTTGGCACCGAGCACATGGTAGGTGGCCATGCCGGGGTTGGCCGCGGCCTCGCCCCAGACGCTTGTGATGCGCGATTGGGCGATGCTGGCCTCGCCCAACAACACATCGTAAATGGAATGCTGTAGCTGTCGTTTGTCGACACCTGAACCCATGGTGGCATTGCCTTGCGGATCCAAGTCAATCATCAGCACCCGCTGCCCAATGGCCGCCAAAGCCGCCGCCAAATTGATGGTGGTCGTGGTTTTGCCAACGCCACCCTTTTGATTTGCAATACAAAAGATATAAGCCATGGTGTTTTATTTCTGTAGAACCAAACGCAAACCGAAACCCAAAAGCACAGCACCCGCGATCTTTTGTAACCATTGCCCCATCAACGGGTGGGTTTGCATGTTCCCGGCTAACCGATGGGCCAGCAGCGTCAGGCCTGCGCCATAAAGAAAAGTCAGCACAGCCACGGTGAGCGACATGCTGGCGAATGTCAGCCAACCCGGGTTTTGTGCTGGGTCGATGAACAGCGGGAAAAACGCCATGTAAAACACGATGGCTTTGGGATTGAGCAAGGTGATGAAAAGGGTTTGTCGGAAATATCTGCCCGACGACATGTCCAGCAAGAGGGCCTCTTCAGGCTTGGCGCGAATCATTTGCACGCCCAAATAACCCAAATAAAGGGCACCCGCCCACTGCAAGGCAAGGAACCAGATCGGCGCGGCTTGCAACACCGCCGCCAAACCTCCAACCGCAGCCCACATCAAAACCTGGTCTCCAACGATGACGCCACAAGTTGCGCTGATCCCACCCTTTCGCCCCCCTTGTGCGGTTGCGGTCAGCAAGGCCAAATTGCCGGGGCCAGGAATCGCCAAAAAGACGATAACAGCACCGACGAAGGCAGGGTAATCCGAGATACCAAGCATGGTGTGAAACGATGTTTGTTGAAACTGTGGGGGTCAGAGTGTAACTGTCCGTTGCGGCTTTTTGAGGTGATTGTTTCACGTGAAACCTGCCCTGCCCATAAAAACCACTGTTTCACAAGCCAGGTTTCGGACCGATCAACGTTTACCAGCTTGAATTTATCGACTCACCAGACATTGAACAGGGCTGCTGGTGGCTTGGTTCGGCTTTCATTTTGTTGGGGTGTTTTATTCAAAGGCACCGGTTTTGGGCTTGAGCCAGACCAAACAACGGTCAGCGTCTACCCCGGGCACGGTCAATGCCTGTATCTGTTCAACCAAGACGCTATTAGGCAATCGCTCCAATTCCGCTTGCGGATGCTTGCCTTTCATGGCCAGCCAGCGGCCATGGGGCTTGAGCGCTTTGATCGACCAGTGGGTGAAGTCGGCCAATTCTGCAAATGCCCGGCATGTGACCAGGTCGAATGTCTGGGTCTGCTGCTCGACACGGCCATGCACAGAAACAAGATTCGTGAGCTTGAGGCTGTGTGCTGCCGTTTGAATGAACGCGGCTTTTTTGGCCACGGTGTCAATGGCGGTCACACGCCACTGCGGACAGGCAATCGCAAAGACCACCGATGGCAAACCGCCGCCACTTCCCACATCCAGCAGATCGCAAGCAGCGGGAAATTCATGCAGTACAGCGGGAATCGCCGCCAAACAGTCCATCAAATGTTGCGACAGCATCTGCTCGGGCTCGCGCACCGATGTCAGGTTGTAGACCTTGTTCCATTTCAACAGCAGCGCCAGATATGCCACTAATTGCGATTGCTGCTCATCGCTTAAGGACAGCGCCAACGTGGACAAACCCCGGCGCAGCCCCTCGGCCAAAGCGTCGCTCAAGCAGCTGCCTCGTTTTTTTTGTCTGTGGCCCAGCCACCATGACGGGCGCGACGCAAATGGACCAAGAGCAAGGAAATAGCCGCCGGCGTGACGCCAGAAATTCGCGATGCCTGCCCCAAGGTTTGCGGGCGATGCTTGTCCAACTTTTGCCGGACCTCCATGCTGAGTGCGGGAATGGCCAGATAGTCCAAGCCCTCTGGCAGCGGCAGATTTTCGTAATGGGCCGCTCGGCTCACTTCTTCCTGCTGCCGATGGATATACCCTGAATATTTGGCGGCGATATCCAGTTGTTCGACCACGGTTTCACGTGAAACATCGTCCAAGGACTGTATATCGGGGCTGGAAAACCGCCCTGCCTCAAGCCCGACCAGCATCTCGTAACTGACATTGGGCCGCCGGAGCAGGTCGGCCAAACTGTGCTCATGGGTGATCGGCTTGCCCAGCACCCGGATCGCCTCTTCTTCAGACAGGTTTTTGGGGTTGACCCAAGTGCTCGCCAGCCTTTGTGTTTCACGTGAAACCAAGTCACGTTTACGGCAAAAAGCGTCCCATTGTGCATCGCCAACCAAGCCCAGCTCTCTGCCCTTTTCGGTCAAACGGGCATCGGCGTTGTCTTCGCGCAATTGCAATCGAAACTCTGCACGGCTGGTGAACATGCGGTAAGGCTCCAGCACGCCTTGTGTGATCAAGTCATCAACCAATACACCGAGATAGGCTTGGTCTCGCCCCGGTATCCACGGTGCTTGTTCGCGGCATTGCAAAGCCGCATTCACTCCGGCATACAAACCTTGTGCGGCGGCCTCCTCATAACCCGTGGTTCCATTGATCTGACCCGCGAAAAACAAGCCCTCGATCTGTCGGGTTTCAAAGTGGGGCTTGAGCTCGCGGGGATCAAAATAATCGTATTCAATCGCATAGCCTGGGCGCAAAATATGTGCGTTTTCTAGCCCAGCCATTGAACGCACCAAGGCGTACTGAATATCAAATGGCAAACTGGTTGAAATGCCATTGGGATAGTACTCGTGGGTGGTTAAACCTTCGGGCTCTAAGAAAATTTGGTGGCTGGTTTTGTCGGCAAACCGGCTGATCTTGTCTTCAACGCTGGGGCAGTAGCGCGGCCCCACACCTTCGATTTTTCCGGTGAACATGTGGCTGCGGTCAAACCCACTGCGGATGATGTCATGGGTTTTTTCATTGGTGTGGGTGATCCAACAAGCCATTTGCGACGGGTGCATGTCCCGCGTACCCATGACACTGAACACTGGCATGTCGGGTGATTCGCCACCGGGCATGCCGTCACCCGGCTGAAGTTTGCAGCGGTCAAAATCAATGGTGCGGCCATCGAGGCGCGGCGGTGTTCCGGTTTTCAAACGGCCTTGCGGCAACTTCAACTCTTTGAGGCGCGTAGACAAACGCAACGCCGGTGGGTCGCCCGCTCTTCCCGCAGCATGGTTTTGCAGGCCGACATGTATTTTTCCGTCGAGAAAAGTGCCTGCAGTCAACACCACGGTTTTGGCAGAAAAGCGAATACCCACTTGCGTGATCGCCCCTGTCACCCTTGAACCTTCTATCACCAAATCTTCGACCGCCTGTTGAAACAGCCACAAATTGGCTTGGTTTTCTAACCGGTGCCGTATCGCAGCCTTGTACAACACCCGGTCGGCCTGCGCACGCGTTGCGCGCACGGCAGGCCCTTTGGATCGGTTGAGAATTCGAAACTGTATGCCCGCCGCATCCGTGGCCAATGCCATGGCGCCGCCAAGCGCATCCACCTCTCTGACCAAATGGCCCTTGCCAATGCCGCCGATCGACGGGTTACAACTCATTTGGCCCAGGGTTTCAATGTTGTGGGTCAACAGCAATGTTTGACAACCCATGCGGGCGCTGGCCAGCGCAGCCTCGGTGCCCGCATGACCACCGCCAACCACGATCACATCAAAATGCTGCGGATAAAGCATGCATGTGCCTTGTTCAGTCAAGCCTTAAACATCGATGTTGGCTGCGCGCAAAGCATTGCCTTCGATGAACAAACGGCGCGGCTCTACTTCATCGCCCATGAGCATGGTGAACACACGATCGGCCTCGATCGCGTCATCAATCTGCACACGCAACAAACGCCGCACGGCAGGATCCATGGTGGTTTCCCACAACTGCTCG
>SXWY01000193.1 GCA_005789825.1 Burkholderiales bacterium | reverse complement strand
GGGAGGTCTCTACCTCAACGGGTTGTGACAGTGAACAGACCACGGCTGGCGTCACGGGCAATTCCACCGCCTTTGGCACCTATGTGGCAGACACCTACCGAATGTCAGACAAGACTTTTGTGACGGTGGCTGGCAGGTTCAACCAAACCACGGTGGCCAACACCCTCTCCTCTTACGCATCGGGTAGTTTGACGAGTACCGCCACTGAAAGTTTCACTTACCGCAAATTCAATCCTTCATTGGGCATGACACACCAATTTGAACAGTTGACCTTGTTTGGCAATTGGGCTCAAAGCAACCGCGCACCCACCGTGCTTGAACTCGGTTGTGCGGACAAAGACAATCCATGCGCCCTGCCCACGGGATTACAGGCTGACCCGTACCTGAGCCAAGTGGTTTCTCAAACCCTAGAAGCCGGTATGCGCTGGAAAAATGAATCTGGATACAACCTCAGCCTATCGGCCTATAGAACCACTAACAAAGACGATATTATTTTTGTAGCGGTTAACGCCACAGAAGGATACTTTGATAACTTCGCTAAAACACAGTATGTGGGCGTTGATATCAATGCAGCTAAATCGTGGGGTACTTGGCAATTGAACACCACATACAGTTACTTAAAGGCCACATATGAATCCTCAGCCGAATTGTTGGGCGCAGAAAGAACAATGGCCATCACGCCCGGAACCCGCATGGCAGGCATTCCTTTGCACAAACTCAAAATACACCTCGATTGGTCAGCCACCGACAAATGGAAACTGGGTACATCCATGATTGTCAGCTCCAGCTTGGTGACCCAAGGCAACGAAGATGGAAACATAGAAACTGGTGTTAGCGGAAATGCCAAAGTCAATGGCCATGCCCTGTTCAATTTGAAAACCAACTACGCGGTTCAAAAAGGGTTTGAACTATTCGGAAAAATCGACAACGTATTCAACAAACGCTATGAAACTTATGGCATGCTGGCTGCCGACAACCTGTATGACAGCGATGATCAAACCCTGTCCAAATTCGTCGCACCCGGCGCTCCCCGCACCTACATGGCAGGGTTGCGCTACAAATTCTGAGCGGTGACAGCGCCGACTTGGCGGCACCACAAACTGCGGATCAATCCAACAGTTTTTTCAAAACCCTGCGGTTGTAATCACGCCATGGCGCTGCGCCATGTGCACCATGGCCGCTAAGGTGTGTACAACCAATTTTTCTTTGATTTGTGTTTGGTGGTTGGACACGGTTTTTTGGCTCAAATGCATCATGTCTGCGCATTCAGCCACGCTGTGGCCGAGAGTGAGCAAACGCAAAATTTCGTATTCACGGGGGGTCAAGCTCGCCACCCGCTGGGCTTCGGCTTGCCTGTTTTGCGACGTATCTTGCTGCATCTGCGATTCGCTGTTGAATATGCTTCCAGCATGCACCTGACGGATCGCCAACAACAACGCATCGGGCTGAGCATTTTTCGACACAAAACCCCTGGCACCCGCTTGAAACACACGCTCGATCAACAGCGGCGAGTCATGCATGCTGCACACCAGCAGTTTGGCTTGCGGTTGTCGTGCACATATTTTTTGGACCAAACCCAATCCGCCAACCCCTGGCATGGACACGTCGGTGATGGTGATATCGGGCGAATGAAGCACAAACAACCGGTAGGCCTCGTCTGCACTGCCTGCCTCGGCCACCACTTCAATGCCTTCGTCTTGTGACAACAAACGGGCGTAACCGGCTCGCACCACAGGATGGTCATCGACCAACAACACCTTGATCATGCAAATTCCATGGGCAACTGAATGCGTATGTGCACGCCTTGGTTCTCTTTGGAATGCCAATGGAATTCGCCTCTGAGGCTGGCCACGCGCTCTTGCATGCCCAATACACCAAAGCCTTTTTGCGAGGCGTCGGTATGAGAACTGCCGCGGCCATTGTCCTGAATCGATAGCACCAATTCACCTGTGTCAGACACTTTCAACCTCACCATCACATGGTTGGCATGGGCATGGCGAGCCACGTTGGTCAAGCCTTCTTGCACCAACCGGTATGCGGTGACACACAAATAATCAGACAAGCCCGCTGGCAAGGTATCGACCTTGCAATCGCACACAACGCCAGTCTGGTTTTGCCATTGCTGGCATTGGGCCACCAAGGCATCCGCCAGGCCCATGCTGTCAAGCACCATGGGACGCAGTTGTTGCAGCATGTGTCGCGTGATTTGCGACAACGCTTGCGCTGACAGCGCGATGCGTTGCGCACATTGGGCCACCCCAGTTGCATCCAATTTGCCCATGCCCAGCACTGCCGCCTCGGTGCGTATCGCGGTACACGTCTGGCCCATCTCATCATGCAGTTCACGCGCGAGTGCGCGTCTTTCGTCTTCTTGGGCGGAGTAGAGGCGCTGCGTCAAATCGCTGTTGTGGCGAAGCAATTCCTGTACCTTTTGCTCGGAACGGATGCGTTCTTGCAATTCGAGATTGGCTTCATTGCTGCGCCGCCACGAATACCATGCCAATCCCATGGACAGGACCAAAAAAGAAAACGGCCATTCGTCCAGCTGAATGTGTTCGTACACATAGCTGTATTCAGTGATGTGCTCAGACAACTCCCAGCGGCTTGCCACCATGCCAAAAAGCAGCGTCAGGCTGGCTACAAAAATGATGTCTGTCTGTGGTTTGCTTAACTTCATGGGGTTAACTACTTTTGAATTAGTTGATATTTTAAATAGGGCTTGTACGGCATGAATGAGATGGCGGAATCAAGTTCGAAGCGCAACGCGCTTTAGTGATTGATGAAACACCTCTGCGGGTGTTTTGAATCCCAATCTTTTTCTTACCTGGCTGCCAACCAACACTGGCTCACCATCGGTTGCGCAATTCACGCAATTGGGTGAATACGGTTTCCTCGTCCATGTCAGCGGGCAGATGGGGAAAGTCCACACGCAATTGCGCTTGCACACGCGTTTGCCCCAGCCTGAAAAATGTGTTGATCTCGCGCTCGGTTTGCAAAGTGGTGACCAGCGCATGGTTCACATCTTGTCCGCTGACCTGCTGCAACAAATCGGCAGCGGTTTGGTTGTCTGGCTCGCGGTTCAGCGTGAAGCGCAAATTGTTTTCGATGTAATCGTGTCCAGGATAAATACGGGTGTTTTCAGGCAAGCGATTCAATTGCTGGCTGAATGTCTGAAACAAAGCTTTGACATCACCACCGTTGTGGCAATTACCGGCACCTGCATTGAACAAGGTGTCGCCTGAAAACAAAGCGGGTTGATCGCCGTGCGCCACCAAACACACATGACACAGGGTGTGGCCAGGCGTGTCGAGCACTTCAAGTTCAACTGTTTTTCCCACCTTGATCACATCACCCGCGATCAAGCCACGAAACAAACCGGGAATGGCGGACGCCGCTTTGGCATGGGCCAATACCTTGGCGCCCGTGGCTTCAACCACCGCTTGGTTGCCGCCGATATGGTCCAAGTGTTCGTGGGTGTTCAAAATTTGGGTGATCTCCCAACCTTCCTCTTTGGCGGTTTGCAAACAACGTGCACTGTCTAAAGGATCGATCGCCAGCGCTTCACCGGTTTGCGAACAGGCCAACAGGTAATTGAAATTTCTATAGGGGTTGGCGGTCCAAATTTGTTTGACGATCATGTGTACTTTATGGTGGACTGAACAATGAAACCAATGCTAACGCCAATTTCATCAATTAGTCATATGACGAATTTAAGCTTCACAAAGTGCAATTGTGTACAGCGTGCACATCGCCAGCATTCACCACCTACAGGACATGTATGCATTACAGAGCCGTATTTATTTCTGACCTGCATTTGGGAACACCAGGCTGTCAGGCTGATGCATTGCTCGATTTTTTAAAGTCACACACCAGCGATTCTTTGTACTTGATTGGCGATATTGTGGATGGCTGGCAATTGCGGCGCAAATGGTATTGGCCTCAATCTCACAATGATGTCGTTCAAAAACTATTGAAACGCGTTCGCAAAGGTTGCAAAGTGGTTTACATACCAGGCAACCATGATGAATTTGCAAGGCATTTTGTCGAACACCATTTTGGTGGCATTGAAGTGAGCGAAGAATATTCACACACACTGGCTGATGGAAGAAGGCTTTGGCTGATACACGGTGACTATTTTGATGCAGTGGTGCAATATGCCAAGTGGTTGGCTTATGTGGGCGACAGTTTGTATGAATTGACACTGCGAATAAATCGCCATTTCAATCGCTTGCGTGCCAAGTTGGGAATGCCTTATTGGTCCTTGTCTGCTTACTTAAAAGGCAAAGTCAAAAAGGCTTTGACCTTTGTGACAGACTTTGAAAACGCTGTCGCACACGAGGCCCAAAAAAGGGGTTACCAAGGTGTCGTATGCGGCCATATCCATCGCGCGGAGATTCGCATGATTGGAGATGTGTTGTATTGCAATGATGGCGACTGGGTAGAAAGCCGCTCTGCGTTGGTTGAGCACATGGATGGCACCCTTGAATTGGTCTATTGGGACCAAATTCTTGACTTTATTCCCATGAAACATTTGATCCAAGAGCCGGCCGAATTGGTTTCTTAGTTCGGCAACAGCCTTCCATGCCAAAAGGCTTTTATGCACTGATCTTGAGTCAATTTTTATCTGCTCTGGCAGACAACGCCTTGCTGTTGTTGGCCATCGCTTTGCTTCAACTCCAAGGATATGCGACATTTTGGATTCCATTATTGAAGCTACTTTTTACCCTCTCTTATGTGGTGTTTGGACCGTGGGTAGGCGCTATCGCAGACACATGGTCCAAGCACAAAATATTGATGCAAGCGAATACCCTCAAAGGGGTTGCCTGCTTGGGCTTGTTAGCTGGTGTGAATCCTGTCGCCGCTTACGCGATTACGGGACTGGGGGCAGCGCTTTACTCACCAGCCAAATACGGCTGGATCACAGAAATGGTTGACCCAGATAAATTGCTCAAAGCCAACGCTTGGATTGAAGTCACTACCGTGTGCGCAGCGTTGTTTGGCGTGATGATAGGTGGCTGGCTGGTATCTGAAAGCTGGTTACAACTCACTTGGGTACAACAATTTTCAAGTGTGTTGTCTGTTGATACTGCGCTGTCTGTCTCGTTGCTGATGATTTGCACCATGTATGGCATATCTGCATTCTTCACATACTTTGTCCCCCCTTCCAACAAACACTATGCAAAAACCATATGGACGGTGCCAACTATTTGGCAACACTTTTGCCAAGACCAAGAAAAACTTTGGCGTGATCACTTGGGCTTCATTAGTTTGTCAGTCACCACTTTATTTTGGGGGGTGAGTGCGTGTATGCAACTGCTGGTGTTGGCATGGGCACAGACCATGTTGCAACTGAACCTTTCTCAAGCAGCGTATTTGCAAGCATCCACAGCTATGGGCGTGATCATCGGTGCTATGTCAGCGGGGCGGTGGGTGAAGTTGCAGCATGCCACTGCCGTGTTGGGCGTCGGTGTAGCCATGGGGTTGGTTTTGCCTTTGATGGTGTTGATCACCCAATGGCCTGCTGCGTTGGGTTTGACACTTGTCATGGGTGGTTTGGGTGGTTTTTTAGTGGTGCCCATGAATGCACTGCTGCAATCGCGTGGTGCACAGTTGCTGAGTGCTGGACGTTCTATTTCTGTGCAAAACACTTGCGAGAATTCAAGTATTTTGGTGATGCTAGGTCTTTACAGCTTTTTGACTTTCATCGGTTGCAGTCTTTCTGTGGTTGTGATTGGCATGGCTAGCTGCGTGGCCATTGGCATGTCGCTGTTGATCTTTCAATCGCTCAAGTACAAAGCCAACGCAACCCTATCGGGTACTTGAACATCAAGGCAATTGCATCAATGCCTCTCCCATTTTGAGGAGTTTTCCTTCAACAATACCTGCAGACAATTGGAATGACGGCGGGGCAAACACAATGATGGTTGAGCCGTGCTGAAACCAACCCAATTCTTCGCCCTTTTGAAATGAACTGTGGCACGTGATTTCTAGCGGGCCTGTATAGGCGGCTGAAAACAAGGTATCAAGCGCATGCAAACGAATACTCGCCACCAACACGGCAGCCACTGGCACCAGGGCCACTTTGTGTGCCTGCTCGCCCACCGCCATTTCCAAAAACGCCCGCTCGTTTTTGCAAAACAATTTTTCAATTCTTTTTAATGCAATTGGATTCACATTCCACGTATCGCCGGAAAAATATTTGACACGCTTGAGTGTTCCATCATGGGGAGCATGGAATCGGTGGTACATGGAAGACGTGATGCGAATCGTGACAAACCATCCGTTCTCCCATAACGCATACGACTCATCTTGACCAAGCAATTCGTCCAGCCGATAGGGAAAGCCTTTCGCCTGGTACAACTGTCCAGCTTCAACCCGACCCACCGCTCCCACAATCCCGTCGCAAGGACTGATAAATACATTTGGATGTGTGTCAATCGGTCTGACACCCGTTTTTAATTCGCGAATGAAGCAGTCATGCAAGCTTTCAAACTGGGATTTTTTGGCTTCCGATAAATCCAAATCTGCAAACGAACGCCAAATAGCAAGAGAAGCATCTCTGACCCAAGGATGCCGTATTTGGCTGAACCAACCCATGAACCGTGTCAAGGCCAGTCGGGGTATTCGGTTAGTCAATAAAAAATTGATATTTTCATTGGCACCCAGCTTGTTGAACAAATTTTGGATAGTCATCATTTTTTAACTCAGCAGTAATATAAAGGAGGTTTTAAGGAATCTGCACATGGAATCATTCAACGGTATTGGGTCAGGCATGTTGCTCACAGCCACAGCGCTGGCAAGTTTTTTAATGGTGAAAAAAATCCATAGCCGTCTGCAACTGTCGATGGCAAAGCACCCGTCTCTGAGCGGTCATTTGCGAATGGCAAAAAGATTTGCAGCTTGGATTCCCGGGTATTCATACAGCCCAGCCCATGGCTTGGTGGCTGACGGGGCACCAGCGCATATTGGAGAGCAGCGAAAAAATGCCATGAATCAGTTGGGACAACGATTGCAAAGTAAATCGCCACAAACGCTGCAGATGTCGGCTGAACTCAAACCCTTGGTTTCTGATTTGCAATTGATCAGCGAATACCGCATTCCATTTCAATTCAAAGAAATGGTTCAGCAACACATTCGTCTGGGGAGTTTTTGGCGTGAGAGCGAAGGCAGTTATTTGACTGACCTGGACGGCAACCGATTCATTGATGTCACAGGCAGTTATGGTGTCAATTTGTTGGGTACAGATTTTTACAAAATGTGTATTGCAAAAGGTGTTGAACTGGCTGAGAAATTGGGCCCTGTTCTGGGTTCTTACCATCCTTGTGTGTTGGATAACGCCAAACAATTGTGTGAATTGTCTGGCATGCAAGAGGTTTCGTTTCATATGTCTGGCACGGAAGCGGTGATGCAAGCGGTTCGCTTGGCGCGCTACCACACAGGCAAAAAGAAATTGGTGCGATTCACTGGGGCCTATCACGGATGGTGGGACGATGTACAACCTGGGCCCGGCAATCCCATGCCACCTTCGCCCCATACGTTGACGCTCAACGATATGCATCCCAATACCTTGCGTGTTTTGAAAAACAGAAACGATATTGCGTGTGTGTTGATCAACCCGTTGCAAGCCATGCATCCCAATAAAGCTGCGCCTACCGATTCCACATTGGTTGATTCGAGCAGGACAGTTCACTTCGACAAAGGTGCTTATGCCGATTGGCTGCATCAATTGCGACAGGTCTGTACCGACAAAGGCATTGCCTTGATCATGGACGAGGTATTCATGGGGTTCCGTTTGGCACCTGGTGGTGCGCAAGCGTATTTCAACGTCAAAGCCGACATGGTGACCTATGGCAAAACCTTGGGTGGTGGATTGCCCGTGGGAGTGGTTTGCGGCATGTCTCACTGGATGCGCCGCTTCAAGTCTGATCGACCAGCCGAATTGTGTTTTGCCCGTGGCACATTCAACGCCCACCCCTATGTGATGGCCACCATGAATGTGTTTTTGCATGCCATGCAAACTGCACAAACCCAAGAAATGTATGCGAATGCCAGCCAAATGTGGTCGGTCAGGTTGGCCACACTCAACCGAAGACTCGAGCAAGCGGATTTGCCAGTACACATAGCGGGCATGGAAACTGTTTGGTCTATTTTGTACAAAACACCGAGTCGGTACAACTGGATGTTCCAGTTTTATTTGCGAGACCAGGGCATTGCGCTCAGCTGGGTAGGATCGGGAAGAATGATTTTTAATTTTGGAATGGATGACAAAGACTATGAAATATTCATGCAGCGGTTTGTCAAAGCCGCTGAGGCGATGGAAAAAGACGGTTGGTGGTGGACAGACACCCAACTCACCAACCGCCATATCCGTCAATCCGTTTTCAAAGAAATATTGAAAAGAAAATACTTACCGGCTTAGTGAACCGAGGTACGTACGTGGTCCATGGGATCCATCCACTCACCGCGCAACAAGTAGTAAGGAGATTTGTAGTACATCTTGATATCGTGCACGGGATCGGTGATGATTTTCAATGCCCAGGCCAGGCCGGCTTGCAAACTGTCTTGGTGCCAAAGTTGGGCGACGCGAAACACCAGTCCCGCAACACCTAAAAACAACCACAATATGCCAGTCATGCGCATCGGGCTGTCTTCATACATTTGGGGGACCGCCCAAGTCAACAGTGCAGGCGTCCAGAAAGCCAACACAGGAATCAAAGCGCAAACGGTCAACAACACCATCTTGCGCTTCAGGTTGTAACCGACTTTGATCTCCTCTTTGTGCTCATGCGTTGCCATGTTGACTGCGTCATAGCCTTTGGGCTCGAACACAAAATGACCAAGTTGACGCGTGGTCATCGAAACCAACCAAGCGATGAGTGCTGAGACCACAGGATCAATGAACAAATAGGCATAAGCCACCAAAAAAGATACTGCACTGATCAAATGCAAGGTTTGGTTGATGCGGCTGTGGTGATAGTAACGGTGATCATCCCAACGCTGCGTCTCGAGTGTTTTTAAAAATTGCTTCATTCGTGCTCCCGTGAAAAACAAGTGTGCTGTACGCCTTGTGACTTTCACACGATTGAATGAATTTTTGATGACACAAAATCCGGCAGTCTGAGTCATGAAATTGACACGACGGTTTCACACAATGGTCGCGTCCAAACACCATACTTTTGACATGCATACACACCTTCATATTGAGCGCTTGGGTCAGGTTCACCCTAGCTTGAAAATTGCTGTTGTCACAGAGACTTACCCGCCCGATATCAACGGCGTGGCAATGACACTGTCTCGCATCGTCAATGGATTGGTGAAAAACGGTCACGATATCCTTTTGATCAGACCCAAGCACTTCAAACACGATGAGCCAATCGCGCGAGATGGATTTCGAGAGAAATTGGTCTATGGCTTACCCATCCCCTTTTATAAGCAATTGCGCATGGGCTTGCCATCGAAAAAAGAATTGCTCCGCTTGTGGACCTACAACCGTCCCGATATTGTTCACATTGCGACGGAGGGTCCCTTGGGCTGGTCAGCGCTTCAAGCCGCCAAAAAACTCCGATTGCCTGTCAGCACAGATTTCAGAACCAACTTTCATGCCTATAGCAACCATTACAAAATTGGCTGGCTGAGCGCCGCCATACTTTCTTATTTGAAGAAGTTTCACAACGCAGCCCATGTCACGATGGTGCCCACTTCGCAGCTAGAAGCTGAATTGGATACTGTGGGATTTCAAAATTTACACATTGTTCCGAGAGGAATTGACACCCAATTGTTCAGTCCCCACAAAAGAAGTCTCAGTTTGCGCCAGCAATGGGGTGCCAACGACCAAACCACGGTCATGCTTTATGTGGGTCGTTTAGCAGCTGAAAAAAATCTGCCGTTAGTCATTCAATCGTATGCCATGGCCCAAAAAATAAACAACCATGTCAAGTTGGTATTGGTCGGTGATGGCCCATTAATGGCAGACCTTCAACACAAATACCCAGAAGTTGTGTTTGCAGGTTTTCAAACAGGCGAAGATTTAGCGATGCATTACGCCAGTGCCGATATGTTTGTATTCGCCAGCCAAACAGAAACTTTCGGCAATGTCACACTGGAAGCCATGGCCTCTGGTCTGACCGTGGTGGCTTTCAACCATGCCGCCGCATCCGAGTTGATCATCAGTGGTGAAAATGGCATGTTGGCTGCTCAAAACACCGAGGTTCATTTCGAGATGGCGGTTCAAGCCATTTTGAATAATCCATATTTAATGGCTGAATGCAAAGTCAATGCGGTTCAGACCGCTGAAAAATTCAGTTGGGAAACTATTGTGGAGAAAACCGAATCGGTTTTCTTCGATGTCATCAGCCAGTACCGTTCACCCGTGCAAATTGGCCTGAACCAGTCAATGGCTACGAGATTTCACAAACTGTATCCGTGACTGCAAACTCAGGCTGTAGGGCCTGCGTGTGTGCATGGAGTATGGTTTGTCCGCGTCCAATCCCATGGTATTCGATCCCTTTTTCTTGCATTCTGATGGGATCAAACAAATTTCTGCCATCAAAAATCACGGGATGTTTGAGGGTTCTTTTGATCGCATCAAAATCTGGCGCTTTGAACTGACGCCATTCAGTCATGATGACCAGCATGTCTGCATTTTGAAGAGCCGCTTCTTTGGTGCCGCAGAGCTGAAGCAGCGGCTGTTGTCCGTAAAGGCGTTGGGTTTCTTCCATGGCTGCCGGATCGTAGGCTTGTACCTTGACGCCAGCTTCCCACAACGATTCCATCAGTACCCTGCTGGGCGCTTCACGCATGTCATCTGTGTTTGGCTTGAAGGCCAGCCCCCACAAAGCCACTGTTTTTCCAGCCAAGTTGTTTTGGAAATAAGCGCTGATTTTATTGAAGATGATTTTCTTCTGTGCGGCGTTGCGTGACTGAACAGCATTCAATATCAACGGCTCATAGCCCATTTGCTCTGCAGTCCTCACCAATGCACTGACATCTTTGGGAAAGCAACTGCCGCCATAACCTGCGCCAGCGTAAATGAAGTGATAACCAATGCGTTGGTCACTGCCAATGCCTTGACGCACAGATTCAATGTCCGCACCCACCGCTTCGGCCAGGTTGGCGATTTCGTTCATGAAACTGATTCGCGCAGCAAGCATGCAATTGGCAGCGTATTTGGTGAGCTCTGCGCTTCGCACATCCATGACAATGATTTTGTCGTGGTTGCGATTGAACGGCTCATAAAGCTCACGCAATATTTTTTCGGCCCGTGGGCTTTTAGTGCCAATCACGATTCGGTCAGGCCGCTGACAATCTGCCACCGCAGCACCTTCTTTCAAAAACTCCGGATTAGAAACCACATCGAAATCCACCGATGTCTTGCGAAGCTTCAATTGTTCCGAAATACATTTTTGCACTTTGTCAGCGGTACCAACGGGTACGGTAGATTTGTTCACCACAACCACGGGGCGGGTGATGTGTGTGCCCACGGTTTGTGCCACGTTCAAAACATGCGTCAAATCTGCGCTGCCATCCTCATCCATGGGGGTACCAACTGCAATAAAGATAACCTCTGCATCCTGCATGCCGTCCTGTGCATCTGTTGTGAAGTTGAGTCTGTTTTCAGTCAGGTTGCTTCTGACGATGGTGTCGAGTCCAGGTTCAAAAATACTGATTTCGCCGAGGTTCAATTTCCAAATTTTTTCTGGATCAATGTCGACACATGTGACCGTGTGACCTGCCTCAGCCAATACAGCTCCTTGCACCAAGCCCACGTAACCCGTACCAAAAACACATACTTTCATGGTTTCTCCTGTTTAGGACATGCTAGGCAGGTACTGTGACAAATCCTTTATTTATTTATGAAAATTTGGTGAATGGCATTGGTCATTGACATGACATAAAACTGTTGCATGCTGTGTATTGGTTTTTTTGGCGGTGCATATGGATTTGATTTTTTGGCGTCATGCAGAAGCCATTGAACCCATAGACGGGCAATCGGACAGTGATCGTCCGTTGAGTGCGCGTGGGGAACGGCAGGCTGCTCGCATGGCACGCTGGATGGAACGTCAATTGCCCGAAAGTGCAAAAATCATTTGCTGTCCCACGGTTCGTGCTGAACAAACCTTATTGCCTCTGGGACGCAAATACAAATGCCGAGATGAACTTTCACCCAACGCGCTACCCAACGAAGTATTGAAATTGGTTCATTGGCCCCATAACAAGCAAACCATACTGATCGTTTCACATCAGCCCCTCATAGGGCAGCTGATTTCGCAGTTACTGCATATTCAAACGCACCCACTCAATATCAAAAAATGCTCTGTATGGTGGCTGCGCAGCAAAATCTTGAACGATGAAACTACACAAGTGAATTTGATCACTGTCCAAACACCTGACATGCTTTGATGCACATGCCTACGTTCGTATTTTTTTAAAAATTCACAGCTGCTGAAAGAATCAATATTTCTCAGGAACCATCATTTGTTCAGGCACAGGGTGGCGTATGTAGTCAGGGTTACGCACACGGGCAGGCAAAGCAATTTCCTCATGCGCTATTTCATGGTAGTTGAACTGAGACAGTAAGTGGTCGATGCAATTGAGACGAGCGCGTTTTTTGTCAACCGCTTGCACCACCCACCAAGGAGCTTCAGGAATATGGGTGCGCTCAATCATGGTTTCTTTGGCGCGTGTGTAATCTTCCCAGCGACGACGACTTTCTAAATCCATAGGACTGAGTTTCCATTGCTTCAACGGATCATGGATACGCCCTAAAAATCGGGCATGTTGCTCATCGTCTGTGATGGAAAACCAATATTTCAACAACGTGATACCGCTTCGCACAAGCATCTTTTCAAATTCGGGGACAGTGCGAAAAAATTCCTCGTATTCCTCTTCTGAGCAAAATCCCATGACCCGCTCAACGCCCGCGCGGTTGTACCAACTGCGATCAAACAAAACAATTTCACCCGCAGCAGGTAAATGGGTGACATAGCGCTGAAAATACCACTGCGTTCTTTCTCGGTCGTTGGGTGCAGGCAGTGCAGTGACCCTGCAAACCCTGGGATTGAGTCTTTGTGTGATGCGCTTGATGACCCCGCCTTTGCCAGCTGCATCTCGACCCTCAAAGAGAATCACCACCTTTTGTTTGGTGGCAACCACCCAATCTTGTAATTTGACCAACTCACCTTGTAACCGCAACAGCTCTCGAAAATACACAGCCCTGGCACGCTTTTCTTCATTGCTGGCGAATGGACTGTTTTCATTCTCGCCATCGTCTAAGTTCATCTCTAATTCTTCGTCAATAGAGTCGAGAAGATCTTCACGAATTTTTCTTATCTGCTCCGTATCAAGCAGGTTTATTTTTTCCATGCAGATACTCCTAAGATGAAGTCAATGCCACGCTGAATTAGATTGAACAAATGAATGCTGATTACAACTGAATTGGCCAATTGGTTCAATCTAACCCCATGCAGTTGGCGTAATAAGTCACTGTGGCGGGCCAATCCGAAAAAATACCGCGAATACCAACTCTTTTGGCCAATACATCCAACACCACCAAGATATCACCCTCGTTTTGAACAGCATGGGTAACCGACTGAAAATACCAACCCCCTTTTTGGTTGGCCATGACACCAGAACGCTCCAGCGACCAGGTGATGATGTCTAAGTCTGCTGTCTTTAAATTTTTGGCGTACTCTGAAGGAACGATTTTTCCGTTTTCGATGGTCAAAAGTGCAAATATGGGCGGGGCTACTATTTGGATACCTTTGGCTTTGAACGTCTTAAGGGTTGCTAATGTTGGTTGTTCGTTGGCTGTGACCGTGCCATCTAAAAAAACGGCTTGCTTGGCAAAATCTGGTTCATTGTGGAGCCAGTACAAAATATCTTCTTCATGGAATGATTGGGCAAATACATCGCTTGGCATTACGCCTGCAGCTTTGTACTCGTCCAGCATTTTTTGCGCATATTGCTGCTGGCTGAACCCTTCAAACGGCATGGCAACGGTGGCCTCCTTGAGTTCAGGCGTCATCTTCACGCCCCATTGCTTGAAAAGCGCAATACTTTCTTTGTGGCTCATCAAGGTGCCACTTGTCGGGCCAGCATAAAGATCGGTTCGCCAAGCAGGCGTGCCAGCGACATATTCCTGAACTGTCGTCGCCATGGGGTTGAACCCATCCATTTTTCCGCGCAGGGATTTGAACTCGGCCAGGGTGATATCGCTGGTTCTGCACTCTGCACTGGCTGGTGTTTTCGTGATGGGGTTGTAAGGCTGAAAAGGTTTGGTGCATTTTTCAGCCAAGGGTGTTAACAATATGTTGGTAGATGTGTGTAGATCATTTTGTGCATGTCGGCAAACCAATTCTTTGTCTTTGGTGAAAGTGACATCGCACTCAATCACACCAGCGCCCATGAGCGCAGCTGCCTCGTAGGACTCGCGCGTATGCTCAGGAAACATCAGCGCAGCACCCCGATGACCTATCGAGAAATTGGTTTTACGAAAGGGACCTTTGCTGCATTGCTGCAATTGATGCTTCAAAGGAGAAGCCTGCATTTGCGAGATGAGAAAAAAAGGGCGTGGCCCCAATTGAACAGCTGGTTCTGAAGCCCATACCCACACCGATTTGAGTATTAGCAATACAGTAAAGACAATTTTCAGCATGCTTTTGGAGGACTATTTTTGAACGAGAACAAGTACTGAGCCCCGTTCGAACCACAATGAATTTCAAAACTACCGCCAGCGTTTATAAAAAAAATGTCATGCTTGGTAAATATGGTGTTTGTTGCATTGGTGAGAAGTTCTAATTCACCATCTAATACAACGCCATATATTTCTTGACTGCTTGAATGTCGTTTTAATTTTTCATGGGGAGCCAATGTGGTCAACATCGGGGAATTAAAACCCTGCTGCTCCAATGAATGTTTAAATTTATCCAATGGGTTTTGTGTCATCTCCATACTCAGTCCCTGTGTTCCAAAGGTTGAAAACAAATGCTTTTAACGGTTGCAATAGGCTTGCGTGAACAGTACTTCAGGGCTTTGCGCTGTCAGCACTATGAGATAACCACCTTTGTTGCTTGACGTAACCAACACTCCGTAATCCTGCATGGCATTTGCATGGGCTAAACCTGCTGCCAATTCCCATACCTTAGTGAGATTTTGTGTATGTACTGTGACACCCTCCAAATTTTTACCTTGAAATTCAGGTTTCAGCCTGACAAGATGGACATGCAATTGGTTTTGTGATCGCCTGGTTCTAGGATTGACGGCCAGCGCTATTTCGTGCTGGGGCATTCTTTCTGTGGCCATGTCCCATGCAAACTGCCAAATGGCTTCGGGACGCTTAGCGTCCTCTACGCCGCTGACCCGCGACTTTGGCAACACCAAGCCGTGTACAAAATGCGCGGGGCAGCCGCACATTTTGATGTCTCTCATTGCCACAAAGTCAGGGGTTTCTTGCCAAATTTCGCTCGTGGCTCGGCAAGTCGCATTGCCAGGGCACATGGCCGTGGCTTGCGGGGCAAGGCATTTGTTGCAATAGTCTGCGCTGCTTGTGTTTGTGCACTGTTCAACGATATGTAACAGCATGTCGCTGCTGACAACTGCATGTACGTTGTTAAAGATACAGCTGCATAAAACCACAACAGCCAAACCATGCTGACACTTGGCTACTTGTTTACATAAATAGATCAAAGCATTGAGTAAAGTGATATTCATACCGAGCTGGAGAAAAATGACATCAATAAATGCGAGCAGACGTTGACCTGGGCATGCCCATGAACAAACTACTGTCGCCAGTGAAAGCCTTTATAAACCACGGCCACCACAGCCAATCCTGATATTTCAGCCAACACAAAACCCAAAGCATTTTCTGGGGCAATACCCGCGAAAGAGTTGCTCATCATGCGCCCAAACACGGCAGCAGGATTGGCAAACGATGTGCTCGCGGTAAACCAATACGCAGCACCTATGTAAGCGGCCACCAAGCTGGCTACTTTTTGCGCAGGCGACAGCAATATCACCGACAACAAACCTGCGGTCGCCACCGCTTCAGCCAACCATTGGCCAGTGCCGGTTCTGACTTTGTCAGACCATTGAAACAATTCCAACCCAAACATGGCATGTGCCAACCAAGCACCGCAAGCAGCGCCCGCCAACTGCGACATCACATAGGCCAGTGTGACCAGCGATGGCCATTGATCGCGCCACGCCACGAAAGCTGTGACTAAGGGGTTGAAATGCGCACCACTGACAGGCCCCAGTGTTTCGATCAACACATACAAAGCGAAGACAGTTGCCAAGGTATTGCCCAATAGCGCAACAGCAGCATTGCCTTGTGCCAGTTGCTCGGCCATGATGCCTGAACCAATCACCACACACAGCAATGCAGCCGTGCCCAAGCCTTCAGACAACAGTCGCTGCCATGTTTTCACTCTGAAGCCAATCCTCTGGCTGTTTTTTCTAATGCCAGCTTCTCTAAACTGGCGGCAGGCAAACTGGTGAATAACTCCAGTCTTCTGCGAATCATGTGCAGCGTTTTGAGAAATGCGATGCGTTTTTCGTCTTGCGAACCATCGCCTTCGGATGGGTCGGCGTAGCCCCAATGGGCCGTGGCGGGTTGCCCGGGCCAATACGGGCAGACCTCGCCCGCCGCGTTGTCGCACACGGTGATGACCAAATCCATCTGCGGCGCATCTGGCAACGCAAACACATCCCAGCTTTTGCTGTGCAACCCTTCAATGGAAACACCCTCTTTTTGCAGCACCTCCAAAGCGAGTGGGTTGGGTTGTTGGTGATCGCGCGGACTGCTGCCCGCAGAATAGGCTTTGAACCTGCCGCGACCCAAGTGGTTCAACAAAGCTTCTGCCAATATGCTTCGGGCTGAATTGTGGGTGCACAAAAACAGCACGTTCAACCGTGTGTGTGGGTTCATGGTGTCTCCTTATACACCTGCAAACTCTATGGGCTTTTGATGACATTTTTATGACTGACGAGTTTTGGCGATCGGTTGGGTCGACGCCCCTTTGACCCTACTGGTTTCAGTGGTTAATGGGGGGCCTTCAAATCACGCAAAATGAAAAAACAGTGAGCGCCATGGCTGGGCTTGCATTTGTACACGCGACTTCATTGCAAAGGACCCCCATGTTGCTGAACTTTTCTCTGACAGCTGCCACCCGCAGCGACATTTTTTGGACGCGGATTGGCGGGGGGCTGGTGGTCGTCCTGTGTGGGCTGCTGATGTCCACTGTTACCCAAGCGCAGACAGATGGCGTGCTTGCCAAGCTCAAGCGGAATGAAAAACTCAGCTGCAAGCCCTTGGAGCCCAACTTTTGCTTGAATATGCATGTGTCATGCGCGGGTAAAACCAACTACCAGGCTTTTGATTTCAACTTACAAGCCAACGAAAAAAATGGCGACCTGACCGTGGCCAAAGAATTTGACCAATACAGCGACTTGTATGCTTCGGCCAATGTGCAATGGAGCGCCGACAACGCGTACATCATTTTGACCCCTGCCAAAGGCAAAGGCTATGTCAAGATGTTCGACAACGGCAAATACATTTTCAGGTATTACCCGGTCAACCAAGAAGGCATCATGTCTCTGGGTAAGTGTGAATGAGCGCTCGCATGTCTTGTTTGATAAGTTTGTCCACGGAATGGTGGTTTTCGCGAGGCTTGAGCTCAGCTGTGCTGAGCCTGTCTGTTTTTTCGGTGGCGTATGCCCAAACCGAACCTGATGTCGAAGGCGTGCAAAAGCCCTTGTGGGAAGCAGGCTTGGCTGGCTTTGGCCTGACCGGTCCTGCCTACCCAGGTGCAGAGGACGATGTGGGCCGTGCGCTGGCGCTGCCGTGGTTTATTTACCGTGGCCCAGTTTGGCGGGCTGCCGGTGGAACCATTGGTGCTCGGGTCGCCAAAAACGCATTTGCAGAATTCGATATCGGCTTGGGTGGTGCGTTGCGTGCCTCTAGCGAAGATGTGAACGTGCGAGAAGGCATGCCCGACCTGGGCTTTTTGTTGGAGTTTGGTCCCCGTGCCAAGCTCAACCTGGCACGCCCAAGCCAAGAGTCCGCGGTACGATTGGAATTGCCTTTGCGCGGTGTGTTTGAGTTCAACAGCGGTGTGTATTACCGAGGACTGGCATTCGAACCCAAGCTCACTTACGACAACCGAGACTTGGGGCGAGGCTGGGGGTTTTCTGGCAGCGTGGGGCTGATTTACGGCGATCAAACATTCAACCAATACCTGTATGGTGTGCCATCCCAATACGCCACCACATCTCGAAGCGCCTACACCGCCAAAGCGGGGTTGATCACACCCCGGGCTCAACTGACGCTGTCGCACAAGCTCAATGAAGATGTTCGGATGTTTGCCTTCACCCGCACAGACTTCGCGGGTAAAGGGGTCAACAGCAGCAGCCCATTGCATTTGCAAGACCAAGGAACCTCCGTGGGCGCCGGTTTGATTTGGACCCTGGGCAGGTCCAGCCAAATGGTCAGCGATTGAACACAATAGGCCATGTCAAAATGCAGCGACATGATGCCAGTTTTGCGGAACATCGCTTGAGGCTGGGGGTTTGATGGATGATTGGTTTAAAGGTGTCAATTGCATTTGGCAATTGACTTTCGACCCTAATTGGCCTGCTTACAGCTTGGAAAATTTACCTGCGAAGATGACCTGCTAGACACCTCAGGTTTTAGGCAAGAACTCTTTTTATGTGGAGAGGAGGCAGCCACAATCTCTCACGATGCCAAAGTACCCCTCCCCCCCCTATCAAATCTAAGACCAAATCCATTGATTTGTCATAGCTGGCAGGGGAAGAGTCATGTGGGTAGAAGTGTGGGTAGAAATGAAGAACGCCCCGTGAGGGTCGTATTCATTGGGTAGCTGGCGGAGCAGAAGCGATTGTTTAACTAACTCGGTCAGTTTTCGACCCCCCTTTTTTTGGTGGGGTCGGGGATTCGAACCCCCAATGGATTGCTGCCGCACTTGCTGCGCGTGGCGCTACGCGCTACAATCTCAGGATGATTCGAAGCTTCAGGCACAAGGGCGTTGAGCGCTTCTTCAAGTCCGGCTCGCGGGCCGGGGTCC
>SXWY01000192.1 GCA_005789825.1 Burkholderiales bacterium | reverse complement strand
TTGCGAAAAAACAGCAGCATGAATGCGAATGTCATGGCTTGCGTGATGATGGAGAAATACACCCCTTTGATGCGTGAACGGAAAGCAAAGTAGCCGAACACCAAAGCCAGCAAACCCGGTGCCAGCACCACCAACAACAGCGTAGCGATGAAACTGTCGCTGAAATACCAGTGCCAAGGCAGCGCTTTCCAATCGAGAAACACCATGAAATCGGGTAACTCTGATTTGTAATTGCCGTCGGTGCCGATTTGCCGCATCAGGTACATGCCCATGGCATAAGCACCCAGCGCGAAAAACAAACCATGTCCCAATGACAAAATACCGGTGTAACCCCAAATCAAATCCATGGCCAAGGCGCAAATCGCAAAGCACATGATCTTGCCCACCAACGCCACGGTGAAATCGCTCATATGCAAAGGATGCGTTGTCGGCAACCAGAGGTTGAGCACAGGTATGAGTAAACCTATGGTGAACAGCACACCCCCAAACACCCCCCATCCCAAGGGTGACAACAAGCGTGGTGCGTGTGGCAGTGTGATGTTTTGCATCTCAAGCCTCCGCACTGCGCCCCTTCATCGCAAACAAGCCTTGTGGCCGTTTTTGGATGAAGATGATGATGAATACCAATACCGCGATTTTGGCCAGCACCGCACCGGTCCAGCCTTCCAAAAATTTATTGAGCACGCCCAAACCGAGAGCGGCATACACCGTGCCCGCCAGTTGACCCACACCGCCGAGCACCACCACCATAAAAGCATCCACGATATAGCCTTGTCCTAAATCGGGCCCCACATTGCCGATTTGGCTCAAGGCACAACCTGCCAGCCCCGCAATGCCAGACCCCAGCGCGAACGCATAGGTGTCTATGCGTGCCGTGTTGACCCCCATGCAAGAGGCCATGGCGCGGTTTTGCGTCACGCCGCGCACAAACAAACCCAAACGGGTTTGGCTGATCAACAAAGCCACACCAGCCAAAACCAGCAATGCAAACAACACAATCAACACACGGTTCCACGGCAAGCTCAAATTGACCAGCACTTGTATGCCACCGCTCATCCACGTCGGGTTTTCTACCGCGACGTTTTGCGCACCAAACACGGTTCGCACGGTTTGCATCAAAATCAAACTGATGCCCCAGGTGGCAAGCAATGTTTCGAGCGGGCGGCCATACAAATGGCGTAGCACCGAACGTTCCATCAATGCGCCCACGGCCGCCGCCGACAAAAACGCCATTGGCAAAGCGGCCACCAAGTAATAGTCAAAAGCCGCGCCCATGTGCTGGCGAAAAAATGTTTGCACCACGTAGGTGGCATAAGCACCGACCATCATCAACTAGCCATGGGCCATTTTGATGACGCCCATCAAACCATAAGTGATAGCCAAGCCCAAGGCCACCAACAACAAAATCGAACCCAAACTCAACCCAGTGAACAAGGCCCCTAAACGTTCGCCCCAGGCCAGCGCCGATTGGATATCCGCCAACGAGGCTTGCATTTGCGCTTTGACCGCCGCATCGGTTTCGTTCGTCATTTGCTGGTTCAACAGCAATTGGGTGTTGGGCGTTTTGCTGTTGCCCAATGCCTTGGCTGCGGCAAGCCGCACTGCTGCATCAGGATGGGTGATATTGATCGCTGCCTGAGCGAGTATCAGCAATTCACTGATGGCCGGATTTTTTTCGGCGGACAGTGCTTTGTCGAGCAAGGTTTTTTTACTCGGGTCGGGCTCTGACACGAACGCCGCAGCGGCCTTGATTCGCACCGCATCATCGGGACTGAGCAGTTGCAGTGCTGCCAAGGCCGAATCAATTTCACCGCGCATGCGGTTGTTGCTGACCACGCTCTCTGCGTTGGCCGCAATGGGTACAGCTTGTCCGGTGGCCGGGTCTGTGCCCTTGCCGTCTCGCACCATGATCACTTGCTGGCCTGCGATCACCACTGCATCATCGGCCAAGGCCTGTAAAAACACCGCTGTTTGCGCATCAGGCTGTGCCAATGCTTTTTGCAGACTTTCGATGCGGGCGTCTGTTTCACCCGCAACGATATCGTGCAATTGCTGGGGTGTCAGTGCTTGCGCTGTTGACAATTGCAACATACCGATGCACGCCACCCAAAACCAAGCTATCGCTTTCATACCTTCTCTTTTCGCTGTTCATCAAAAGGGGGAGTGACTCGCGCCCTCCCCCTCGTGTAGTGGCCTGCTGTATCGGTTGCATCTACAACCGATGCACACCCTCATCAAAAATCACTTCTTGACAGGTTGGTCAGGCTTTTTGTCATTGCCTTCGATGAACGGGCTCCATGGCTTGGCTTTCACAGGGCCAGGTGTTTTCCACACCACGTTGAACTGGCCATCGGCTTTGATTTCTCCAATGAACACAGACTTGTGCAAATGGTGGTTTTTCTCGTCCATTTTCGAGGTGATGCCGCTTGGCGCGGTGAAGGTTTGACCGGCCATGGCTGCTATGACTTTGTCCACATAGGTAGATTTCGCTTTTTCAACCGCTTGCTTCCACATGTTTATACCGATGTAAGTCGCTTCCATCGGATCGTTGGTCAAAGGCTTGTCTTTGTGACCGGGGATGCCTTTGGCTTTGGCATAGTCAGACCATTTTTTGATGAATGCATCATTGGCAGGGTTTTTGATCGATTGGAAATAATTCCATGCAGCCAAGTGACCGACCAATGGCTTGGTATCAACACCGCGCAGTTCTTCT
>SXWY01000191.1 GCA_005789825.1 Burkholderiales bacterium | reverse complement strand
GGCGCGGGTTTGCGGGCCATCGGTTTGCTTCTTCGGGCCGCAGTTCAGGCAGCATCTACATGCTGTGGCTAAGCTGGAGTAAGTATGGTAAGGTAATACCTACAACTACTCTTAAGAGGTAAGCCACATGACCGCTACCGCTGTTCGCCCTGTGGCGATCAAGATCGACGAAGACATCAAAGCCCGAGTGAAGCGCTTGGCGCAAGCGCGTCAGCGTACGTCACATTGGCTGATGCGCGAGGCGATTACGCAGTACGTCGATAGAGAAGAGAAGCGCGAGGCGTTTCGCCGGGACACGCTCAAAGCTTGGGAAGATTTTCGTGAAAACGGATTGCATGTGACCGCGGATGAGGCTGATGCCTGGATGGCTCAGCTCGAACAAGGCAATGACGTTGAGCCGCCCGGATGTCACGCCTGATTTGGTCTCCGGCAGCGTTGCTGGATGTCAAGCGGCTCTATGACTTCCTCAAGCCCAAGGACCTTGACGCTGCAAAACGCGCCGTGAAGGCTATCCGCCAAGGTGTCAAAGTGCTGGATAAGCAGTCGGGAGTGGGGCGCCCAGTTGAAGACATGGAAGATGAATTCCGTGACTGGATCATTGATTTTGGCGACAGCGGCTATGTGGTTCGTTACCGGGTTGACCAGCGCCTCGTCACGGTATTGGCAGTGCGCCATCAAAAAGAGGTGGGATTTTGATTGTTGCATGGACTAATGCGCAGAGGTGCCTGAGCACTCTGAATCTCATGCCTCGGAAATGGGTTGACCATGTTCAATTTGCACTGCACAAAGAAATTACTCGACCGTATTAAGCCTGACGTTCAGGCTGCCGTTAACGGAACAACCATCCTTGGTGATTGGTATGCCACGGCACTGTTCTGGAAACCTCAACTGGCGCTGTTTGTCAACGAGCGAACCCTGCTTCCAGTGGTCATGCCGCTGGCTCCTGCGACGACTCTTGCGCAGCGTTTTCCCGATGCACTGGCGCAGGTGTTGCTGGCGCTGGAAATTGGGCAGGACAGGGTAAAGTCCGAATTGGAAAAGATGGGACAGGTGACTTACTCCAAAACCTCAAACAGAAGTGTCTTGGGAATCATGAACCAGTTCACGTACCAAGCTGAGGGCTACAGGGACCATTTTGGCTTGGTTGACCCCTTGGCGTTGTCAGTGAAACTTGCTGGAACACCCTGTAGCCCCTTGTACAAGGGAGCAATCTGTCCGGACTTGGCCGTGAGGGAAGTCATGGCTCAGGGTATAGCAATTCTGAAGACATGAGGGAGCGGTGGACGCGGGTTCAAATCCCGCCAGCTCCACCATATGCAAAGTGAGAAAGCACTCTCTCACTTTTTGAAGAACCCCGCTGAGGCCCAGTCTCTGTGGGGTTTCGCCGTTATTGGGTGTTGTCTTCGTTCTAAAACGCCTACCTGAAAAACACCTTATGGGCCTGTTTTTACTCTCCATTCTCCAAAACTTGTGGACTTGAGAGAAGTCAGTCAATAAGTCTGAAGCCATAAAAATCAACAACTTATGCGCTATCAAAATTGACCATTCTTTTTGATCCCGCCCATAGGAGAGTTGAGCAATAAAAACAGCTCTACACGGCTGGGTGCTAACAGATGCTTGTTTGGTAGGTACTCAGGAGAGATTTGAAAAGTGGGGTAGCAATCAAATCATTTGTGCCATTGCAGCATCTACTTTTTTGCTAGCTAGTTCACCATCTAACCACGCATCTATGGTGTCAATTAGAGTCTCTGGACCATTTGGGAGGGCCAACCTCATTAGATTTAGTGGAAGCGCTGTTAATTCAATTGCGGTTCCTCCTAACGCGGAAGGAACTTGCCAGACTGTTGGTTCGCGATCCATTGCAACTGGATAGGTTAATGAGACCCGCGAGCAACCAAGCACATGTCCTGCTGTTAATACCTGATAAGTGTCCGGAGACTTAGGGCGCGAACCGAGCCGTTTGTATTTGGAGTCAGTGACGGTAACAGGCGTGCCCTGCGAATCACGAAAAACAACATCGGGTGTTGTTTCCAGTCTACTTCCGGCACCTACCATTACTTCACCAAATTTAATTACAGCTTTATTGAGGCGCTTACCTCGCTTGACAGCTGCTTTACGACATAGCCAATACACATAATTTTCATAAATGACGTCAGAGTTCCATCAAAAGCCAAATAAGGCGTGATCACCACTAGCGTGACTGACGCCCGCACCTTCTGGAAGCAAAACCCCGACAGCGTGGGTCTGGCTGGAAAGACTGCCCACAGCAGGCGCAAATTTTGGTGCTCATCAAATTTCTCCATACGAAAATTCGTATGGGAACTGCTGGGCACCACAAGCGGCAGGGCGTGAACCAATAAAACATCCATTCACACCCATTCTTCCGTCGGGACTCCGAAGGGTTCACATTTTGAGAAATGGGTGTTATTGGGTGTATTATTGGTTCTATGCTTCGCTCTGACACCCTTCAGATCACCCCCGAGATCTTGAGCCTGATCGCTCGGATTGATGAGTTCAAAGGCGCTTGGCGTGCCTTGGGCACCCTTGCGCCTGATCGTCTGTCTGCCTTGCGCAGGGTGGCCACCATCGAGAGCATCGGGTCGTCAACCCGTATCGAGGGCAGCAAGCTGTCCGACAGGGAAGTGGAGAAGCTGCTTTCCAACCTGGCCATCCTGTCTTTCGAGACCCGTGATGAGCAGGAGGTGGCTGGCTACGCCGAACTGATGGACTTGGTGTTCAGCTCCTGGCGTGACATTACGTTCAACGAGAACCACGTCAAGCAACTGCACCAGATCCTGCTGCGCCACAGTGAGAAGGACTCGCGGCACCGCGGACAGTACAAGACCAACTCAAACAGCGTGGCCGCTTTCGATGAAAACGGTGTGCAGATCGGGATCGTGTTCGAGACGGCAAGCCCGTTCGACACGCCGCGTCTGATGGCTGAATTGGTTGCCTGGGTGAATGGGGAGCGCGACAAGGCGCAGTTGCACCCGCTTTTGATCATTGCCATCTTCGTCGTGGTGTTCTTGGAGATCCACCCGTTCCAGGATGGCAATGGCCGCCTCAGTCGTGTCTTGACCACTTTGTTGCTCATTCAGGCAGGCTACGCTTACGTGCCGTACAGCTCACTAGAGAGCGTGATCGAGCTGAATAAAGAGGCGTACTACCTTGCCTTGCGGCAGACGCAGGGGTCCATCCGGACCGATGCTCCCAACTGGCAACCGTGGCTGGTGTTCTTCCTGCGGTCACTGGCCGAGCAGGTACGGCGGCTTGAAAAGAAGGTGGAGCGCGAGAAGATCGTACTGGCTGCCTTGCCCGAGCTGTCACTGCAGATCGTCGAATTTGCCCGCGAACACGGGCGCGTCACGATTGGCGATGCGATCAAATTGACGGGTGTCAGCCGAAACACGCTGAAGCAACATTTCCGCAACCTGGTCGAGCACGGTCATTTGAATCAGCAGGGCAGCGGGCGTGGTGTTTGGTACGAACTCAAGTGATGGGATTGATGGATGTTTAATTTGATCGTTTCGGGCGGTGGCTGGGAGCCCCATCGTGACTCGTTCGGCAGTGGCCGCGTACTGGAGTACACCGACGCCGCCATTGCTCAGCGCTTCATGCCGAATAAAGTTCTGGATATCAATGCGGTGGCAAAACTGCCTATGTTGTTTATGTCCGAAACTCAGGGCGTAGGAAACCAGGTTGCGTATGTCGGAACCATCACGCAGCTGAAACTTTCGGGCACAGATTTTCAAATCGAATATGCGGTTGATCCCGCCATCCGTCCGATTCCGAATTCGTCACTGCTGCGGATGGCCCGGGAGCTTGGGATCGAAGAATTTGAGTTCAGTCGTACACATTGGGCAATAAAGGACGCTGATCTTTACAAGGCATTGCTGCGGAATTTGTACAGTGATCTGCCGACGCCAAAAGTATTTCAGCTGAGCCCCGAGCCTGCGAATAATCGGATGGTGTCAGCCATGATGCCTTTTAGTGCGGGTTTTGACGGCAAGGTCAAACGGTGCCACCGGGGGTAGGGCGTCTGGCAGTGGGGTAGGGTCGGGCCATGCGCAAGAAGTCAGCTGAGTAGCTGCAGCAATACCAATTTCGCTATCAAGTTGAGTAGTCATCAGGTTGTAGGCCAGGGCACTTCTCATTGGTATGCCTCCGCCAAGCGACCTATGCGCCCAGCACATGTCATCACCCGCGCTTGATCTGCCGCGCTGAGCTTGATCCCTTTGGCAATATTCCCTGCAGCCACAGCCACGATCAAAGACTCAAATTCCAAAACCTCCAGCGCAGCGCGAGGCGGCAGAGGCGTAGGCTTTTGCTGAATTTGCAGTTTTCCGTAATCCACCCAAGCACCCAAAGCTTTTGCGGCTTCTACAAATTCCAAGGTGTGCGCAGCGATGTGGTGCGAAAGTACATCCCCCCCCTTTGACCCCACAGGCCATGCAAACCCAAGCGCCAGATTGGGTGTTGATCCTCATCGAATCGCTGCCGCCATGGAAATGGCATTCCGTGGTTTTCCACTTTGACGGTCCGACAAGGCGCAAGCCTTGTGACGCAAAGTAATCTGTTGGATCGGGAAGTTCTTCTCGGTTGAAGGTCATGGTCAGCCCCTCAAACTTCGACCAAAGCTTCGATGCGCTTTGCCTGAAGTCGACTGACCAATTCGCGAATTTGGTCTTCGGCCTGCCCAGCAATTCGAGCTGCACAAATCGCCCGCACTTCTGCGTCAGGCCAGCCAACTGAGCGTTGGCCGATAGGCACTGGTTTTGTCCAAAGGCCCTCTCGAATGAGGTTGTAGATCGAAGCATTGCTTCGATAACCCGCCTCAGCTTTGCAAGTTTCAATTCTCCAAATTGCCATCTTTATTCACCTCTATAAGTTGTTGCAGAAGGTGTCATCAGGCCATGCTTGACACGGGAATGCCAAACTCAAATATGTAACAAATGAGTCAATAAGTGTTGTATCTAAGTTGATTGCCAATAATATTAATTAGTTGTTTGATGCAATTAAATATTAATTAAATAAACTAAAAGAATTACTTACTGATGGATTTGTGTCTTATGGATCTTTTTGCATCAGCGGCAGGTATGTCGTCATTTCTGGATGTATTGAATCTGCTTAAGGTTGTGGAAGATGTCCGCTATCCATGATCTGATCGCCCAGGTGAGCGACCCGCGCCTGCGCCAGCGCTTGGCCGCAGAGTGGGCCAATGCCGCCAAACAAAAAAAGTTTGGCCTAGTGTTTGAGGACCACCTGCCCGAGCTGTTGCCCTTGCATGACGCAAAACCCCGCAAGGGCGACTTGGTGTGCCGCAAAAACGGGCCGCTCAAAGACGTGTGGCAGGTACGGTCGATTTACGCGGGCATGGCCACCTGCACCAAGCCCAGCAACCAAACCAAACCCAGCGAGCCCACCCGCGCCGCCGCCGATCCTGAGCTGATGCCGGTGGACGATCTGCTGGTGGTGCGCGAATTTGGTGAGCCTATTTTTCCGGCATTGGTGCCGGTGGATGCCGTGGCCAACGGCCCCGCCGATGCGCCTTGGCACACCCTGATCGAGGCCGACAACTACCACGCGCTGCAACTCTTGGACTACCTGTATGCCGGCCAGGTGGACTGCATTTATATCGACCCGCCCTACAACACGGGTGCGCGGGACTGGAAATACAACAACGACTACGTGGACAGCAACGACAGCTGGCGGCACAGCAAATGGCTGGCCTTCATGGAAAAGCGCTTGAAGTTGGCTAAGCGATTGCTGAAACCAGATACCGGAGTGCTGATTGTCACGATTGATGAACACGAGGTGTATCACCTTGGGATGTTGTTGGAGCGGGAGTTTCCGGAGGCGTACCGACAGTTGGTAACCATCGTAATTAACCCTAAGGGCAACAACCAAGGTCGATTTTCAAGGGTCGAGGAATATGCGCTTTTTTGTTTTATGCCGGACGCGCTAGTTGCAGCGTTACCGGATGACTTGCTTACAAATAAATCGGCTGGAGGAAAGGACGTCCGTTGGGCGAATTTGCTTCGCTCAGGCTCTAATGCTCAGCGTAAAGATAGGCCAGGCCTTTTTTATCCTGTTTTCATCAATGTGGTTACTGGTGCTGTCGTGGATGCTGGTGAAGCATTGCCATTAGATATCCAACCAGATTTTTCCCTCAAGAAAAATCAACTTCGTTCAGTGTGGCCGGTTAGAAGTGATGGTTCACTTGGAAACTGGAGCGTCGGTTCGGCCGCGCTTCGATTACTTATTGATAAAGGCTATACCTCTCTTGGTGGATACGATTCTGTGCGGAATACGTACAGTATCTCGTACCTAAACAAGAAACCTCAAAATCAGATTGATAGAGGCGAAATCGTCATTCTTCAGCGTGATGCGGTAAGAAATACTGTAACGTTGGAATACGCCGAAGGGCTATCCAAAACACCGAAAACAGTTTGGTTCAGACGGTCACATGATGCAGGCTCCAACGGTTCGGATTTACTAACCACCATTCTTGATCGAGGGAAATCCTTTTCCTATCCTAAATCCCTCTACTCTACCCGCGATGCAATTTCCGCTGTAGTACGCAATCGCCCCGACGCCCTGATCGTGGACTTCTTTGCTGGCAGTGGTACCACGCTCAATGCCGTCAACCTGCTCAACGCCACCGATGGTGGTCATCGGCGCTGCATCCTGGTCACCAACAATGAGGTGTCCGCAGAGGAGTCTGCCAACCTCAGCGCTCAAGGTCTGCAACCGGGCGATGACGAATGGGAAGCCCAAGGCATTTGCCGCTCGGTCGCCTGGCCGCGCAGCAAATACACCATCCTGGGCCAGCGTGACGATGGCACCGTGCTCACAGGCGAGTACCTGACCGGTAAAACCACAGAGCGTGAAAAGACCCGCAATTTCACACATATCGGCTTTGTTCATCCGGGCGCGCTCAACACCCAGCCCAAGAAGAAGCAGGTGGTGGCGCTCATCGACGGTTTGCCCCAAACGCTGGTGCAGGCCGACTCGGCATTCATCGTCTCAGAAGATCACAAAGCCACCGTGCTGTTTGACCCAGCGGCGGCAGAAGCGTGGTTAGAAGCGCTTGACGGCCAGACGCACATCACCGACTTTTACATCGTCACACCCACCGCAAGGGAGTTTCAAGCATTGAAGGCCCAGGTGGTGGAGATGCTGGGGCCCCTCTTGGTGCCCGAGGAAGAAAAGCGCCCCATGTCCGAAGGCTTTGCGGCCAACTTGGCCTACTTCAAGCTGGAATTTTTGGAGAAAGACAGCATTCCCCTGAGGAGGGCTTTCAAGGAATTGCTGCCTTTGTTGTGGCTCAAAGCCGGGGCTGTGGGTCCCCGTCCGTCGTTGAAGCGCCAAGAACCTGAACCCTTTTTTTTAGCCCCTGAAGCCAATAACTTTGCCGTGCTGCTGGACGAGTCACGCTTGCGGGGTTTGCTCAAGCAATTGGTGGGACGCACGGGCTTGGCGCAGGTTTACATCGTGACCGACTCGGACGAAGCTTTCAAAAGCATGGCGCGGGAAGTGCGCAACGCGCTGTCCCAGCACAACCCCGATGTGCAAGTGGCCCAGCTGTACCGCGACTACTTGCTCAATTTCATGATCAACACCCATCAAGACGGTATGGGTGAATCCAAGGATTCGGGGAGTGCCCAAGCATGAGGGTTTCGTTATTTGATTTTCAAAAGGATGCGCTGAATGAACTGCGCATGGCCCTGGTGAAAGCGCGCAAAACCGTTTCTGCCGACGACCAGCATGTGCTGTCCTTTTCTGCGGCCACGGGCAGTGGCAAAACCATCATGATGACGGCCTTGTTCGAGGCCATATTGGTGGAGCCCGATGACCAACTCGCTTGGCCCTTGGATTGGGTACCTCAGCCAGATGCCGTGATTCTTTGGGTGTCGGACATGCCCGAGTTGAACGAACAGACCAAGCTCAAGATTGAGGGGATGTCTGACAAGGTGCACCGGGTCAGCCAGCTGGTCACCATCGACGCCAGCTTTGATGCGCCACGCCTGGATGGAGGGCATATTTATTTCATCAACACCCAAAAACTGGCGGTTAACCAACCACTCACCAATAGCGGGGACGGGCGACAGCACTTGATCTGGGAGACCCTGAGCAATACGGCGCAAGCCTTGCCAGATCGCTTTTATGTTGTGATTGATGAGGCGCACCGCGGCATGCTCAGGGGGGCTGGCGCAGCGCAGGCCCAAAGTTTGATGCAGCGCTTTGTGTTGGGCCACCCAGAAACAGGCTTGGTCAAAATGCCTTTGGTGATTGGTGTGTCTGCAACCCCCACGCGTTTTTTAAGCCTGATTCAGCAAGCCCGCCACACCATCACCAAGCACCAGGTGGAGGTGCCGGCGCAAGAGGTGCGCAAATCAGGCTTGCTCAAAGAGCGCGTCTTGATACACCACCCTGAGGCGGCCACTACCGCTGAGATGGCCTTGTTGGAAGAGGCTGCTCGCCGGTGGGCGCAGATGACCACGGCTTGGGCTGCCTATTGCAAGGATGTGGGCGAGGCCGTTGTCTGGCCGGTGCTGGTGGTTCAAGTTGAAAACGGTACGGCAGGTCAATTGACAGCCACAGACCTGGGTGCTGCACTCACCGTGATTGAAAGTGCCATGGGGCGGCGCTTGAACGAGGGCGAAGTGGTGCATGCCATGCACGACAGCGGCGACTTGGATGTGGGTGGTCGTCGATTGCGCAAGGTGGAAGCGTCGCGCATTGATGGCGATAAAAGCATTGGCGTGGTGTTGTTCAAAACCAGTTTATCCACTGGCTGGGACTGCCCACGCGCGGAGGTGATGATGTCCTTTCGCCGCGCAGAAGATCACACGTACATCGCCCAATTGCTGGGCCGCATGGTGCGCACACCACTGGCGCGGCGAATCCAGCAAGACGCAGCCCTGAATGATGTGCATTTGTATCTGCCGTATTTCGATAGGGATGCGGTCAAAAGCGTCGTTGCTTCACTAGGCAGCGCAGAAGATGTTCCACCAGCGCAAATTGGCTCTGGGCGGGAGTTGGTTGTGTTGACGCGCCGGGCGGGTGCAGATGCCTTGTTTGAGGTGCTGGACAAAGTTCTCACTTACCGCTTGAACGCTGTTCGTTCCCAAAGTGCGCTGCGCAGGTACATGGCGATGGCCCGCCAGCTGACCATGGACGAATTGAATGAGGCCGCTTGGGCGACTGCCAAAACGCAGTATGTCGAGTGGATGAACCAAGTCATTGGCACGTTAAAAGCCAACGGTCAATATGACGAGTTGGCCCAGGGCATCAGCAAGGTGGGCTTGAGCGTTTTGGCGGTCGATCACGTCACGGGCGTTGCGGAGCCCACCAAAGACTATGAAGTGGAAGCGGCAGACATTGACATTGATCGGCTATTTGAAGAGGCAGGCCGTGTCTTTGGTAACGGCATGCACCATGAGTATTGGCGTGCACACGCCAACAGGCCAGCCAAGGACGCCAAGGTCGAGGCCATTGTGCTGGCGCGCAACAGCACCCAAATGGCCGTCTTAGAAGGGTGGGCAAACACGGCATTTGAGCAGTTGTATGACAGCCACAAACGCGCCATTCACCCACTGAAAGAGCCGCAGCGAAACGCTTATGACAAATTGCGTTTGGCGAGCGCAACGCCCACAGCCGTGGAATGGCAACTGCCCCCCTCCATTGACTTCAGTCGCAAACCGACGGACCCAACATGGGAGCGCCATCTGTACGTTGAGGAGGATGGTTCATTCCGAGCGCACTTGGGCACTTGGGAGGCAGAGGTGTTGCAGGAAGAGTTGGCCAACCCCAAAGTGGTGGGCTGGTTGCGCAACCTGGATCGCAAACCCTGGTCCATGGAAATACCGTATGAGTCCGGTGGAGAGACGCATCCCATGTTCCCCGACTTGGTGGTGGTGCGCAAAGAAGGCAAAGGCTTGGTCGTTGATATTTTGGAACCACACCGCCCAGACTTGGATGACAACTTCGAAAAGGCCAAAGGCCTGGCTCAGTTTGCGCAGAAGCACGGTGCCATGTTTGGACGCATTCAATTGATACGCAAAGTGCCATCACCCGGAGGTGCGCACTTTGCTCGGCTTGAAATCAACAATTCAGAAATGATCAAAAAGCTGTTACCGATCACAAGCAATGTGCAGCTTGATCGGTTTTTTGGGGAGTGATATGGAACTTGATCTGAGCATGAATTGTTTTAAACAGTAGCAACCAAAATGACTTGCCCAATTTCTGGCAACAAGCTGTATCGGGATCGTGCGCGGACTGTCCTTGTTTTAGGTGGTCCTCTGCTGCAATCACTGATTTCTTTAAATAACATACTTAGTGTAAAAGTTATTGAGAATGTGAGCCCTTGAATTACATATAAGGTTCATCTGCAACATAGTTGCACTTAAAATGGAAAGTCCGAAGATTTCGGGGGTACAAATGGGGGTACAAAATTTCTTTGAAAGTTAAAAAATCTTTTATTTATATGGCTTTTCAGGCTTCTTTCAATAGACGCCACCACATGCAAATCCCCAACTCATCTGAGTTGGGTTTTTTTTCTTTGGTTTGACGAATCGGGTGGTGATTCTCGAAACATGAAAAGACTGGATGGCCGGGTTTGCATTTCAGAGCAAACCGTCATCTTTCAATGCCAAAATGTTCGGCATGAAACATCACATTCACAAAGCTGTTTTTCCGATCGCCGGTTTGGGCTCCCGTTTTTTACCTGCCACCAAAGCGTCGGCCAAGGAAATGCTGCCGGTGGTGGACAAGCCGCTGATTCAATATGCGGTGGAGGAGGCTTATGAAGCGGGTATTCGCCACATGGTGTTTGTCACGGGGCGCACCAAGCGCAGTGTCGAAGACCATTTCGACACCGCCTACGAACTGGAAAACGAACTCGAGCAAGCCGGCAAGACCGAGTTGCTGCAAATAGCCCGCAGCATTTCCCCCGATGACATGGTGTGCAGTTATGTGCGCCAACCCCGTGCCTTGGGGCTGGGCCATGCGGTGTTGTGCGCCGAGCATTTGGTTGGGCGTGAGCCTTTTGCCGTGCTGCTGGCCGATGATTTGATGGTGGGCCAACCGTCGATCACGGCGCAAATGGTGCAGCAGTTCGCAGCGCTTCAAGCCAGTATCTTGGCGGTGCAAGACGTGCCCTTAGACCAAACCCATCGCTATGGCATCGTCAGTGGCGCCGCAACCACTACCCAATTGACCCAACTCTCGGGCATTGTCGAAAAGCCCGCGCCCGCCGATGCGCCCAGCACCTTGGCCGTGGCAGGGCGGTACATATTGACGCCGCGTATCTTTGAAGAACTGAAAACCACGCCCAAAGGTGCGGGCGGTGAAATTCAGTTGACCGATGCGATTGCGCAATTGCTGAACAAAGAAAAGGTGTTTGCTTACCGCTACCAAGGCACCCGTTATGACTGTGGCAGCAAGCTGGGCTTTTTACAAGCCACGGTCGATTTGGGTGAACAGCATCCGCAAGTCGGCGCGTCATTCGCCGCTTGGCTGGCGCAGCGTCCATCCTGAGTAAGCGACCCGCAAGATAGCGGGTTAAAACAGTCGCCTACAAGACCGCATTCGGTCTGTGTCTGTGGTTAACCCTAGTCACTTCAGTGTTATAAATCTCCACATTCATGGGATTTATATGCCGTTCAAGTTGTCAGTGCGAGTCAGTTGCTGGTTTGGCGTGTTGTTTGCTGTTTTTCTCAGCCCTTGGGCCAACGCGGGCATGTTGGTCAAAGCTGAAATCGATCGTTTGTTCGAACAGCAGTACTTGGTAGGTGACATACAGCCGAATTTGCCTGTCTGGCCGTTGTTTGAAAAGCCCACCGACAACCCAGACGCAAAGCCCGTGCTCAAAGCCTATGCGTTTGAGACGGTGGATTTTGAGCCTGTGCGTGGCTATGGCGGCAAACCCATCAATGTCTTGGTGGTGATGGATCCATCTGGCCACTATTTGGCGTCGAAATTGTTGGACCACAAAGAACCATTGTTTCGTTCTGATGCCGGCATTGCCAAGCTGAGCCGGTTCACCGAGCAGTACGCGGGCTTGTCCACACAGCACAATATTCAAATATTTGCGCACACAGCCACGCCACGCCGCGAAGCCAATTACGCGGCATTGTTTGGCATACAAGCGGGAACGGTGACGGCCAAGGCGATTGACAAAACCATTGTGTTGTCTGCCGCCTCGGTGGCCATGGCGCATGTTGAAGCGCAAGCCCAGGGCATGATCGCGGGTTCGGTGGCTGGCGGTGCCAAGCAAAAGCCGCAGACCGAAACCTTTGCGCCGTTGACGTGGGACACTTTGTTGTGGCGCGGCATGGTCAGCGAACAAGCGTTCACACGGTCGCAAATAGAAAAGGCATTTGCAGGGACCAAGTCTGCTGGCACTGACAAACTGGCCGCAGACAAGCCTGACGAAATCGCGCTGAAGCTGCATGTCGCTTTGGTCAGTGTGCCCGCCATTGGTCGCAATTTGTTGGACAACGACGGCTGGCGCTTGCTCGCCACCAATCGACGCCAAGCGCAAGCGTTATTGGTGACCGAATCTGGACCGATGTCACGCATGAATTATGAAAGTCAGCGCGTACAGGAAGACCTGCCTTTCGAGGTTCGGCAAAACGGCCAAGCACTGAAACTTCGCGTCATGTCGTATGACAAGGTGTTGCGTGTACCGGGTTACCCCGAGAACACGAGAGCGTATTTCTTTGTGGTCGATAACGCCACGCCTCTTGATCCGTCTTCCGCGTTCGAGTTGGATTTGAAATGGGGCCGACGTTTTGGCAGTTACCCCAACCAAGTGGTGAATGTGAGTTTTCCATTGAACTACAGCTACCACGGCTGGCGTGCGGCTTGGTATGGGTTGCTCGACACCGATGTTTCAGAATGGGAATGGATCAATGCCTGGCAAACGCGTGGCTTGGAAATTGCAGTGTTATTGCTCGGACTGGTGGTGTTGACCACTGGTTTGGTCATGCAAAAGCGTTTGAGCGCAAGTGCTCGCCAGCTGAAAGGGTTGCGCACTGCCTATTTGGTGTTCACACTGGGATTCATCGGTTGGTATGCACAAGGCCAATTGACGATTGTCAACATCACTGCTGCATTGGATGAATTGCGCCATGGCGGGGATTTGCTGTTTTTCATGAATGACCCAATGACCGTGATACTTTGGGTGTTCGTGGCGGGCACATTGCTGGTGTGGGGGCGGGGCACTTTTTGCGGTTGGTTGTGTCCGTTTGGCGCATTGCAAGAACTCATCAGCATGGTGACGCAAGCAGTGGGCCTGCGTCATCGCCGTTTGAAAACCGCGCTGGATAAAAAGCTGAAATCGATCAAATATGTGGTGTTGACTGTGATTTTGGGCAGCGTGTGGTTGTCCCCATCGTTTGCCGAAGTGGCGGTGGAAGTGGAGCCATTCAAAACAGCGATCAGTTTGTATTTTGTGCGCGATTGGCCGTATACCGCTTGGGCGGTGTTGTGTTTGGGCCTGAGCGTGTTTGTTTACCGAGGTTACTGTCGTTATATCTGCCCGCTGGGTGCGGCGTTGGCGGCGACCAACCTGCTGCAGCGTTGGTCGTGGATACCACGGCGTGAAGCCTGTGGTACGCCTTGCCAGACATGCCGCCATCGCTGCGAATACCAAGCCATTGATCGCTCGGGAGAAGTCAATTACAGCGAATGTTTCCAATGCTTGGATTGCGTATCCATCTACCAGGATGACCAACGCTGTCTGCCATTGATTCAACAACGCAAAGACGGCAGCCGCTTCATTCCTCTCAAAACTGAGGTTGCCGCATGAGTACAACACGTCGCCAATGTTTGGGTTGGGGTGCCGGTGCGTTGTTGTCAGGCATGTTGAGTCCGTCATCGATGGCCGCGTCGATAACTTCAGCATCTGGCGACCGATGGGTATGGCGCGAACGTGCTTTGATCGGTTTTGGTACCACGTTGTGGTTGCGTGCTGCGCACCCTCAAGCGGACCGTTTAGAGTTGGCGTTGGATGAAGCGGTCAAAGCCATTCGCCAAGTGGAAGCTGACATGAGCCTGTTCAACCCCGACAGTGCGGTGTCGCGCTTGAACCGTGAAGGCGTGTTGCAACAACCGTCGGCGCCATTGCTGTCGGTGCTTGCGTTGGCGCAACATGTTTCAGCACGCAGCCAGGGCGCATTCGATGTCACCGTTCAACCATTGTGGCAAGTGTGGTCCCAAGCGCAAGCAGCAGGCAGCGTTGCACCGAAACATGCGTTGCAACGCCAGTTGCCTTTGGTCAATTGGCGTGCTTTGGAAATCAGCCCACACAACATTCGTTTGAATGCCAAAGGCATGGGCGTGTCTCTGAACGGCATTGCACAAGGCTACGCTGCCGATGTGGTGCGTTCGGTATTGCAGTCACACGGTGTGATGCATGCATTGATCGACACGGGTGAAACATCGACTTTGGGCCAAGCGCCAGGTCTGCAGGATTGGCGGCTTGGCATTGAAAGCACCCATGCGAACCACAACAAGCGCCGGTTGACCCTGCCGCCAGGTTTGGCCATCGCGACTTCCACAGATGCTCACACCAGCTTCACCCCAGACCGCCTGCATCACCATATTTTTGACCCGCGTACCGGCAACTCTCCGCGTTATTGGTCCAGCGTGTCTGTGGTGGCGCCTTCTTGCGCCATGGCCGATGCATTGACCAAGGTGTTTTTCATGTGCCCACCGGTCCATGTGAAAGAAACTGCGCGGGCCTGGGGTGTCGATGTGGTGCTGCAAGACAAGCGCGGTAAATGGTCGTCTACCCACCCACTATGGATGCGGGGCTGATTGAATCACCACGGATTTGGATTCGATGATGCGTTTGAAAGCGTCTTGGAGTTCGCTCCAGACCACGACATCGACTTTGAATGTCAAATCTGAATCGGTGAAAGACTGGCGCAAGTCCGCAGCTTTATCAGCGGGCAACGCTTGATCGCCCATGACAACCAGATCCAGGTCTGAAAAAGGTTTGTGCACCGATGTGGTTCTTGAGCCAAATGCTCTGACTTCTCGTTCAGGAACGATGGCTTGCAACAGGGAGGTGACACAACGGTATTCTTCCTGCGTCAGCGATATGCCAGTATTTGCTCCCACAGCATCTGTGGCTTTGTCAGGCATGCCGAATCTCTAATTGGTTCACCAGAAATTGAATTTCTTGGATGAACTTCGGAATGATTTGCACCACAGTCAAGGCAATATCTTCATCATGGGTATGACTGGTTTTGGCACGCATTTCTCTGAATACTTTCCAGGCTGTCCAGTCGCTTTTTAGCAGTGACAACTCATTGCCTGTTCGTATCAAATCAGCAAACGGCATGGCGTCCAATATCTCAAGATTGGCTGATGTCATTTCGATGTGGCGCTTTAATATTTTGTGGCTGATTTCATAGGTGAATTCATAGCGTTGAATCAAGCCATCACGAATTTGTATGTCGCTGGTGTCGAGCAAGTAGCGTTGATAGCCTTCATCAAGCCGTATCAATGCATTGCGCAGCGAGGTGAAATCTAGCTTACCTGAGGCCATGGTGTTTTTGAAAACCCTTTATCAGCGAATACCGCACACCAACACACCCGGGTCGTTGTGCGCAATGTCTTGGCTGTTTTTGGCGTGGGCCACGTCCATGTCGCGCGGCAAGGGCACGTTGTTTTTCACGGCCAGCACTTCTGCCATGATGCTCACTGCAATTTCAGCAGGCGTTTTGCTGCCGATATAAATGCCAATCGGGCCGCGCAAGCGCTTTAGTTCTTCATCGGTTTTGTCCAAGTGCTCCAACATGCGCTGATGTCGCGCTTCGTTGTTGCGCCGCGATCCAATCGCACCGACATAAAAAGCATCGCTGTCCAAGGCCTCTAGCAAAGCCAAATCGTCTAGCTTGGGGTCGTGTGTCAACGCGATCACGCAACTGCGTCTGTCGGGGCGGAAACTTTGCACCACGTCGTCTGGCATTTCGCTGGTAATGGCCACATTGGCCACAGACCAAGCACCCCGGTACTCCTCACGCGGGTCGCAAACGGTGACCGCGAAACCATTGAACAAAGCCATGGTCGCCAAGTATTCGGTGAGTTGTCCTGCGCCAATCAGCAGCATGCGGTATTCGGGTCCAAAGGTGTTGACCAAACGCGTGTCGTCTATGCTCAATTCGGTGGGGGTATCGCTGATATTCAGACTGACCGAACCATCGGTTAGCACGGTGGTTCTTTGCATCAATTGGCCTTGCTCGAGCGACATCACCAATTGGTCAAGCGACTTGGCATCCGGGTCAAACTCCAGCAGCAATTCCAAAGTACCCCCACATGGCAATCCAAACCGGTGCGCTTCGTCTGCAGTGATGCCGTATTTCACGCGCTGAGGTGCGCCGCTGGGAATCACTTGCGCTTCGCCCAACGACTGTCCACTGGCATAGGCTTGCGTGAAACGGTAAATCAAATCGTCTTCAATGCAACCACCGGAGACCGAGCCCACCACAGCGCCTGTTTCACACAAGGCCATGATCGAGCCAATCGGACGGGGCGACGATCCCCAGGTTCGAACCACCGTGGCCAGCAAGGCGCGTTGCCCGGCGAGCCGCCAATTGCGCAATGAGCGCAAAACCATGACGTCTATGTTTTCCATGGGGCATACTTTAACGCTTACGCACCCTGACCCTATGACCCTTTTGAAGCTTGTTTGACATGGCGCAACGCTTGCTGCTCACCGATCTTTTGTATTCCCAAGGCTTTGGCACACGCCGTATTTGCGCAGGTTTGGTGCAACAAGGCTTGGTCAAAATCGACGCAGGTCATGGCTGGGTCAATGCAGACCACACCGACAGCGCTGTCGACGTTGTGCAAGGCATGCCCTTCATGGTGCAAGGCATACTTTGGCAGTACCACACCAAGGCTTATGTGTTGTTGCACAAACCGGCGGGAACCGAGTGTTCGCACAAACCATCGGCTTGGCCCAGTGTGTATTCGTTGTTGCCAACACCGTTGCGGCAACGGCCAGCCAAAACCGGCTTACAAGGTGTGCAAGCGGTGGGGCGTTTGGACCAAGACACCACGGGCATGCTGTTGTTGAGTGACGATGGCCAATTCATTCACCGCATGAGTTCACCCAAGCATCATGTGCCGAAGGTGTATGAATTGGAAACGCAGGACGCGATGCATGCATCGGTCGTGGAGAAATTGTTGCAAGGCGTGGTGCTGAATGACGATCCCCAGCCGGTCAAGGCAGCTGCTTGTGTATTGACAGGTAGCCACAGCATGGCATTGACTTTGACCGAAGGCAAATACCACCAAGTCAACCGCATGCTGGCAGCTGCGGGCCACAAAGTGGTTCGATTGCACCGCTCGCAAGTGGGCGATATGGTGTTGGACCACACATTGGCGCCAGGCCAATGGCGTTGGTTAAGCGACGAAGAATTGAAGGCTTTGACCCGCAAAACCCAGAGCTGAGGAGATCGCCATCAACAACAGCTTTGTATTGCGTCAAGCCCAAGACACTGTGTTGTGTCTTGGCATCAAGGCAGGTCTTTCAAAAAATCGGCGATCAAATCCAGGCTCACCTGGGGCTGGTCTTTGTGGGGTGAGTGCCCGCAGTTTTGCAACACCTCTGTTCTCACCGTGCCTTGCGTATGCAATTCTTCGATGTGCCGCAAACTGCCATAAATATCGTCCACTCCTTGCATGGCCAGCACCGGTGATGTGATCTGCCAGCATTCGGGGCGAATCTCAAAACTGCGAAAGGCGTCCGATAACCAGACATCGTTCCATTGCCAAAAGGCCCCATCGACATCGTCATGAAACCGCGCTAATTTGCGTCGCAGTTCGCCGTGTTCAAAGGCGGCTTTGGCGGCTTCGATCGACCGCAAGCTGATGTCCTCCACCCACAAATGGGGAGCCATGGCAATCGTCGCAGCGACCGAATATTTGGCAGCATGGAGCAAGGCGATCGTTGCGCCATCGGAGTGTCCAAGCAGCACAGGGTTTTCTAGCGCGTACGTGTTGAGCAATCGGGGTAAAACCTCCCACGCCTCTTGGTGCATGTAGTCGGGAAGCAAACGGTTGGCGCCACGAACATCGGCCAGCGCTGGCGAGCGGCCATAGCCGCGCCGTGAATACACCCAGCCTGACCGGCCAGTGGCTTGGCAAACCGCCAACGGCCAATCGAGGGTGCGGCTGTTCCACATGTCCACGCATCCCAGCCCTTCGTGCAAAAAGACCAAGGGGCGACGGTTGCCAGGCACCTCCACATGCCGGACCTCAATTGTTGCAGGCGAAATCATCATCGGTTGTATAAAAATGTCAGAACAGCAGCCAAGTCTCGGCAAATGATTACCAAAGTTGCCAAAAATACAAGAAAATCAGCATAGACTAATTTGTCTTATTACAGTACATTTTTTGATTATTTGCCACAGACAAAGCACGGATGGAAGCAAAAGAACGCGACGATGCTGAGCATTTGAGAGACCTGCGGCAGGCTGCGGGTTTGAACATTGCTCAATTGGCCGCCTTGGCCAATTTGTCTGCGGGCCAAATGCGGCAATTGGAAGAGGGCGGCGACAGCTTGTTTTATTCGCCCCAAATCAAAGCGCAGTCCATGCGGCGCGTGATTCGCTTGCTTGAAAACCCCATCTCTGTGTCTTCGACGACCAAAGTGGTGGTAGAAGAACCGGCTCCGCGCTCCACTGCCAGTGTCATCGACGACATCATCCGTTTGTCTGAGAAAAATCTCAGCGGTCATGTGGTGACTTCCAAGGTACGGCGTCCCAGTCGAATGGGTGGAATGCTTTCGGTGTTTTCGTTGCTTGCCGTTGTGTTGCTCATTTTTTTGGGTTGGCAGACCAGCCAAGATGTGCCTGTCTCAAAATTCACCGAATGGGTCACACCCTCTGTCCTGAGCGCGAGCCTCGAACAACTGGCCAGCAGCACCACCGCTGCTTCCTACCCTGAGCAAGAAACCGTCGCTGCGCCACAAACCCAATCAAGCGCAGGCAACCCCGACCCGATGCCGCCCGCGTCCGCCGTAGCCAAGCTTGACAATGCCTCCTCGTCTGTCAGTGCCTTGCCCGCCGAAGTCGCCAAGACAGGAACGCCAAAAGTAGCATCAGACAACCGCGATTGCGCCAGCATACGCGCTGAACCCACAACGGTGTCTGCCCATTCGGTGTCTAAACCAGGGAGCTATGTTTATCTGCAGGCCTCCCAGCCAGTGCAGTTGTGCGTAGACGATGGCAAGCTCAATCGCACCGTGTTGAATTTGAATTCTGGTTCAGGCCGCAGTGTGCATGGTTCACCACCTTGGACCATCAGCAGCCATGGACTGTCTTCGGTCACTATTTATTTTCAGGGCAGCAAACTCACATTGCCTGCCGATGCGGGCCAACGGATTTATTTGGCAGAGCAAGTGGTTAGTCGCTGATTCTTTGCCACAATACAAGCTTCCATGCCAGCCTGAGTGGTGAAATAGGTAGACACAGCGGACTTAAAATCCGCCGCTTTCCTGAATAAGGGGCGT
>SXWY01000029.1 GCA_005789825.1 Burkholderiales bacterium | reverse complement strand
CTGACAGCGGCCATATCAGGCAAAGACGCCGGCGCTTTTTTATCACTGATCACTTGCTTGGCGCCCGGCCAGTCACCCAAAGTTTCCACCCGTGCAGGCTTGGCCGGTGCGGGTGCTTCAGACTCCAACACCCACTGCAGCAAATTTTTTCCAAACGCCGAGAGTTTTTTGTCGTAGGCACTGCGGCTGTTGACCAACAAAATCACGTTGATATTGCTGGCAGGAAAACCGTTGACCAAGCGGGCCAGCAACTGCAGCTCAAAATCTTGAATACCGTGGGTATCGGGAAAAATCATGTAGCGCTTGGGCGCGGTCTGGTTACTCTTGTCCAGCGCCTGATCCACCGTCAAGGTAGAGAGAATTTCATTGAATCTGTCGACCAGTCGATCAGAGTCCGCCGAAGTCCACAGTTCGACATGGGGCTCGCCTTGCTGGCGCAGGTGTTGAAAAATACGCTTGCCGTAATGGGTGAGCGCCGCTTCATCGTCGCCCAAAATGGCCAGATTCAAGCGACCTTCGCGCAACGATTTGAGCAAAATCTCAAACCGGAGTTTGTCGGCTTGGCTTTGGTAGAAGTCGCTCATGGTTGGGCTGCTGTCATGTCGTCATCACTGAAAGAGAAAACCGTTTTCGTCATAGCGCATATTGTCGGGTATGCGCAAAGTGGGTTTGACCATGCCACCCGAGTCTGCATAACTTTGGTTCAGGCTAAACACATAAGCAATCACCTGCGCCACGGCATGGTAGAGACCCTCGTGGATCGGGTGGTCGAGTTTGGTGGTGAAGTACAAGGCCCTGGCCAATTCCGGCGCTTCAAACACATACACGCCGGCTTCTTTGGCTCGATCGCGAATGCGTTGTGCGAGCTCGTCTGTGCCTTTGGCCACCAACGTAGGCGCACCGTCTGAATTTGGGTCATAGCTGAGAGCCACTGCAAAGTGCTGTGGATTGGTGATCACCACATCTGCATCTTTGACTTTTTCCATCATGCGGCTGTTGGCCATTTCACGCTGACGGCGGCGAATCGTCGCCTTGACCTCGGGGCGTCCTTCCGAGTTCTTCATCTCGTCTTTGATTTCCTGGCGGGTCATTTTCAAGCGCTTGTTGGTTTGGTAATGCTGCAATGGCACATCGGCAAGCGCGATCAGTACCAAACCCATGCTCATCCAAAAACAGGCGTCCAAAATCAAATTGCCCGCGTGGTGTATGGCCGTACCCAGGTCCATGCGGTTGATGGATACCAAATCATCGATATTGTTGGTCACCGCCAGCCACAAAATCACGCTGATGAGCAAAAACTTGATGATGGCTTTGCCCAATTCAATCAGTGCCTTGGTGCCGAACATGCGGGCCAGACCAGACAAGGGGTTGAGCTTGCTGAACTTGGGCGCAGCCAAAGCGACAGAAAAAACCAACCCGCCACTGAGTACCGTGGACAACACCGCCACCACAGCCAGCAAAGCCATGACCGGCAGTATCAACAGATAGCCATCAATCACGGACTGAAAAAATATGCCAGGCAGCAATTCAGCCTTGTCCATGATCTTGCGGTCAAACTGAAGCTGCGAAGCAAACAGGTTGCCGAGCCGATGGAACATAAAGTTGCCAGCGACACTGAAAAACAAAGTGGCAGCTATCAAAACAGCGGCAGTGGGCAGCTCTGTGGAACGCGCCAGCTGCCCCTCTTCCCGCGCTTTGGTCAGCCGCTGCGCCGTCGGTTCTTCGGTCCGTTCAGAGGAATCGTCGGCCATGCCTTAACCCCCCAGCAGCATGCCGCGCATCTGCCCAAATGTTTGCACCCACCACCAACTTATGCGGTTGACGATGCTGGGAACTGCCAGCCACATCACCACAAAACCCGACAACAAAATGGCTGTAAAGCCGATCGAGAAAATATTCAGACTTGGCGCTGCACGGGTGATGAAACCCACCCCGATATTGACAAACAACAAAGTGATGACCACTGGCAATGAAATCAGCAATGCAGCCACAAACATCATGGCACCCCAGGCCGTCATTTTGCCCAGCAGGTCTTGCGTCATCAGCACTTTGCCAATCGGAAACAAAGTGAAAGACTCCAGCAACAAACCAAACACGATCAAATGACCGCCGATCGACAAGAAAACCAGTGTGCCCAAAATATTGAAAAACTGCGACATCACAGGCACGCTGCCCAAGGTGGGATCGACCATATTGGCCATCGACAAACCCATGGAGCCCGATACCGCCTGACCCGCCGTCACTATCGCTGCTGTCGCCAGTTGCATGACCATGGCCATGGCAAAACCGATGAACAACTGGTTGAAGATTTCTTTGAGGCCTTCGGCGGTGACTGGATCAATCTTGGGTATATCCATTTGCATGGACAAAAAAATGGTCAGCACCATGGCGATTGAAATGCGAATTCGCAAACTCACCGCGCGGATAGAAAAAATAGAAGAGAACGCCAAAAACGCTGAAATGCGCAGCATGGGCCATAACAGGGCATAAAACCTGTCGAGCAAATTGAGCATTTCAATGTTCATGCGTATCAGCCAAACAAGCCTGGTATGCGACCGTACAGCACTTTGGTGTAGTCGACCAAGGTGTTGATCATCCAACTGCCAAACACGGCAGCGGCCAGGCCAATCGACAGCAGTTTGGGGATAAAGCTCAGGGTTTGCTCGTTGATGGATGTGGCCGCCTGAAACACACCAATGATCACACCCACCAGCAAAGCCACTGCCAGCATGGGCGCGGAGATGAGTATCGTCATCCACAGGGCTTGGCGCCCAAGATCTACCACCATGGCTGTGTCCATATCGCTACCTCACTTGAAAATAAAACTCGACGCCAACGAACCCATGATCAGGGTCCAACCATCGACCAGCACAAACAGCATCAACTTGAATGGCATGGAGATGATCATGGGCGAGAGCATCATCATGCCCATGGACATCAGCAAGCTGGCCACGATCAGGTCGATGACCACGAACGTTATGTAAATCATGAAGCCAATCATGAACGCGCTTTTGAGCTCAGAGGTCAAGAAAGCAGGTACCAAGGTGGTGAAAGGGACTTCCGCCGCACTGGCGACTTCTTTGCGCTGCGCAATTTGCATGAACATGGCAATATCGTCTTCGCGTGTTTGTAAGGTCATGAACTGGCGCACTGGGACCTCTGCCTTCACCAAGGCTTGCTCGAAGGGCAAATTGCCGCTCATGTAAGGTGCGACTGCATTGGTGTAAACATCGTCAAACACCGGCGTCATGATGAAAAAAGTCAGGAACAAGGCCAAACCCACCAGCACGGTGTTGGGCGGTGTTTGGCCCGTGCCCAGGGCTTGACGCAATATCGACAAGACAATGATGACCCGCACAAATGAAGTCATCATCAGCAACAGCGACGGCAGCAAGGTGAGCACCGTCATCAAGCCCAGCAATTGCAACGTCAAGCTGTACTGCTGACCGCCCTTGCCAGAATTCACGGTGACCATGGGCAAGCCCTGGGACAAGGCCAAGTCAGGCAACCAAAGCATGCACACCGCAAGCAAAGGCAATATGAAGTACTTAATTCGCATCGTTGACACCTGGTTCTGCGGACGAAGAGGCATCTGCACGCCATGCATGCAGGGTTTGGATTTCAGAGTTGGTGACTGACAAAAGCAAGCGCTGCTGATCGACTTGCACCAACAACAGTTTGTGCCGCAAGCCCATGGGATAGGCCTCTAGAATTTGGATGCGTCGTTGGTGGGTGGGGAGTAAAAAGCCCTTGTTGCGACGCGACAGCCACCACAAAGCAGCCGCCAACAGCAACAAGACGAATGTCATACTGAGAGAGTACTGAGCCCAGTCATGGTTTGGCATGGTGTGCATTATCTATCGGGTAAGAGTCAAAAATGAAATTAATTCGCAAATCATGACGGTACGCACCCCATTCGCTGGCAAAAACCAACTGGCCACATGGATCAAAGACATGGTCAACGCAGGCGGCACGGGTGGACTGAATTGGCATGTGCATGCCGCGCGGTCGCTGCAACGCTGGTTGCCCACGCGCGAACATATCGCCTCTTTTTTGGCCAACATTCAGCCCGAGGAAAAACACCTTCTCCTGATCGGTTGCAGCGCCGGATGGATGCTGCCCACCCCCTGGCTGGCCAAGTTTGAACGGATCGATGTGTACGACATTGACCCCTTGGTCCCCTTTTTGTTTGGTCTTCGACATGGCCGCACACTCAAAACCCAATCGGTGCAATTGCACTACCACCGCAGCGATGCGATTGCCGGCTTACCGGTTTTGTTGAAGCAGCACCCGAATGCGTGTGTTTGGTTTGACAACGTGCTGGGCCAGGTAGGTGTGCGTTTGGGGGACGAGGAGATTGCGGAGCGACAACTGGCGCAGCTCAAACATTTGTTGAAAGGCCGCGCTTGGGGCAGTTTGCACGACATGTATTCGGGCGGCACGGATGCAGACATGGCGTTGCCAGCGGTGGAATGTTGTGAGTGGGTACGGCTGGATGACGCGCCCGAAGAGTCGTCCAAAGTGCGGGCCAACCAACAAACGTTTTTGCATCCTGAGGCCGCGCAATGGTTGCTGACACGATTGAATGCCAAAGGGGTGTGGCACGACCACGCCACGGGCGGCGTGTTTGCGCCGGGCACCCAGACCCTGCTGATTCCTTGGGCGTTCAAGCCCCATTACTGGCACTGGTTGCAAGCGGGCTGGGTCAAGCCTTGAGGTTGTAGAGGGTCAAACCCAAGCTGTCCATGTCTTTTTGATCGCGCTGGCGCGCCCATTGCTGCACCGCATGTAAATCTTTTTCTTGCATGGTTTCCATCTTCATGCGTTGGTGCGTGGCTTGCAACAAAACCGCTTTGGCCTGTTCGAGTTCACGCAACGCCACTTTCAAATCGGTGTCTACCCTGTCCACCAAGTTCTGCAGTTGCAATAAAAACTGTCGGCTGTTGGTGGCCTGCGCCATGGTTTGCAATTGTGACTGTGCCGCCAATGCGCGCTGCTTGTAGTCTTCCAACAAATCGTTCATGCGCTGGCGACTTTGTTGCAACTCCAATACTTTGTTGCGAGCGCGAGCGCATGCTGTTTGCGCGACTTCTTCTTCGTCTTTGGCTTTTTTGGTCAACACGGACCAGCAACTGCGGGGCTTCATGGATGAATCGCTTTCAAGTCTGGTTCAATAAAGCACGCAATTGCTCGCGGGTGCTGTCGTAGTCTTGGCTGATGTGCATGTCCTGGCGCAAGAACGCGACGATCCGGTCATGCAACCGTATGGCTTCATCCAACTCGGGGTTGGAACCGTGCTCATAAGCGCCGACTTGAACCAAGTCGACGTTTTGCTGATAAATGGACCACAGCCGACGCAATTTATTGGCCGACTTCATGTCCTCGCTGTTGAGCAAGGATTGCATCAAACGCGAAATAGACCCTGTCAAATCAATCGCAGGGTAATGCGCGGAATCGGCCAATTTGCGCGACAACATCACCTGGCCGTCCAGCGAGGCACGGGCGATGTCCACGATCGGGTCGGCGGCGTCGTCACCTTCAGCCAGCACGGTATAGATGGCCGTGATGGATCCGTGGCCGTGTCTGCCCACACCACCGCGCTCGATCAAATTGGGCAACAAACCAAACACCGATGGCGGATAACCTTTGGCCGTGGGGGGTTCGCCAATCGCCAAACCGATTTCACGCTGTGCGTGCGCCACACGGGTCAAGCTGTCGCACAGCATCAACACATCTTTGCCTTGGTCACGGAAATATTCAGCGATCACATGCGTCAAATGCGTGGCTTTGAGTCGCAACACCGGAGACACATTGGCAGGGGCTGCCACCACCACCGACTTGGCCAGGCCTTCTTCACCCAAGGACTCTTGGATAAACGCTTGCACTTCTCGGCCGCGTTCACCGATCAAGCCAATCACCACCACATCGGCTTTGGTGAAACGTGTGAGCATGCCCAGCAACACACTTTTGCCCACGCCAGAGCCAGCGATCAACCCCAAACGTTGGCCACGCCCCAAGGTCAACACACCGTTGATGGCTTTGACACCGACATCCAAAATTTTGTTGATCGGACCGCGTTCCATTGGGTTGATGGGACGGCCCAACAAGCTGAGCAATTCTTTGCACTCAGGCGGGGGTTTGCCATCCAATGGTTGGCAACGGCCATCGATCACCCGGCCCAGCAGTTCGGGGCCCAGGTTGACCAACGAAGAATTGCTGACAACGCGTACCATGTCCCCGGGACCCACGCCAGCCGGCTCGGTGAATGGCATCAAAAACAAAATTTTGTCGTTGAAACCGACCACTTCCGCTTCCACTCGGTGGCCGTGTCGACCAACAACTTCGCAACACGCACCCAGTGGGGCCATCACGCCACGCGCCTCCAAGGTCATGCCAACCAAGCGCACCAAGGTACCACTGCGTTGCGGTTGTGGTGTGCGCAAATGGGGCAGCACGGCATCGATATCGGCGGCGAAATCCATCATGGTGTGATCAATTGATCTTGATCATGGAACGGATGGCATTGGCCACGCGGTTTTGTTCCTGCTCGGTGACATAACGCACCACCATGAGCTTGTCTTCATAACTGTTGCCCGCCAGCAGTTCGGCTGGTATCACAGGCTTTTTCTTTTCTTTCTTCATGCTTTGGCGCATTTTTTCCAGCGATGATTCGTCGTCCGTTTCTTCATCTTCGTCTTGCACCTGGGCCTGTTCCAGCGCCAGGGCTGCCAGGCGCTCTGCTTCCAGTGCGGCCACCTCTGCGCGGCGTGCCATTTCTTCTTCGTGGCCTTTGAGCAATTCAGCCTGCCGCAGTTTGTCTGCTTCCATCTCGGCTTGCAATGCTTGCAGCGCAAGCTTTTCTTCTTCGGTCAACACCACAGGGGTCGGTGCTGTCTGCAGCGGTTCTGTCGCCGTCTTTTTATCTTTGGCGGATGGGGGCGCCTCAAGTTGTGGCAAGGGTTTCGGTGCATAAAAACTTGCAAACTGTTCACGGAACGCAGAATTGACAGCGAGTTGTGCCATTTCTTCCAACTCCAAGGTGTTCGGTTCGCGTCGCACCATGGACATCAACATGGGCCTCACCACCAACGCAATGAAGGCCAAGCACATGATGGTGCGCAACGCAATATTGATGAAATCAAGCATGGTCGTCCTCTTGCTGGTCTGGGTCAAACGTCACGCGTTCAGGCACATCTTCGACCTGCCCGTCTCGCTGCGCCAAGGGTTGGCGGAAAAACGCCGACTGTTCGCGCCACAACTCGGGCTGGTTCAATAACCGGTTGGCCATGGCTTGCAACCGGTGTTCAATCAAATCTTCGATCTGGCTGTCATTCACCACCAAACGCACACTGCCAGGGTGCAAACCAGGTACCGCCAGCAACTGCATTTGCTTGATCACTTCTGCGCCCAAGTCTTCCAAGCGCGCTTTGTCTTGCGGATTCAATTCAACCGTGACGGCAGACTGGCCATGCAAATCGATTTCATCCAGACAACGCTGCACCAAACGTTCAATCGCTTGGCCAGAAATCGTCAATTCGGCCAACACCAGTTGTTCACTGATATGCAAAGCCAAACGCTTCACCGGTTCGAACAAAGCTTGTGGATCGTTGCTGAACGCACGCAGTTTGTCGTGCAGTTGTCCGAGCAAACCCAGTTGCTCTTGCAACACCTGTGTCAATTCAGTTTTTTGTTCTTCCAAAGCTTTGGCCAATGCATCAGCTGCCTCGGCTTGGGCCTGCGCCATGCCTTGTGCCATGCCTTCGGTCAATCCTTGCGCATGGCCTAGCGACTGGCCTGCTTGCCTGCCAGCGTCAGTGCCATCAGCGTGGCCTTGGGCATACGCCTGTTCGCGTGCCGCAGCCAGTGCGGCAGGATCAATCACTGGGGCATCATCCCCTAAAGGCCATGCCGACAACCATTCGTCTTCCTCGGCACGCTTCCACATGCATTCCGCGCCAAACACTTCGCGCTGAAGACGCATCTCGGCATCGCGCTCGGCTTGTGCCTGCAAGCGGGCTTGCAATGCAGCGAATTGCTGCGCTTGTAGCGGGTCGTCAACTGCATCCGATTCTTGCGTTATGTCAACGGTTTGGGGGGCAGACAAAGTGTCTGGTTGCAATTCGGCGTGTGCCGTTTTGCCGTCTTGTCGAAAGCGGGTGGGTTGACCAAAAGTTTCCAACACAAATTCGCTGTCTTCGTCCAGTACCTTAGCAGGCTCGGGCGTGGCCAGTTGTCTGAATTTGAAAGTGGCGTAATCCAATTTGGGCACATTCGCCCAATCGAACTCACCAAAATTGGGTATGGGTTTCGAAGACGAGTTCAGCCAGGTGTCATCCAACCAATGGCGCGGCTTGGCTGGTTGCGGATCAGGATTAAACAAAGTCTGCTCCGCCCAAGATCAATTCGCCGGTGTCTGACAGCTTGCGGGCCAAACGCATGATTTTCTTTTGTGCATCTTCGACGTCGGCCACACGCACCGGTCCGCGTGCGTCCATGTCGTCCTTGAACATGCCACGGGCGCGCTCTGACATGTTGTCGAGGAAACGCGCCAGCACTTCTTCGGGCGCACCTTTCAAAGCCACCATCAATTGATCGGGCTCGACATTGCGCATCAACACCTGAATACCCTTGTTGTCCACGGTGGCCAGGTTGTCGAAGGTGAACATCTGGTCTTGGATTTTCAACATCAGATCGGCATCGAGCTCTTCCAAACCATCCATGACAGAACGTTCCAAATCGGTTTTGGTTTTGTTCATGATGTCGGCAGCGGCCTTGATACCACCAAAGCTTGACGATTTAGACGACGAGCTCTTGGCAAATTGCTGCTTCATGATTTGTTCCAACTCGGCCATGGCAGACGGCTGCACCGTGTCCATCGCGGCCACACGCTGAATCACTTCCGGGCGGACTTCAGGCGGCAAGTAGACCAACACGTCGGCAGCGACACTGGTTTCCAAGATCGACAAAATGATCGCAATCACCTGCGGGTGTTCGGTGCGAATCATTTCTGCGATGGAACGTGGGTCCATCCAAGACAAGATATCCAAACCCTTGGTGCCTTGCCCGGGCATGATGCGGTTGAGCACTGAATTGGCCTTGTCTTCACCCAGCGCCAAACGCATGACACGGTCCACATAATCTGAGCCACCCAAGCCCACGCTGTTTTGTTTTTTCAGCATGTCGACGAATTGATCGAGCACCACATTCACCGCACCTTGGGACAGCGATGAGGCTTGCACCATGGCCGCACCCAAAGCTTGTACTTCTTTGGGGCTGAGGTATTTCACAATCTCTGCCGCTTGTTCTTCTCCCAGCAACAGCATCAGCACAGCTGCACGCTGGGTAGAGGTCATGGCCCCCATTTCAGCGCGAAGCTCTGGGGTCCATTGGATGGTGTCGTTTTCAGCCATGTCGTTTCCTTGGTAGCGTGTCGGTCATCAAGACTCGATCATGTTGCGCATGACACTGGCCACGCGGCCGGAGTTGTCAGACACAATCATGCGAATCAATGCGACTTTGTCATCGTATGAGTTGGCATTCTTGAGCAAATCTGCGGGGATGCTGGCTTTCTTGGGCTTGAGTTTGCCCATGCGTGCCTTGAGGTCATCCAGCGATTCGCCTTCTTCCAATTCCACTTCTTCGCCCGATTCTGCCTGCAGTTCAAGAGCAGCCAAACGTTCTGCTTCGCGGGCGGCCTCTTCTTCGGCCATGCGGGCGGCCTCGGCGGCAGCGGCTTCCTCGGCCATTTCGGCTTCTTTGGCCAAGGCTTCTGCGGCCAATCGCTCGGCCTCGGCTTGGGCCTCGGCTTCTTTGCGGGCTTTTTCTTCGGCCTCTTCGCGGGCAGCGCGTTCTGCCACCACCCTGGCTGCGGCTTCGGCCTCTGCGGCTGCAATGCGTTCTGTGCGCAATTTTTCTGCTGTGGCGGCTTCGGCTGCGGCCGCTGCCATCGCAGCTGCTGCAATCGCCGCTGGGTCGACTTCTGGCTTGATCAATTTCTTGATCATGGGGCGAACCACAGCCATCAAGAACAATAAGAACAGCACGGCGACCACACCACTGTTGGCCAATGAAGCCAAAGCTTCGTCTTTGTACCAGGGCACGGCATTGGGGTCCACCGGTGGCTCAAAGCGTGTTGCCACCACGGTCACCACATCGCCACGCTGGTCGTTGAAGCCCACGGCACCGCGAACCAATTGATTCAAGCGATCGAGTTCTTCTTGCGTGTAAGGAATGGTGGTGGGCGGTGGTGAGCCATCCGCAGGCTTCTCCACTTTCATGCCAGCAGGGATCGGACGCTCGTTGATCAACACACCCACGCCGAGTTTGGAAATATTGCCCATGGCGCTTTTGGTGTGGCGCACTGCGCGGTCGAGTTCATAGTTTTTGGTGCTGCGTGCCACCACTTGCACGCCCTTTTCGCTCACGCCTTTGTTCGGGTCGGCAGGTGTGGCATCGGTGGCGGCCGGGTTGATCGGCGGATTCGGTGGCGTGCTGCTGAGTGAACCAGGAATGCCAATCGCATCCTTGAACGTGTTGCGGTCTTCTACATACAACTCAGAACGGGTTTTCGGTCCCTTGTCACCTTGGTCAAAATCTTCGGTGGTGATTTCTTCTTGCGTGAAATCCAGTTGCAACGTCACCTGAGCCGTCACATTCTCAGCACCCACGATAGGTGCGAGCAGCTGCAACAAGCGGGTGCGGTACAGGTCTTCCATTTGCTGTTTTTGCTGCAGCTCTGCGCCAGTCAGCCCCAACGGTTGTGGGCCCAACATCTCATTCATCAAGGAGCCGTAGTTGTCCACCACGGACACGTTTTCTGGCGCCAAATAAGGCACGCTGGAAGCCACCAGTGAAATGATGGCCTGCACATTGGCAGACGACACTTCTTTGCCGGGCGCACGCGTGATGATGACCGACGCCTTGGTAGGTACTCGGTCACGCACAAACACACTTTGCTTGGGCGCAGCCAAATGCACTCGCGCGCTGCGAATGCCTGCGATTTGCGAAATGGTTTTCGCCAACTCCTGCTCCATCGCGTTGTTGTAGCGAACCTGTTCCATGAACTGGCTGGTGGTCATGGCGGGCATGTCTTTGAGCGTTTCCATGCCTTGCACTTCGGTGCGGGGCAAACCTTTGGACGCCAGCAACATGCGGGCTTCTTGGTATTTGTCAGCCGGCACCATGATTTGTCCGGTGTTGTTGTCTATCTCCGGACTGAAATTGGCGGTCTTGAGGGTTTCGATAGCGAGCTGTTTATCCGCCTCCGGCAACATCATGGTCAAGGCCCGCATCGGCGGTGTTTTCATCGACATGGAAGCCAAACCAAACGCGGCCACGACCATCAAAATGACCACAATCGGCAGCACTTTGCGCACCGAAGGCTGTCGCACCAAATCGCGGATCATGCCCATGGGATCGGTCAACGCCGAACCGGTGATCGAGCGCATCGGTGTGCCACTGGCCATCATGGCGTTGTTGTTTCTTGCACCTGCATCAGCATCGGTGGTCAGCGCATTCGAGCTGGTGCCCAGGGGAGTATTGAGTGTTGCACTTGCGGTTGCCATGGTGTTCTCTCAGGTTAGACCGGCATGTTCATGATTTCTTCATACGCTCTGAGCACTTTGTTGCGCACCTGCAAGGTGGCTTCGAATGCCAGAGAGGATTTCTGCATACCCAAAACCACATCGGTCAAAGGCACGTCTTCGCCGCGTTGATACGCTTCTTGCAAGTTGGAGGACTTGACTTGCACTTCATTGACTTTGTCGAGAAGGTTCTTGACCGACTCGGTGAAATTCGGCAGCTCGGTTTTGGGTGCCTGGATGTCTTGCACCTGCGGCGGTTTGATGTGGATTTGGTCAACACCACCTGCGGCCTTGTTTTGGTAAGCGCGAATCGTCTCCATCATGGTGTTCACGCTGTTACCTGATATTCCGTCCATCATGGCTGCTGCTCCTTAATCACGCGGCCACGGCCAGGTCCATACCGCGTTCGCGCAGTTGGGCCAGCTTGTAGCGCAAGGTGCGCGGACTGATGCCGAGTTTTTTCGCTGCTTCAACACGGCTTTCGGTGGCCTGTATTGCTGCCAATATCACTTGGTGTTCGCTGGCTTTCACCGCTGACATCAAGTCCTCAGGGGCGGCGACCTTCATGTCATTTGCGCTGTTGGGCACGATGAAACTGTCTGGGGATGCCGGGGTAGGTTCTGCCACATGCACCGCTTGCATGATGGATGTATCTGACATGGCTTGCAGCGACAGGGGTTGGTTTTCGTCAAACATCAAATGCGCGGGCGTGACCACACGACCACGGCACAACACCACCGCACGTTGAATCACGTTTTCAAGTTCACGCACGTTGCCAGGCCAGGGGTATTGCTGCAACATCAGCTGCGCTTCATGGCTCAAGCTCAAAGGCACGCTGTCTTTAGACAAGCGGTTTAAGGCCTGCATGGCCAAAGGCAAGATGTCGCCCGGGCGTTCGCACAACGGCTGAATACGCAAGCGGAAAGTGCTGATGCGGAAATACAAGTCTTCGCGGAATTCACGCGCTTCAATGGCTTGGCGCAAATCTTTGTTGGTGGCGGCAATCACACGCACGTCCAAGTCGATGGCGGCTTCACCGCCTAAACGGTTGAGTTTTTTCTCTTGCAGTACGCGCAACAGCTTGGCTTGCAAATGGATGGGCATTTCACCGATCTCATCCAAAAACACCGTGCCGCCCTGCGCTTGCTCGAACAATCCTTTGTGGTCTTTGTGTGCGCCTGTGAACGCACCTTTTTCGTGGCCAAACAACATGTCTTCGATCAAATGCTCTGGCAAGGCCGAGCAATTGAGCGCCACGAACGGCCCCTTGGCACGCTGCGAGGACTCGTGCAGCACACGCGCCAACACTTCCTTGCCGGCGCCAGTCGGTCCCACCAACAATGCCGTGACTTCGGTTTGTGCCACGCGTTGCGCCAATGCCAGCAAATGTTGGCTGACCGGATCGACAAACACAAAACTTTTGGGTTGGTTGCTGTCGGCCAAGTGCATGCCTTGGGTAGCGGCTTGCCAAGCGGCAGCGGTCCATTCATCCGCAGGCAGCACATGCAGTGCACCGTGGCGCATCGCGTCCACCGTGACTTCCATGCGGCGTCTTTCCACGCGGCAAATAACAGGCACATTGAATCCGAGTTGACCGATCAAGGTTTGCACCTCACGCAGCAAATCCGCGCTGTCGCCCAAACGAATGATCATGACGTGTGCGCGTCGAAGCGCCAGGGTCAAGTCACCCAAGGTGGAAATCGCGTGCAATGCCAGGCCGGCCTCACCCAACTGGGCACGCTGCTCATCATCAAGCGGGCTGAACGGATCCAGCCAGACAGCTTGCAGTACGTTTGAAGTCGAAGTGTTCACATTGATCAACCAGTAACAAAGGTCTGATCAATAAGCAATGCGTGTGCCAGCTGAAATTTTGAGTACTTAAACGCTGTTATAGGTTTCCATGTGAAATGGATATGAATCACTAGTATTTAACAAGTCGGCATTTCGACAGCCAGCCCTTAAGCTTTCCACAGGTAACGCGAGGATTTCCTGACGCTGGGTGTGGCTTGCAATTTGGCAGCGGGAGTCAACTCAACCACTTTGGGCATGAAGCCGCGACAGTGGTTGCCATCTGCCCTGAACACCTCGAAAGAGGGAATCATGCGGCTCTTGAAACCCATCATCTTGCATTGGTAAGGGTTGCGTGGGTCCCAACTGATGGCGAAGTAGCGGCATTGCCAGCAATCTGGCGCTTTCGAAGCCTCGTCAGAAAAAGTAGTCGGTGGCATGCACGAGCCTGCTTGCTGAATCGTTCAATTCGAGCGGTTAACCGCCCAACAACTTGAGCACCGATTGCTGGCTGGTATTGGCTTGCGCCAACACAGCGGTACCGGCTTGCTGCATGATTTGGTTCTTCGCCAATTCGGTCGAAGCGGCCGCGTAATCCGCGTCTTCAATCTGGCTGCGTGACGCAGACAAATTCATTGACACGTTAGACAAGTTGGTGATCACATGGTCTAAACGGTTCATCACTGCACCCATGGTGGCGCGTGTGGCGTTGACCTTGTCCATCGCATCATCGAGCTTGGCCAAAACCGCGCTGGCGCCTTCGCGTGTGTTGATGCGCACGCTGCGTTGCTCAATGTTCAAGTCCACATCGCCGGTGATGTCGCCCGTGATGGGGCCGGCTTTGCCGAAATCGGCCAAGTCGATGGTGATCATTTGGTTGGCAGATGCGCCCACTTGGAAAGCCAGACGTCCGACTTTAGGCGGGTCCATGTCCGAGCTGGAGCGCCCGCCATAGGTGCCTTCGTGGAAGCCCAGGGCTTCGAAATTGCTGTTGGCACCAAAACCATCGGCCCCGGAAGTCACAGAGAACGGACGACCGTTGGCACGCAACAAGGTTTCATAGTCCGAAGGCGGTGCGCCAATCGGCATGGGCAAGCCAGGCATTTGCGGTGCGGTGACAATCATGCGAACCGTGCCGTAAAGGGTACGAGCGGTGGTGCTGTCTGCATCGCCATCCAAAATACCCGTCACTTGGTTGCTGCCATGACTGTTGGCAGTGACCTCGGCAATGTTGATCGAATTCAGAGACGAGCCCGAGCTCGCGCCATAAATTTCAAAAGGCGACCCTGCCACAGTAGAGGTAACGGTGACATAGCCGTTGGCAGTGTCAGAGGACACTGTGACGTTTTTGATGGTGCCCGAGGTGATGGCACTGCTGATGGCACTGGCTAATGCGGTTGTTCTGTCTGCTAATGTCGCAGCAGCAGCTGAAGTGATGGTGATGCCGTTGATCACCACGGAAGCGGTTGCGCTGGTGGTTCCAGTCAATGTGACCCGCGCGACTTGCTCAACCGCGTCACCATTGTCTAAACCAAAGCTGGCAGCGGACAGGTCTTTGACGTTCGAGTCGAACCAGACCGCCAAATTGCGACCGTCTGATGTCAAGGTCACGCCATTGCCGTTGTCGGCAGCGGTGACACCGTGGGTACCGGTATAGGTGTTGATGGCTTCCACCACCTTGGTGCGTCTGGCCGTGCCTGTCTCGTCTTGTTTGAACAGCACTTGAATTTCGGTGCCATTGACAAACAAGGAGTGGTAGGTGTCGGTGCCGAGCACCGGCACGCTGGTGTCGGTGACGCTGCCCTTGGCTTGTGCGCCGTTGGCAATGGCTCTGACACCGGTCACCGGTGTTTGCGAATTGATGGCGGCTGCAATCGCAATCGCGCTGGCG
>SXWY01000190.1 GCA_005789825.1 Burkholderiales bacterium | reverse complement strand
GCCACACACGAAAAGCAAGAGAACTGCATCGCAAACTTATTGGTTGCCTTCCATCGTATTGGCCGCCACAGGCTTGATGGGCGCACAGTCAGCCATGGCTGTCAACGTCAAGGTAGAGCAATTCGTCGAAGCCAAAGACCCATGGGGCATGGCCGCGATGAAAGACGGTACCTTTTTCTTCACCGAAAAATGCGCTGGATTGTCGGTTCGCACACCTTCAGGCAGCATCAACAAGCTGTTGGGTATCGGCGGCTCTACCGGTTTTTCAGCGGTCAAAAATGACCTGTTCTGCGACGGCCAAGCCGGTGTTTTAGGCGTTGCGGTTGACCCTGAGTTTGACAAAAATCGCTACGTTTATCTGCGCTCCACCTCCAAGGGTGACAACCGTGCGTTTGGTGGCTACGCCAACATTTTGATGCGCATGAAAGTCAGCGCTGACATGAAAAGCGTGTCCGATGTCACAGAAATCATCAATGACATGGGTTACAAGCCCAAGAAATCCAACCACCCGTTTGGTGGCCCTGGCGCACACAACGGTGGCGCTTTGGGATTCGGACCCGATGGTTTCTTGTATGTGACGATTGGCGACAACCACAGCGGCCCTGGCCCACAAGACGGTACCAAGCTGATTGGCAAGGTATTGCGTGTTGACCGCGATGGCAAAGCCGCTGCCGGCAACAACCCACCCGCTGGTTTCGACAAGCGTATCTTCACTTACGGTCACCGCAACCCCCAAGGTATCACCTTCCGTGGTAACGATGTGTACATCTCTGAAAATGGACCATGGCACAGCGACGAAGTCACCAAACTGGTCAACGGCGGCAATGGCGGCTGGGACCCACGCGGTGAAGTCAACGGACGTCCGGCTTGTCCAGATGGCTACTGCGGTTACTCTCCCAACCAAATGGGTGCCATGCCTCCAAAAGAACGTGCAGCGTTCATGCCTATGACCGACCTGAAAGCCTATCCCAATGCACTGAAGCCAGCGTTCAACAACGGCGGCTTGTCACAAGGCATGTGCGGTAGCGCGTGGCTGGTTGGCAAACAGTGGAAAGAATGGGAAGGCCGCTTGGCCGTTGGCTATGCGGGCATTGGTATCCACGGCACCCCCGTGGGCAACCGCATTGACGTTCTTGACGTGAGCAAAGACGGTATGTCTGCCAAAAAGATCGAGCTGTCCTACCCTGACTACGCAGGTCGCGTGCGTCACTTGCACTCAGGTCCTGACGGCACCTTGTATGTGGGCGATGAGACTCGCAACGCTATCTTCAAGGTAACACCTCAGTAATGCGATTGGCTTGATGCCTCATGAACGCGCTGCATTCGTGCAGCGCGTTTTTCATTTAACAACGCTTTCTCGTGTGTGGCCTTGTTGTTTGACTTGTCAGCACATGGTTTTTTAAATTGTGATCATGAACAACTTACCCACTTTTTTTTCTGGTTCTTCTTCGGCGGTGCGTTTTTTCGGCGTGCAGGTGTTCGCCATTGCTGTGCTTTCTTCTCAGCCGGTTTATGCTGAAAGCGATCCGCTGAAAAAACTCATGCAAACCAACAATTGCGTTGCCTGCCACCAGATCGATAAACGCAAATACGGGCCGCAGTTTTATGAGGTGGCCGAGAAATACCAAGGCGACAGCGCGGCTGCAGCCAAGCTCGCGGCCAAGATCAAAGCCGGCGGCACCGGTGTATGGGGTGAGGACTACATGCCACCACAACCCCAGGTGTCAGACGCCGATGCCAAGTCCATGGCCGAATTGATCCTGGCGCTCAAACCCGCCAAGTAATTTTTTTGTTGTCGATAAGCAGGCCGGGTGTGTGACCACACCGGTCTGTTTTTTTTACAAGACCGAGGCTATGGCACGGCCCAAGTCCTCGGTGGTGGCAGTGCCCCCTATGTCAGGGGTTTTAGGCGCGCCGCTTCTCGGGTCCAGTACTTTTTCTATCGCCGCCAACACCGCATCATGCGCGGGCTTGTGGCCCAAAAACTCCAGCATCATGGCGCCCGACCAAATTTGTCCGATCGGGTTGGCAATGCCTTGACCGGCGATGTCGGGTGCCGACCCGTGCACCGGCTCAAACAACGAAGGAAAACGCCGATCGGGATTCAGGTTGGCGCTGGGCGCAATACCGATGGTGCCGGTGCACGCCGGCCCCAAGTCACTCAAGATGTCGCCAAACAAATTGCTGGCCACCACCACGTCAAAAAAATCGGGGCGCTGCACAAAATGTGCAGTGAGTATGTCGATATGGAATTTGTCGCAACGTATGTCCGGGTAGGCCTTGGCCATGTCTGCCACCCGCTCGTCCCAGTACGGCATGGTGATGGCAATGCCATTGGACTTTGTGGCGCTGGTCAAATGTTTTTTCGGGCGCGTCATCGCCAACTCGAACGCAAACTTCAGCACTCGATCGACACCTATGCGCGTCATGACGCTTTCTTGCATGACGATTTCGCGCTCGGTGCCTTGGAACATGCGCCCACCTATGCTGGAGTATTCGCCCTCGGTGTTTTCGCGAACGATATACATGTCGATCTCACCAGGTTGTCGCGGAGTGCCGTCGCGGCGCACCACCGGCGCGATGATGCCGGGCATGAGCCGTGCTGGCCGCAAATTGATGTACTGGTCAAACTCGCGTCGGAACATCAACAGCGAGCCCCACAGCGAAATGTGGTCAGGGATTTTGTCCGGCATGCCCACCGCGCCAAAGTAAATCGCGTCATGTCCGCCGATACGCTCTTTCCAATCGTCGGGCAGCATGTGTCCATGCTTTTCAAAATACGGCCAACTTGAAAAATCGAAATGATCGAATTGCAAAGCAATGCCGAATTTGCGGGCCACTGCATCCATCACCCGCAAACCTTCGGGCATGACTTCGGTGCCGATGCCGTCGCCGGCGATGACCGCGATGCGGTGGGTGGTTGCCATGCGCTTGACTCCTTGTGGCGATGAATCGGGTTGACAGGCCATTGTGTAACAACCCTGAAAACCTGTATCTTCCCAGATGCCAAACCGCAACCGCTGACAACTCGTTCATGCTTGGGTTGGCATTTTGAAAAACGCGGCTTGCATGGCATGCGACAAACCGATCTGGTCTGACTGTGCCAAGTCGGCTATGGTTTGCGCCAAACGCAGCACACGGTGTATCGTGCGTGCCGACCATGCATATTGGCTGGCCTGCTGCTGCACATATCGCTGCGCGTTGTCGTCTATGCACAATGCTTGTAATTGTGCGGCGCTCAGGCGGTGGTTGCTGACGCCACGCCTGTCCAGCGCTCGCTCGCGGGCCTGCTGGCACCGTGCTTGCACCACGGCGCTGCTTTCACCGGATGGGGCATGCATCAACTCTTGCGGGGAGAGCGCAGCCACCTGCACTTGCATGTCAATCCGGTCGAGCAAGGGGCCACTCAATCTGGCTCGGTAGCGGGTGATTTGATCGGGTGCGCAACCGCATGTCGCTTGTGATGCGCCGAAATAGCCGCATGGGCATGGGTTCATCGCGGCTATCCATTGGAACTGCGCGGGAAATTCGGCTTGGTGTTTGGCGCGTGACAAGCTGATGCGACCGTTCTCCAAAGGCTCACGCAACGCCTCTAGCGCCATTTTGGGGAACTCGGGCAGTTCATCCAAAAACAGCAGGCCGTGGTGTGCCAAAGAAATTTCGCCCGGCCTGGGCGGCGCCCCGCCGCCCACCAACGCAGCCATGGTCGCACTGTGGTGCGGCTGACGGTAAGGCCGCTTGCCCCACATGGCGGGTTGAAATTGACCGGCCAGACTGAGCACCGCCGCCGACTCCAAGGCTTCATGCGGCGCCATCGCAGGCAACAATCCCAGCATGCGCTGCGCCAGCATCGATTTGCCACTGCCAGGCGGTCCGCGCATCAACAGGCTGTGCCCACCGGCTGCGGCAATCTCCAGCGCCCGCTTGGGTCCCGCCTGGCCGCGCACATCTTGCAAATCTGGCCCCTGGGCCGAAGCCGCTTCAGTGGGTGAGGCCAGACCATGCTGTTTGCACCAACCCGCGGCCTGCAATTGCAGCGGTGCACTGCCGGCTGGCGCCAAGGCCTGCACCACATCGCGCAAATGGCTGGCCTGGTAAACGCGGGCATCCTGCAGCACCGCCGCCTCTTCGGCGCTTTGTGCGGGCAGCACCCAGGCCAGATCCGGGAGATGCTGCCGCCCTGCCAGCAACATGGCCAAGGCAGCCCGAACCGGTCTGAGTTCGCCCGACAAGGACAGTTCTCCTGCAAACACATAGTGTTGTAAGGCTTGCCCGTCTATTTGTTCGCTGGCCGCCAAAATGCCAATAGCGATCGGCAAATCAAACCGGCCCGAATCCTTGGGCAAATCGGCTGGGGCCAGATTGACAATGATGCGTTTGTTGGAAGGGAATACCAAGCCGCTGTTCAAAATCGCCGAGCGCACCCGTTCTCTGGCTTCGCGCACCTCGGTATCGGCCAAACCCACCAAGGCAAATTGCGGTAAGCCATTGGCCAAATGCACCTCCACGGTGACCGCCGGGGCTTTCAGGCCCCAAACCGTGCAACTGTGCACCTGCGCAAACGACATCGGCTTCGCCTTTCCACCCCAACATTCACCAAAACCGTGCGAACTCAGCGCCATGACCGCACCAAAGCAGTGCGACATGCGGTGATTGCACGCCAACAAGCCCCGATAGGGGGCAAACGTGCGGGGATTTTGGCTTGGCACAGAGACTGCTAAGAGTAGCTGCACTGCGTTTTTTTGAATGCCCTGTGTTCACCGAATGCAGCCCCACGACTTTAGGAGAACCTATGAAACTGATCACGGCCATCATCAAACCCTTCAAGCTAGACGAGGTGCGCGAAGCCTTGTCAGCCATCGGGGTTCAAGGCATTACCGTCACCGAAGTCAAAGGCTTCGGGCGACAAAAAGGGCATACCGAGTTGTACCGGGGTGCGGAATATGTGGTGGACTTTCTGCCCAAGGTCAAGATCGAAGCCGCAGTGGCTGCAGATTTGGTGGACCAGGTGATCGAAGCCATCGAACACTCGGCACGCACCGGCAAGATCGGTGACGGCAAGATTTTTGTGACCAGCCTGGAACAGGTTGTGCGCATCCGCACCGGCGAGACCGGCACCGCGGCTATTTGATTCATCGATAAGGACACACCACCATGAAAAAACTCTTAGCCACGCTGGCCTTGGGCCTGGGTCTGGTCTTCGCCTCAGGCGTTGCCATGGCCGAAGATACACCCGCCGCACCTGCGGCTGCGGCTGCTGCCGAAGCGCCTGCCGCTGCCCCCGCCGAAGCTGCCGCTGCCCCCGCGCCGGTTCCCAACAAAGGTGACACCGCTTGGATGACCGTCGCCACCATTTTGGTGATTTTGATGACCATCCCCGGTTTGGCTTTGTTCTACGGCGGCTTGGTCCGCTCGAAAAACATGCTGTCCGTGCTGATGCAAGTGTTTGTTGTGTCGTCCCTGATCTATGTGCTGTGGGTGTTGTATGGCTACTCTGTGGCTTTCACGTCCAGCAATCCGTTTTTTGGGACTTTCGACAAAATCATGCTCAAAGGCGTGACGGTTGAATCCTTGGGTGCCACGTTCAGCAAAGGCGTTTACATCCCTGAGCTAACTTTCGTGGCCTTCCAAGCCACCTTCGCAGCCATCACATGTGCTTTGATCGTCGGTGCATTTGCCGAGCGCATGAAGTTCTCTGCGGTGCTGTTGTTTTGCGCACTGTGGTTCACCTTCAGCTATTTGCCTGTGGCCCACATGGTTTGGTATTGGGACGGTCCTGACGCCATCACTGACGCTGCATCATTGGAAAAAGTCACGGCCGCTGCCGGTTGGTTGTGGGCCAAAGGCGCACTCGACTTCGCAGGCGGCACCGTGGTTCACATCAATGCAGCGGTCGCTGGTTTGGTCGGTGCTTACATGGTCGGCAAACGCATTGGCTATGGCAAAGAGTCCATGACCCCTCACAGCCTGACCCTGACCATGGTCGGTGCTGCACTTTTGTGGGTGGGCTGGTTCGGTTTCAACGCAGGTTCCAACTTGGAAGCCAACGGTTTGACAGCGCTTGCATTCGTCAACACACTGGTGGCGACAGCGGCCGCCACCTTGGCCTGGATTGCCGGTGAAGCGCTGAGCAAAGGCAAAGCCTCGATGTTGGGCGCGGCATCTGGTGCGGTGGCAGGTCTGGTGGCGATCACGCCTGCTTGCGGCTTCGTCGGCCCCGGCGGCGCAATCATCATCGGTTTGGTTGCGGGTCTGCTGTGTTTGTGGGGTGTCAATGGCCTCAAACGCATGCTCGGCGCCGATGACAGCTTGGATGTGTTCGGTGTGCACGGTGTCGGCGGTATCGTCGGTGCCTTGTTGACCGGCGTGTTCGCTGCACCTTCACTGGGCGGCACCGGTGTCTATGACTATGTGGCCAATGCTGCCAACCCGCAGTACAGCATCGGTTCACAGGTTTGGATCCAGTTGCAAGCGGTTGCCACCACCATTGTCTGGTCTGCCGTGGTGTCCTTGATTGCCTACAAACTGATTGACTTGGTGATCGGTCTGCGCGTGAGCGAAGAAGAAGAACGCGAAGGCTTGGACATCAGCAGCCACGGCGAAACGGCTTATCACAGATAACTATTTCTAGATCACAACTAATGCCACTGACAACCACCCGGTGCAAGCCGGGTGGTTTTTTTACGTCTGCACGGACTGACAGTCGCAATGGGTTAATTTAATAGTATTCTTATTTTTCTGTACTTACCATAGAATTGCTGCTATAGTGATAATTTTGTAAGCGCTTGTGGGGTTCAAAAAGATGCTGGCTTCACTGCAAAAAGTAGGGTGAGTTCGTGGTTAATTTTTATCAAGCTCATGCATGCCCAAGACCATCTGAAAGCAGTTTCTGGTTCATGGAGGTATCAGATGTAGTCGACAGTTCTGGTTTTATTCCGCTAGTTTTGAAAAAAAACCTCTTATTTGTCTCTGAAATAGAGGCCGATACCCTCAGTATTAAATAAACACATTGCAATCAAACGCTCAGGAGGAGCAACCCATGAAAAATCTAGCACTTGTCCTAGTATCAGTCCTGCTACTTGCTGCCTGTGAAACGCCGACTACGCAGAGATATGCCATCTCTGCTGGCAACAATCAGGCCATTAAAGCTATCGGCACTAACGCAGTTTCGATGAAGGCACTAGATGGTCCGACCGACTTTAGTTCAAACTGTAGAGCACTCGGACCTCTAAAGGTCGCCGACAACCTAACCCATACGCAATACATCCAGAAAGCATTTGAAGACGAATTAAAAATTGCAGGCTCATACGCCGCGACCAATCCACGCGTAACACTGGGAGGCAAGGTCAAGAAGCTGGAGTTCTCTTCCTCCAAGGGCCTTACCAATGGCTTCTGGAACATTGACCTCAGGCTTGAGTCATCAAATGGCAAAACTCTGGACGTTAACGAATACTATGAATTCAACACTGGTTTCGCAGCAAATGAGGCATGCCGAAATACTGCTGACGCTTATTTGAGAGCGGTGCAGAACCTAGTAGGTAAGACCGTACTTTCGCCTTCCTTTCCAGAGTTGCTGCGCTAAGAACTGAAGCCGAGGCCTAACCAACAAAATTAGGAGCTGGAAGGCACAACCTAATCCGTTTGTAGGACATGTCCAATGTCTAGAAATGTTGCGCGTGCCAACGTCGGTGCAGCGCCAGCGCCCGGTTTCTGTCCAAAATTCCCGGCCTTTGGGGAAGTCAGCGTGTGTAGTTCGGCAAACTACGCTTGGGTGCTATCGTCAGCTTCGACCAATTCACGCGGCACGATGCGTCTCAATACGCCAGCCATGGTAACGCGGGCGTTTTCCGTGTCGTAATGGGTTTGTAAATTGACCCAGCTTTGCGCATCGGTGCCAAAGAACACACTCAGGCGCAAGGCAGTGTCCACGGTGATGCCGCGCAAGCCTTTGACAATTTCATTGATGCGCCGGGGTGGCACGTCAATGGCTTTGGCAAGCGCATACTGGCTGATCGCCATGGGTTTGAGCCAGTCTTCCAGCAAGATCGTGCCGGGGTGAATCAGGGGAAGATCGCGGGGCATAGGGGCACACTCCCTCTGTGGCGATCGATAATCCTCTACGCGGCTGGCGTAACCGCCTTCTAGCCATACAAAGCATACACACCACTGACTATTGACACGTATGCTGTGCTGGCCCCGGCGCTTGCCTTTCAAGGCCTCTACACAAAACCAACTTACAAATTCGGCGCCAGCAACCTGAGCAAATCTTTTTCTGCCACGCCTTGTCTGTGCGCGAGGTCTTGCACTTGATCGTCGCCGATGCGCCCGACATTGAAATAACACGCATCCGGATGACCGATGTAAAAACCGCTGACGCTGGCCGCAGGTGTCATGGCCAAGCTTTCGGTGAGTGTCATGCCGATGTCGGCGCATTGCAGCAACTCGAACATTTGCTTTTTCACGCTGTGGTCCGGGCATGCCGGGTAGCCGGGCGCCGGGCGAATGCCTTGGTATTTTTCTTTCACCAGTTCTTCAGTGCTGAGTTGCTCACCGGCGGCATAGCCCCACAGGTCTCGCCGCACTCGCGCGTGCATGCATTCGGCGAAGGCTTCTGCCAATCGGTCTGCCAAGGCTTTCAACATGATCGCGCTGTAATCGTCATGGTCGTCCATGAAATATTTTTCTTTGGCTTCGACACCCAAACCAGAGGTGACGGCGAACACGCCGACATAGTCTTGGTAGCCGGTGGGTTGGCCATTCGCGTCTGTGAAAGGCGCGACAAAATCCGACAAACAACGGTTAGGGTTTTGTACGCCGTCATGCACCGGCTTTTCGGTTTGCTGACGCAAGCCGCACCAAGTCATGGCGCGTTGTGTGCGTGTTTCATCGGTCCACAGCACGATGTCGTCGCCCACACTGTTGGCAGGGTACAAACCGACCACCGCGTGCGCGTTCAACCAGCGGCCTTCAACCAAGCGCTTCAACATGCGCTTGCCATCACTGAACACACGTTGCGCTTCGGTGCCCACCACTTCGTCTTTCAAAATGGCGGGGAAGGGGCCAGCCAAATCCCAGGTTTGGAAAAACGGACCCCAATCAATGAACGGTTCTAACTCGGCCAAGTCGAAGTTTTTGAACAGCCGCTTGCCGATGAAACGTGGCGTGGTCGGTACATACGCCGGCCAATCGATATGCGGGGCATTCGCCCGGGCTTTGGCCAATGGCAACAACGGCGTTTGCTTTTTGTTGGCATGTTGCAAACGCACTTTTTCATAGTC
>SXWY01000189.1 GCA_005789825.1 Burkholderiales bacterium | reverse complement strand
GCAACCGTCGCCCAAGACCACATAGGTGTGGTGGTGGACGATGTCGTGTCCGGGGCGGTTGAATTCAGCAGCCAGCAGTTTTTCTGCCAATGCCATGCCCACCGCGTTGGTGATGCCTTGTCCCAAGGGGCCAGTGGTGGTTTCCACCCCCGGGGTGATACCAACTTCCGGATGGCCGGCGGTTTTGCTGTGCAGTTGGCGGAAGTTTTTCAGCTCGCTCATCGGCAAGTCGTATCCGGTGAGATGCAACAACGCATAAATCAACATCGAGCCGTGACCGTTAGACAGCACACACCGGTCGCGGTCTGCCCAATGCGGGTTGGAGGGGTTGTGTTTCAAATGCTCACCCCACAAGGCGACGGCGATGTCTGCCATGCCCATGGGAGCCCCGGGGTGGCCCGAATTGGCTTGTTGAACCGCATCCATTGCCAATGCGCGAATCGCACTGGCCATTTGTTGGTGGTTGGCCATGGGTGGCTCCGTAAAAAAAAGGGGGTGAGAAAGGGCAACCTATTATTTTAACCAAACCGATTTGCCGGCCCCCAGCCTTCAGAGCCGAGGGGCAAAGGTGAAACAAGCTTTGCATTTGCTTGGAACAAGTTCACCCAACGACTTCATTCGGCGGTGCATGCGCTGGCTACACTTTGCCATTGTGTCAATCCAGCCCCTTTCCAACGCAACTGCATGGCCCGCCAGCGCCATGTTGCTGGCCGCCGGTCGTGGCGAGCGAATGCGTCCGCTGACCGATGTCACGCCCAAGCCTTTGTTGCCAGTTCGTGGCCAGCCTTTGCTGTGGTACCCCCTGCAGGCGTTGGCCCGGGCAGGTGTTCGTTCTGCCGTGATCAACACTGGTTGGTTGGGCGACCAAATCGAGCCCGTTTTTGGCGAATGCTTCACGCCCCCCATGGGTCACGCCCCTGAACCGGCTTGGGCTGACGCTGCCAGCGTGCAATTGCGCTATTCCCACGAGGGGAGAGGGGCGGGTGAGGCGCTGGAAACTGCTGGCGGCATTGTGCGGGCGCTGCCTTGGCTAGGCGATGTGTTTTGGGTCGCCGCAGGCGATGTGTTCGCGCCAGATTTTGAGTTTTCTGCACAGGCTTTTGCCAACTTTCAAAACAGTCCGTGCTTGGCGCATATTTGGCTGGTGCCCAACCCCGCGCACAACCCGCTGGGCGATTTTGGTTTATCGAACAAAGGTTTGGCGCTCAACATGGCCAAACCCCCTTCGTCTTCGGTTTCTTTCAATGGCAACGCAAGCCCGCATGCAGCACAACACAGCAATGCACTTTTCACCTTCAGCACGATCGCGCTTTATAAGCGCGCTTTTTTTGAAGCCGACTGGTGCCCGATCGCGGCGGGCAACCCTGACGGCGTGAAAGCACCCTTGGCGCCCATGCTCAGAGCCGCCATGGACCGTGGCTTGGTCAGTGCCGCGGTGTATGACGGCTTGTGGGTGGACGTGGGCACACCCGAGCGACTGGCTCAGCTGAACCATGGATGAGTCCATGCCTTGCCAAGGTTTTGTCATCCCAGCAATGCGGGCAGGTGGACGACTCCTACAATCCCGACATGACCTCTATTTATGCAAAACGCCGCGCTGCTTTGGCGGCGCAATTGGGTGCAGGCGGTGTGGCCATCATTCCCACCGCACCAGAACGCAGCCGCAATCGGGATGCGGATTTTCCTTACCGGCATGACAGCTATTTTTATTATTTGACGGGTTTTACCGAGCCCAACGCTTGTTTGGTGTTGGCCGCCAATGGTCACAGCAGTTTGTTTTGCCAGCCCAAAGATGTCGAGCGTGAAATTTGGGACGGTATACGTTTGGGCCCGCAAGCCGCGCCTTCGGCGTTGGGTGTGAACAGCGCCCATTCAATCGGCGAGCTCGACAAAGAGCTGCCCAAACTGCTGGAAAACCAAACCAGCGTGTGGTTTCCTTTCGCCACGCACGACGGCCTGTCCGCACAAGTAGAGGGGTGGCTCAACCAAGTGCGCGGGCGCGCCCGCATGGGTGTCTCTTGTCCCGCCACGCAACAAGATGTGTGCAGTTTGCTCGATGAAATGCGGTTGGTCAAAGACGCCACCGAACAAGACACCATGCGCCGCGCCGCGCGCATCAGTGCTGGCGCCCATGTGCGCGCCATGCAGTTGAGCGCTCGCATGTTGCGACAAGGGCAAGCCGTGCATGAATTTCATTTGGAAGCCGAATTGCTGCATGAATTCCGTTTGCACGGCGCTCAGTTTCCCGCGTACACCTCGATCGTTGCCGCTGGTGCCAACGCCTGTGTGCTGCATTACCGCGCCGATACCGCGCCGGTGCGCGATGGCGAGCTGGTGTTGATCGATGCCGGTTGCGAACTGGACGGCTATGCGTCGGACATCACCCGCACCTTTCCTGCGAACGGTCGTTTCGGCGGGCCGCAACGCGCGTTGTATGACATCGTGCTGGCCGCGCAAATCGCCGCCGCTGACGCCACGCAACCCGGCGCACGTTTCAACGACCCGCACGAAGCCGCTGTCAAAGTACTGTCCCAAGGACTTCTGGACACCGGTTTGCTCTCGCATGACAAACACGGTTTGCTGGACGATGTGCTGGAGAAAAAAGCCTATTTTCCGTTCTACATGCACCGCACCAGCCACTGGCTGGGCATGGATGTGCACGATTGCGGCAGCTATATCGAACCCGGTGAAGCCACTTCAGCGCCCGCCAAAGCCGACCCGGTCACCGGCGCCATGGTGCAGCCCCGCCCCAGCCGCGTTTTGCGCGAAGGCATGGTGCTGACCTTAGAGCCCGGTCTGTATGTGCGTCCCGCCGACGGTGTACCTGAAGCGTTTTGGAACATCGGTATTCGCATTGAAGACGACGCCATCGTCACCGCCAACGGTTGCGAATTGATCAGCCGGGGCGTGCCGGTAGATCCAGATGAGATCGAAGCCCTGATGCGCGGTTGATTGTTCACGCCGTTCGCGTCCAAGGCCTCAGCCCGAGCAAAGCCATTCTTTAACAAGACTGCCAAGAGCTGGCTATCGATACTGGAGACCTGCTACCTGGTGCATTTTGTGCGCCCGCACTTTGCCAGCTTTGGCAAACGCTTGATCAAAGCGCCCAAGCTCTACATGACGGATGTCGGCTTGGCGGCTGCACTGCTTGGCATTCAAACCGCGCAACAAATGGCGGCCATCGAGATGAAGTCAGGCCCCAGCGTAGCTTCGGACGCGTTTGGTCACTTGAAAAAGTGGCACAAATACGCGACAGAACGTGGTCACTATTCAGCCATCCACCTGGGCTTGGTGTATGGCGGCGATACGCGCTACGCCCGCGAGGGCGTCGATCTCATGCCTTGGGCTGATCTGGCCTGAACCTGGGTCAAGGATTGTTTCTATCAATGCGTTAGTAACAATCAATTGGTAATTTATATTAGCTGCCTCTATCATTTCTCCTGTTCCGATTTATTTCATCAATCACAGGAGTTCTCATGCACACCCAGCAACGCCCCGCCATCCAAACCATGGCCAACCTGGAAGCCGCCTTTGCCGGCGAATCCATGGCACACACCAAGTACCGCTATTTCGCCCGCATCGCCCGCGCCATGGGCGACGAGGAAACCGCCCGCACGTTTGAGGAAACCGCCGATCAAGAATTGCAACATGCGTTCGGCCACCTCGATTTGCTCTACCCCAAAGCCGACATGACGCCGGCCAAGGCATTGCAAATAGCCATCGACGGCGAAACCTACGAGTACACCGAGATGTATCCTTCATTCCGCCGCACCGCGGAAGAAGAAAGCAACGCAGCGGCCGTGGCAGAAATCAACGAACAAATCGACGAGTCCAAAACTCATGCGGCGCAATTTGCCGCCACCTTGGTTAAGGCGCAAAAGCGCTTTGCCGCGTTGGCCAAAGTCGAAGAGCGGCATGCCAACCATTACAAAGCCCGCTTACAACAAGCCACGGCCTGACCGGCTGCGTTAGCGATACTCCCCTTTTTTTCACGCGATTTAGGATTTTTCTATGAGCAACGCTTTCAACACCTATGTTTGCATCGTCTGCGGTTTCATTTATGACGAAGCCGCTGGTCGCCCCGAAGACAACATCGCTGCGGGGACCCGCTGGGCCGATGTGCCCGCCGACTGGACCTGCCCGGACTGCGGCGTGGCCAAGGCCGATTTCGAAATGGTCGAGGTCTGAGCATGTCAGACGCCCCCGTGGTGGTTCTGGGCAGCGGCTTGGCCGGCTGGACCAGCATCAAAGAATTTCGCAAGCACGACAGCCAAACCCCAGTGGTTCTGATCACGGCTTCCTCGGGGGATGGCTATCCCAAACCCGCCTTGTCCACGGCTTTTGCCCAAGGCAAATCTGCCCAGCAATTGGTCAATGGCCAAGCCTCTGACTTGGCCGCCAGTTTGCATGTGCAATGCCATACGCACAGACGTGCGCACGCGTTGAACTTGGCGAAACAAGAACTGCATACAGACACGCAGGTGTTTACCTACAGCCGCTTGGTGCTGGCCCAAGGCGCCGAACCGATTCGCTTACCGCTGGAGGGTGATGCAGCCGACCGTGTTTTGTCGGTGAACCAATGGGCCGATTACGCACAGCTTCGCGAGCGCTTGCAACCCGGCGCACGGGTATTGATCATGGGCGCTGGCCTCATCGGTTGCGAGTTTGCCAACGACTTGGCGGGCGCGGGTTTTTTGGTGCATGTGGTGGATCCGGCAACGCGTCCTTTGTCGGCCTTGCTGCCGCCCGCAGCGAGCGAGCCTTTGGCCCAAGCGCTTGGCGCTTTGGGCGTGGTCTGCCATTGGCACAACCACGTCACCCAAGTTTCGCAACACGGCACCCGCCTGCAAGCGCAACTGCACAGCGGTGAGTGCTTGCACGTGGACTTGGTGCTGAGTGCCATTGGTTTGCGTCCCGACACCGCATGGCTGGCAGAGGCTGGCTTGGCATGCGAGCGTGGCGTGCGGGTGAACCACCAATTGCAAACCAGCGACCCGCATGTGTATGCCTTGGGCGATGTGGCGCAATATGCGTCTGCGGGCGATCGTGTGTTGCCCTATGTCATGCCGATCATGACGGCAGCGCGGGCTTTGGGCGCGACGCTGGCGGGCCAGCCCACCGATGTGGTGTTTCCGGTCATGCCGGTGGCGGTAAAAACACCTGCGTTTGCGTTGTTGCTGGCACTGCCAGAGCCAGGCACTGCTGGCCACTGGCAAGCCAGCGAAGAGCATGTGTGGCGATTCATGGCGGATGACGGTCGCTGTCGCGGCTTTGTGCTGGGCGGCAAACAAACCGCTTTGCGCGCCAAAGCCATGCAATGGCTGGCCGCTTGAATACGCCGTTTGCAAGCGGCACGCACTGCGTCAGTTGGGCGGTTGTTCGTTGTATGCTCAGAGAAATTTTTCTCTGCTCCATGCACCCCCACCTGTCTTTAGCCCGATATGCATTTGTTGTCTTGGCCGCTGGCATGCTGACAGTCACAGCGATGGCGGAAACCTTGTTGTGGGGCGGACGACCAGAGTTCGGGGTGGAATACGAGCACGAGAAAATGGCAGACAACTTAAGCCATGGCAAAGGCCTCACCTTGATCCCGAGCCTGAGTTTCAAAAACGGACCCATACACCGTATTGACCTGTTGTTCGAGGGTGAGCGCGACAAGGAAGTCAGCGATGGTGTCACCAGCTTTAGCAATCTCTACAAAGTCGCTGTGCGGGTGCGCAAGAACATCCCACTCCAAGGCGACTTGGGCATGTATTTCCGCGGATTGGTCGGGCGTGCCAAAGGGGACAGTGAAAGCTATTACTACGGCTACAGCGATGCCGCGCTGCGTTATGAACGCGGTTTTTTCGGCTTCATCATGGGCGTCAGGGTGCAACGCAGCTTGGATGGCAGCAGCGGCCATGATGTCAACAAATTTCGCTTAGGGCCCAGCTTTGATATCGGCGAACACCATGAACTGGAGCTCCGTTGGGCGCGTTCTTGGGACGCCCACACACATGCCCATGAAAGTGACTCTTACATTGCTGAATACACGTACAAGTTTTGACCTTGCCTTGACCGAAAGACCTGCATGAGTGATCCCAAAGTGGCCGCCAACGACCACACCAGCCCTCAAGCCCGTGCGCAATTGCGCAAAGCCGCGCTTGAATACCATGAGTTCCCCACGCCCGGCAAAGTCGCGATCCACGCCACCAAGCAGCTGGTGAACCAACACGACTTGTCGCTGGCGTATTCGCCCGGTGTGGCCGCGCCTTGCGAAGAGATCGTCAAAGACCCAAACAACGCTTACAAATACACCAGCCGGGGCAACTTAGTAGCTGTCATCACCAACGGCACAGCCGTGTTGGGCTTGGGTGACATCGGCCCGCTGGCCGCCAAGCCCCTGCCCGGGCAAAGCCTGGGCCAGCAGGGGT
>SXWY01000188.1 GCA_005789825.1 Burkholderiales bacterium | reverse complement strand
TCGCGCCAGTGCCGAAGCATTGGTGCAACACGCGGTCAAGCTGGGTTTGCAGGCGCAAGTGGTGGACAAGCCGGATGACGCGCTGGCTGAATGCAGTTTGGTCGTGACCGCCACCAGCGCACAGCAGGTCGCGATGCGGGCTACGCCCAGAGACGATGCGTTCGTGTGTGCAGTGGGTGCGTTCACGCCTGACATGGTCGAGTGGGCGCCCGAGGTTTGCGTCTACATGGCGCATCACGGTCGGGTGGTGGTTGACACACGCGACGCAGACCATGAAGCCGGTGACATGTTGCAAGCCGGTTGTGATGTGACGCAATGCCCGAGTTTGCAAGATGTGGTGCGTGGCCAGACCAGTTCACGGCAGAGCAAAACTGGGCCGGTGTTTTTCAAAAGCTGCGGTTGGGCGGGCTGGGACTTGGCCGCGGCCCGGTGCGTGCTGCAAGCCTTCGGGCTCCAGCCCTGACAAGGGCAACAGGCACAATCGAAACCCCATGCCTGTTGACAGACCCACTGCCGCTTCTGCAGATCGCAAACCCTTGTCTGTGCCGCAAAAAGCGTTGCGCAAAATGGGTTTGTTGCGTCCGATCGATTTGGCTTTGCATCTGCCATTGCGCTACGAGGACGAAACCCGGCTGGGTCGTTTGGCCGATGCCCGCGATGGTGATCTGCTGCAGTTTGAAGCCGTGGTGCAAAGCTGTCAGGTGGTGTTCAAGCCCAGACGCCAATTGCAAGCGGTGGTGAGCGATGGCACAGACATTTGCACACTGCGGTTCTTCAATTTCTACCCCAATATGCAAAAGGCCTTGGAGGTCGGACGCCATGTGCGTTTGCGCGGTGAATTGCGCGGCGGCTTCATGGGCTACACCATGATGCATCCCACGGTGCAGGCTGCGGGTGTGCCGCTGGCAGCCGCGCTGACACCGGTCTACCCCAGCACCGCCGAATTGCCGCAGGCGTATTTGCGCAAAGCGGTGCTGGGCGGTCTGGCCCGTGCTGTGCAAAGCGATGCATTCGCAGAGACCATTGCTCCCGAGCATTTGCCACCGCGCACGTGGGGCTTGCGCGAGAGCTTGCAGTTTTTGCACCATCCGCCGCCCGAAGTGTCGCTGGGCGAATTGGAAGACCGCAGCCACCCGGCCTGGCAACGTTTGAAAGCCGAAGAATTGTTGGCGCAACAACTTTCGCAATGGAAAGCCAAGCGTGAACGCCAGTTGTTGAATGCACCGGTGTTGGCGCACAGCCCGCGTGCAGAGGGCGTGCTGGCGCAATTGCAGGCCAGACTGCCTTTTGCATTGACCCGCGCACAACAACGCGTGGTGCATGACATCGCCAACGACCTGGCGCGAGCCGTGCCGATGCACCGCTTGTTGCAAGGCGATGTGGGTTCGGGGAAAACGGTGGTGGCGGCATTGGCTGCGGCGCAATGCATAGACGCGGGATGGCAATGTGCGTTGATGGCGCCGACCGAAATATTGGCCGAACAACATTTCGCCAAGCTCGTGGGCTGGCTCGCCCCTGTGCTGCAACCCCTGGGCTTACAAGTGGCTTGGTTGACAGGCAGCCAGAAAAAAAAGGAACGCGATGCCATGTTGGCCATGGTCGCGAATGGCCAAGCCGCGTTGGTGATCGGCACGCACGCGGTGATCCAAGACAAGGTGCGTTTCAAGTCGTTGGGTTTGGCCATCATCGACGAGCAACACCGCTTTGGGGTGGCGCAACGTTTGGCGCTGCGGCAAAAATTGTCTGACGCCGACAGCGTTGAAGAACACACCGACACCGTGCCCCAAGAACCGCATCTGTTGATGATGAGCGCCACACCCATACCGCGCACCCTGGCCATGAGCTATTACGCTGACTTGGATGTGTCCACCATCGACGAGCTGCCGCCGGGGCGCACGCCCATCGTCACCAAACTGGTGGCCGAGACACGGCGGGATGAAATCATTGAACGCATACGCGCCCAATTGCAAGAGGGCAGACAGATTTACTGGGTATGTCCGCTGATTGAAGAAAGCGAAGCGCTGGATTTGCGCAACGCCACCGATACCCATGAACAACTGTGCCGTGCCTTACCCGATGTGATGATTGGTTTATTGCATTCGCGCATGCCGCAAGCCGAAAAAAAAGCGGTCATGTCTTTGTTTGTGCAAGGACAAATGGGCGTGCTGGTCAGCACCACCGTGATCGAGGTGGGCGTGGATGTGCCCAACGCATCGTTGATGGTGATTGAGCATGCCGAGCGGTTTGGCTTGAGCCAATTGCACCAATTGCGCGGACGGGTCGGGCGCGGTGCAGCAGCCTCTGCTTGCGTGTTGTTGTATGCCTTGGGCGAGCATGGGCGGCTGAGCGACAGCGCCAGACAGCGCTTGCGTGCCATGGTGGAAACCGGTGATGGATTTGAAATCGCCAGACGCGATTTAGAGATTCGCGGGCCGGGAGAGTTTTTGGGCGCACGGCAAAGTGGCGCTGCCATGCTGCGTTTCGCCGATTTGGCCACCGACACCGAACTGCTGCAATGGGCACAGCAACTCGCACCCGTGATGCTCGATCAATACCCCGACAGGGCCGAGCGACATGTGCAACGCTGGTTAGGTGGAAAATCCGACTTCCTCAAAGCCTGAACCCACCATGACACTCACAGAACTCAAGTACATCGTTGCACTGGCGCGTGAAAAACATTTCGGTCGCGCCGCAGAGGCTTGCTTTGTGTCTCAGCCCACTTTGTCGGTCGGCATCAAAAACCTGGAAGAAGAATTGCAAGTCAAATTGTTTGAGCGCAGCGCCAATGAAGTGGCGGTCACGCCGTTGGGTGAAGACATCATTCGGCAAGCACAAAGTGTGCTCGAGCAAGCCGCCAACATCAAAGAAATCGCCAAGCGCGGCAAGGACCCGTTGGCCGGCCCGTTGCGCTTGGGTGTCATCTACACGATTGCGCCTTATTTGTTGCCCGAACTGGTGCGCCACAGTATCGACATGTCGCCGCAAATGCCGCTGATGCTGCAAGAAAATTTCACGGTGAAATTGTTGGAGATGCTGCGCACCGGTGAGATCGACTGCGCCATCATGGCCGAACCGTTTCCCGACACCGGACTGGCCATTGCGCCTTTGTACGACGAGCCGTTCATGGCGGCCTTGCCCAGCAGCCATCCGCTGGCCGG
>SXWY01000187.1 GCA_005789825.1 Burkholderiales bacterium | reverse complement strand
GTGGTCTTTCAAATTCGGATGCGGCCAGTCGGTGCCCCACAACACCCTGTCGGGAAAGCTCTCGACCACATGGCGAGCGAACGGCACCACATCGCGGTACGGGGCTGTTTCACCGTGCAAGGCTTTCGGACCAGTCAGGCTCAAGCGTTCGGGGCATGACACTTTGCTCCACACGTTCGGATGCTCGCGCATGAACTGCATGAACAAACTGAACTCCGGGCCGTTCATGGGCTTGGACACATCGGGCCGCCCCATGTGATCGACCACCACCGTGGTGGGCAAGGCGGTGAAGAAATCCCACAGTTCGGGCAGGTCGATCGCTTCAAAATAAATCACCACATGCCAGCCCCAGGCTTTGATGCGAGAGGCGATTTCCATCAACTCGTCTTTGGGCGTGAAGTCCACCAATCGCTTGACGAAATTGAACCGCACACCGCGCACACCAGCATCATGCATGGCTTGCAATGCTTCATCGCCAATGCTGCGCTTGACCGTGACAACCCCTCGCGCACGTCCTTGCGAACGCTGCAAAGCATCCAACAAAGCACGGTTGTCAGCACCGTGGCAAGTGGCTTGCACCACCACATTTTTGTCAAAGCCCAAATGGTCACGCAAGGCAAACAACTGCTCGGCAGACGCATCACACGGTGTGTATTTGCGCTCAGGCGCATAAGAAAAAGTATCGCCCGGCCCAAACACATGGCAGTGTGCATCCACCGCTCCTGCGGGCAACACAAAACGCGGTTTGGTGGGACCGTCGTGCCAATCGAGCCAACCTTGGGTTTTGGTGAAATCGCCTGAAGTGGGTTTGCTCATGTCATGTCAAGCGTGTCAATCGATGTACTTCAAACCGGCTTTGGCCAAGGCTTCACGCATGTTGTACATGTCCAAGCCCAGCACACCCGACGCCAGCTTCGCCCGTTTCTCGCCTTCATTGGCTTCGCGTGCTGCGGCGGCATCAGCCACAGATGCCGCCACCGACACAGGTACCACCACCACACCGTCGTCGTCGGCCACCACCACATCGCCGGGGTGCACCATGGCTCCGGCACACACCACCGGCACATTCACAGATCCCACCGTGGCTTTGATGGTGCCTTTGGCGCTGATTGCACGGCTCCACACCGGAAAACCCATCTGCGTGAGTTCGGCCACATCGCGAACACCTGCGTCGATCACCAAGGCGCGTGCACCGCGTGCCATGAAAGACGTGGCCAACAAATCCCCGAAATAACCATCGGTACATGGCGCAGTGATGGCGGCTACCACCACATCACCCGGCTGGATTTGCTCGGCCACCACATGCATCATCCAGTTGTCACCCGGGTGCAGCAACACCGTGACAGCGGTACCGCTGACACGCGCACCCGCATAAATCGGGCGCATCACGGTGTGCATCAACCCCAAGCGGCCCATGGCTTCGTGCACTGTGGCCACGCCGAATTGACCCAGTTTGTCAGCCACCGCCGGGTCAGCCCGAACGATATGGCGTTTGACGGTTCCCAGTGGATAGTGCATGTCACAAACCTTTCTGCTTGAGTCGGGTATCGAGTCGAGAAAACACCCTGCGTGCATTGCCCTCATAAATCATTTCACGGTCGTAGCCGTCCAAGATCAAACTGTTTTCTATATAGCGCTTGGTGTCGTCAAAGAAATAACCTGTTTGCGGATCCATGCCGCGCACCGCACCAATCATTTCGGATGCAAACAAAATGTTTTTCACAGGAATCACCGTGTTGAGCAGGTCAATACCGGGTTGGTGATACACACAGGTGTCGAAATAAATGTTGTTGAGCAAATGTTCTTCTAACAAAGGCTTTTTCAATTCTTGCGCCAAGCCCCGAAACCGCCCCCAGTGGTAGGGCACCGCACCGCCGCCGTGGGGAATCAAAAATTTCAAGGTGGGGAAATCTTTGAACAAGTCGCTGGTCAGGCACTGCATGAAGGCTGTGGTGTCTGCATTCAAGTAATGTGCGCCTGTGGTGTGAAAACATGCATTGCAACTGGTAGACACATGGATCATGGCCGGCAAGTCGTACTCGACCATTTTTTCGTAAATCGGATACCAATGCTTGTCACTCAGCGGTGGGCTGGTCCAATGCCCACCGGAAGGATCGGGGTTTAGGTTGATACCGACCACACCATGGTCTTTGACGCAGCGCTCCAACTCAGGGATACAAGTGGCCGGGTCAACCCCCGGCGACTGCGGCAGCATGGCCACAGGCACAAAGTGGTCGGGAAACAAAGTGGACACCCGAAAACACAATTCGTTACAAATGGCCGCCCAGGTGGAAGACACGGCAAAGTCGCCAATGTGGTGGGCCATGAATGAAGCACGCGGCGAGAACAATGTGATGTCACTGCCCCGCTGTTTCATCAATCGCAGCTGATTGCTTTCTATGCTTTCGCGCAATTCGTCGTCGCTGATTCGAAGCTCAGCAGCGCGAGGCATGTTGGCGGGATCGCTGATGCCCGCGATCTGACGGTTACGCCATGCTTCAAGCGCCTTGGGCGCCGTGGTGTAGTGACCGTGACAATCTATAACCAGACCCATCATTGAACTCCTCAAAACACTTTACGGCAGGGCTCACATGCCCCATACATGCCATGGCGTCAACACTTTGAACAAACCCGAGCCCAGCACCAGATGCGGACCAAAAGGCAAAGGCTCACCGGCTTTGAGTCGTCCGCGCACGCGCTTGTAAATCGCGAACAACACGCCGCTGACCGAGGCCAACAACAGCAAAGCAGGCAAAGCGGTCCAGCCCAACCAAGCCCCCAGTGCCGCCAACAATTTGAAATCGCCTTCACCCATGCCTTGTTTGCCCGTGAACCAACCGAATACCGCTTGCACAGACCACAGCAAACCATAACCCAATGCGGCACCCCATACGCTTTGATCTAGCGTCACAGGTATCCAACCGAGCGAGGCACACAACATGCCTCCCCATAACAGAGGCAATGTGAGGCTATCGGGCAACAACATGGTGTCTGCATCGATCAAAGCCAGCGCAATCAATACCGTTGCAAACACTGCCCAAGCCAATGCGGCGGCTGTGGGTCCGGCATACCAAACACAACCCGCCCACAACAGGGCCACTGAGGTTTCCACCAACGGGTAACGCCACGACACTTTGGCACCGCAATGGGCACATTGGCCTTTGAGCCACAAAAAACTCAGCACCGGCACCAAATCGCGCACACGCAGTGGCGTGTGACAAGAGGTGCAATGCGATCTCGGAAACGCCAAATTGAAAACAGGTGGAACGATCTTTTGCTGCTGGTTGGCCAACGCAAATTCACGTTGCCATTGGTGTTGCATCATTTGCGGCAGTCGCCATACCAGCAAATTAATGAAGCTGCCAATTTGCAATCCCACCAATCCTGCTACGAGTGCCCACGCCCAAGGCAAGTTGTCAAAAAAATCCATCACATCATTCTCACCAGCCACAAACACAACCCTGGGAAGAACAACAGCAGCAACAAACGCACAACATCCCAGGCCAGAAAAGGGAACACGCCTTTGTAGGTTTCCGACATGGGTACATCGCGAGCCAGGTTATTCACCACATACACATTCAAACCCACGGGCGGCGCAATCAAGCCGATGCCCACGGTCATCAACACCAAAATGCCAAACCAAATGGCTTTGAGATCGGGCGGCAAGCCCCACAAATCCAATTGCATGATGGCAGGAAAAATAACAGGAATGGTGAGCAACAACATCGACAACTCGTCCATGACGCAACCCAAGACCACATACAGCACCATGACGGCCATCACCACCACGATCGGTATCACGGGCAAATGGCTGACCCAGTCTGCCACCAATGCTGGCATGGCAGACAAGGCCAGCGCGGCATTCATCATGTCGGCACCCAAAAAAATCATGAACACCATGGCACTGGTCTCTGCCGTGCTGAGCAGCGCTTGACGCATGCCTGCACCTTGGAGTTCACCCCGAGCTAAACCGACCGCAAAAGTGAGCAATGCGCCAACGGCCGCTCCTTCAGTCGGAGAGAACATGCCGCCGTAAATGCCACCAAACACCACTGCAAAAATCATGAGCACCGGCCAGATTTTCCAAAGCGCTTGCCAGCGAGCTGCATAGGTCGATTTTTCGCTGGGCGCGGCCATGTCAGGACGCCATTTGCAATACAAGGAAATCACCGCGATATAACCCAGCGCAGCCAAGATACCGGGCACGATAGCAGCAGCAAACAGCTTGGCGATGTTTTGTTCGGTCAATATGGCATAGACCACCAAGGGCACGGAAGGCGGTATCAAAATACCCAATGTGCCACCCGTGGCCAAAGTCGCGGTGGACAACCGCCCCTGATACCCTTGGGCTTTCATCTCAGGATACGCCACTTGAGTGATCGTGGCCGATGTCGCCACCGATGAGCCGCATACCGCGCCGAAAGCTGCCGCGCTCAAAATGGCCGCCATGGCCAGACCGCCACGCACATGGCCGATAAAGGCTGAAGCCGCGCGAAACAAGTCTCTGCTCAATCCACCTTGCGTGGCGAAATTACCCATCAATAAAAACAGGGGGATAACGCTCAATTCATAGACGGTCAAACGGGCAACGGCACTGCCTTTGAGCAAATTCAACAAGGCCATTTCGTTGTTGATCGCCCAATAACCCAACGCGCCTGGAATGAACATGGCCGCAGCAATAGGCACCCGCACCGCCATCAAAACCAGCATCAGGGCAAACATGGCCAATCCGATGGTGGTGGGTGACATCATGACACTGCCTCGGCTTCGGTTTGCGCTGTGGCGCGACCCCGAAACAACTGCCACGCCTGCAACACAGCCACCAGCGCTGCCAATGCCAAGCCCGGGGCCAAACAGGCATAGGCCCACCACATTGGCAATCCCAAGATCATGGTCGCTTCAAAAGTTTCATAGGCGACCGCAGCACCGGCCGCTGAGCGCCAAGACAACACCGCATACATCAAGGCCAACAGCGCACAACCCAGGGCATCGAGTTGGGACACGGTGTTGTCTGAGGCTTTTTGTGTGAAGAAGTCCACCAAAATATGGCCTCTGCGCCACTGGCACCAAGGCAAACACAGCGAAAGACTGAGCGCAATGCCCATTTGCACCATTTCAACATCGCCTTGCACGGGGGCTTGAAACAAGGCGCGACCGATGACACTCCAAGTGGTCATGGCACCGATCAACAAAGCCAAGGCCGCACCGACGATGGCGCACCAAGCAGTCATTCGGGCGAGAAGTCGGCTCACTTTTTGTGTTTGGCCAACAAGTCGGTGGCGTCTTGCAGCAATTGGCGGCCATTCAATCCACGTCTTCCCACTTCGTCAAACCATTCATCGCGCAAGGGCGCAGCGGCTTTCATCCATTGTTCAGTCTCGGTGGCAGACAGCACCCACACGGTGTTGCCGCGTGTTTGCGCAGATTGGCGGCCCGCCGCTTGGCTCTCGTCCCATACCTTGCCAATTTGTTTCGACAGCAACGGGCCACTGTTGCGGTCTATCACGGCTTTGACGTCGGGTGCCAAACTGTCGTAACGCGATTGGTTCATGGCAAAAACAAACACAGCCGAGTACATGGCCGGCTTGGAAGGATGCGTCTCGGTATGAAATTTGGTCATCTCTTGTAGCTTGAACCCAGGGATGACTTCCCATGGCAACAAGAAACCGTCAATGGTTCCTTTGGACAGAGCATCTGCCACGGCCGGCACCGGCATGCCCACCGGTGTCGCACCCAGCTTGGCTAACAACTTGTTAGTCAAACGGGTGGGCGCTCGCATCTTGAGGCCTTTGAAATCATCCAGCGTTTTGATGTGTTTGGTAGCGGTGTGGGCATAGCCTTCGTCATGCACCCAGACTGCCAAAATTTTGGTGCCAGGAAATTCTTTGAGGGCATTTTTTTGCAAATAGTCCCAAGCCGCAGAGGCAGCCACTTCGGCGGAATTGGTCAAAAAAGGCAACTCAAACACTTCCATGGCGGGAAAACGTCCAGCGGTATAGCCCGGCAGGGTGATGACCAAATCGTCCACGCCATCGCGCACTCGGTCGACCAATTGGGCCGGCGTGCCGCCGCCAGACATGGCGGGCAACATCTGGCACTTCAACCGGTTTTTTGATTCAGCGGCAATCCTCTCGCACCAAGGAGCGATCACACGGGTTGGAGCCATGGCGGTGGTGGGCCAAATATGGTGAAACTTCAACACCACCTCTTGGGCAACAGCCATTTGGGTGACAGTCACCCATCCCGCAAACAGCACCGATAAACGCAAATGATTCAGCATGGCTTACTCTTCAAAGGGGAGAAAAATACAGGCCGCCCATGGGCTTTGGCACCGCAGACTATACCGTTTAGACACTGAAGTGAAACTGATCCGGCGACAGGCACTGCAGCTTCTCTCGAGGCTTTGCGACAAGGTCTCATGGCAGGCTGCGTTTGATCAAGTTACCCCCGGGCCATTCAGCGGTTTGGGTGCTGCGCATGGCATCACTCAGGTTGCGTTGCGCCAATCGAGAGTGTTCCCGCATGATCGCCTCGGCACGGGCACCTTCTCGTCGCTCAATCGCTTGCAACACTTGGCGATGCTGGTCTTGCGCCACGATCAACATGTCGCGGGCTTGCGGGCTGTGCGCTTGGCTGACAACAAATCCAGAAGGTGAGGCAAACGGCAAACCGACCACCCGCTCCCATTCGCGGCGAAGCACCTGGCTGCCCGCCATGTCTTGCAACAAAGCATGGAATATTTCGTTGTGCGCCACATAACTGCCAAACGCTTCTTCGTTCAAACGGTCTGCCGCCAAGACTTGGTCTATGTGCGCCAAACACGCATGTGCTTTTGCCAACATCACCGTTGGGCAACCACGCTCGGCGGCCAAACGCGCCGCCAAACCTTCGAGCGTGCCGCGCAACTCGATGGCGTCTGACACATCTTGCTCGGTAAACGTTCGCACGGCATATCCGCCATGAGGTAAAGCCGCCAACAACCCCTCTTGCTCAAGCTTCATCAATGCGGTGCGAATCGGCGTGCGAGACACGCCCAGCAACTCGACCAATGTCAGCTCTGCGATGCGTGAACCGGCAGACAGCTCGCCCGCCAAAACCATTTCTCGCAAGCGCAATTGCGCACGAACTGCCTGTGAATGGCCGGGTGCGGCTTCTGGAGACACCATTGTCGGGTCGGGCGTGTTCAAAAGGTTTTTTTCGTCATCAAGTCGGGGAACGACAGAAATTGTATACAGCAAACCCAGAAAATCCGCTAAAAACGCAAAATTCCTGGACGTTTTGGCTGTCTATGTATACTTTATGGCATTCTGACACCCTTCCACAGTCCTCCTAGGAGCCGCCATGACCACGCCCCACATACCCGCACGCTATGACCATGTCGGCAGTTTTTTGCGGCCTGCTTACTTGCTTGAAGCCCGCGAGCAAAAAGCCAAAGGCGTGATCCATGCAGATCAACTGCGCGCTGTCGAGGACAAAGCCATTGCGGAAATTGTGAAATTTCAAGAAGACATCGGGTTGAAATCCATCACCGACGGCGAATTTCGTCGCACCTATTTCCATATCGATTTTCTGGAGCAAATCGGCGGCGTCAAAACCGACATACCGGTCACCATCGAACGCCCTGACGGCACCCAAGAATTGGCACCACCGGTGATTCGCGTCATCGACAAAGTGCGCCATGTCAAAGACATTCAACTGGCTGACTTCAACTACCTGAAATCACAAATTGCCAAAGGCAGCACGCCCAAGGTCACCATCCCGTCGCCGACCATGTTGCATTTCCGTGGCGGTCGCGCTGGCATCAGCAAACAGGCCTACCCCGAACTCGATCCGGCTTTTTATGACGATGTGGCGCAAGCCTACGGTGATGAATTGCGTTCATTGGCAGCAGCAGGCTGCACCTATGTGCAAATGGACGACACCAACCTGGCGTATTTGTGCGATGACAAGATGCGCGAAGCCGCGCGTGCGCGGGGTGACGACCCCAACGAATTGCCACACCGCTATGCGGCATTCATCAACAAAGTCGTGGCACAAAAACCAGCCGGCATGACGCTGGCCATGCATTTGTGTCGTGGCAATTTCAAAAGCACGCATGCGGCGGCAGGCAACTACGAACCCGTGGCAGAAGCATTGCTCTCAGAGATGAATATCGATGTGTATTTTTTGGAATACGACGATGACCGCAGCGGCGACTTCCGCCCCTTGCGTTATTTGGCCAAAGACAAATGGGTGGTGCTCGGTTTGGTGACGACGAAATTTGGCGCCATGGAAACCAAAGACAAGCTCAAACGTCGCATCGATGAAGCGGCCAAATATGCGCCGCTTTCACAATTGGCCTTGTCGCCTCAATGCGGTTTTTCCAGCACCGTGCACGGCAACAACATCGCGGTGGACGACCAACGCCACAAGTTGCGTTTGGTGGTGGAAACAGCCCAAGAAGTTTGGGGCAACAGCTGAACCGTTCAACGGCCCTTGAAATCGGCGGTTCTGCGTTCTTTGAACGAGGCCAGCCCTTCTTTGAGGTCATCGGTGAACGCCACATCGCGAAACGACCGCGATTCCCATTGCAAGGCTTCTCCCATGTGCATGCCGACTGAGCGGCGCACCACTTCTTTGGCGAAGCGGTGCGACAAAGGTGCACGTGTGGCCAACATCTGCGCATAGTCCAGGGTTTTGGACAAAAGCTCCGCCTGCGGATAAATGCGGTTGACCAATCCCATCCGAAACGCATGTTCAGCGTCCACGCGTTCGCCCGACAAAATGATTTCCATGGCGTGCCCCATGCCCACGATTTGCGGCAAGCGAATCAAACCGCCGTCGCATGCATGAAAACCCCATTTGGTATCTTGCAAAGCGAACTCTGCATTGGGTGAACAAAAGCGCATGTCGCAGGCCAATGCCAACTCAAAGCCACCGGAAATGGCAAATCCATTGACCGCCGCCAGAATCGGTTTGTCAATGTCCAAATTTCGGGTGATGCCACCAAAACCCGGCCCGTTGGTGTACTTGGCGCGAAACTCTGGTGCGGCGGCCTGCGCAAATTTCAAGGTGTAGGTTTTCAAATCTGCACCGGCACAAAACGCTTTGTCACCCGCTCCCGTGATCACCGCCACCCGGGCATCGTCGTCTTGGTCAAACGCACGCCATATTTCAATCAACTCATCGTTGGCGGCAAAGTCCAACGAATTCATTTTGTCAGCCCGGTGGATGGTGATCAATCGAACACCGCCGTGTTTGTCGCAGGAAATATCAGCCATGTGGAGTCACCTTGAAAACAGGAATATCGGTCGGCATGCCAACCACAGCAACCGCTTGCACGCGGTCACCGGCTTGGTCGTTCGCTTCGTTCAGCAATCGCCCTGAAATACGCATACCGTTGTCCAAATCGACCACGCCAACTTGGTAGTGACCTTCGCTTTTGAACCGCAAGGGAGGTTTGCGAATCGTTGTCCAACTGGCCAGTGTGCCTGTGGCAGCGACCGATACCGCTGAAAACTGTCGCCCCCAACAACGAGCGCAAACCATCGGCGAACGCTGGGTCAAGGTTTGGCATCCGTGGCATTGGAAAACCGTTAACGCTGACAAAGGGCTGTGCAATGTCATGCTTCGCGTCCCAAAATATGCACCGTGCAAGCCACCCCGGTGCCGCCCAAATTGTGTGTCATGCCTGTGGTTGCACCCGCCACCTGATTGGCATGTTCACCCCGCAACTGCAACACCACTTCCACAATTTGCCCCACCCCTGTGGCGCCCACAGGATGCCCTTTGGCCAATAAACCACCGCTGGGATTGATGACGATATCGCCCTGCATCCCCGTGCGACCTTGCGCCGCCCAGCGCCCGCCCTCGCCTCTGGGCACCAAGCCTAAGTCTTCGCTGTCGATGATTTCCGCGATGGAAAAACAATCATGCAGCTCCACCAAATCGATGTCACGGGCTTGCAATCCCGATTGCTGGTAGGCCTGTTGTGCTGCCAACACCGTGGCCTCAAAGGTGCACAAATCCGGGTGCTGCGACACCCGCGCGGAACCGCTGGTTTGCGCGCTGGCCATCACCCGAATCAACGGTTGGCGTTGAGGGCTGTTGAGCATTTCCTTGGCGCACACCACTACGGCAGCGGCACCGTCGCTGGGTGGACAGCAATCGAACAACTGCAGTGGATCGGCAATCATGGCCGATGCGCACACTTGCGCCAATGACAAGTCGGCGCCCATTTGGGCCAAGGGGTTCTTCAAACCATGCGCTTTGTTTTTGATGACCACTGCCGCAATGTCTTCGCGCGTGGTGCCGTATTGCTGTGCATGTGCTCGCCAAGCCAAGCCGAACAAACCGGGAAAGGTCAGGCCGCTCATGCCATCGTATTCGTTGTCCATGGCGCAATTGAGCGCGGTGGTCATTTCAGTGGTGCTGGCATGGGTCATCGTCTCCACCCCCACCACCAGCACCGCATCACACAAACCGGTGGCGACCATCAAGCAGGCATGTCTGAAAGCTATGCCACCCGAGGCGCAAGCGCCTTCTACTTTGGTACACGGTATTCCCGTCAAACCCAATTGCTCGGCCACCAATCCGGCCAACACTTCTTTGCCGTTGAGCGGGCCGCTGATGAAGTTACCCAAATACACCGCACCCACGCGCTGGCGGTCAATGCCCGATTGCAACAAAGCCTGGGCACCGGCATCCACGGCCAATGCCTCGATCGGGGTATTCGCATGTTTGCCAAATCGCGTCGAGCCTGTGCCTGCCACGTATACCGGTCGCATCATGCGCCCCCTTGTTTGAGTTGTTGTCGCAATGCGGTTTTCAAAATCTTGCCGTAATTGTTCTTGGGCAAGTCGGCCACAAACACATAGTCACGCGGACGTTTGAACCGCGCCAGGTTGTCCAAGCACAGCGCATCCAACGCGTTGGCGTCCACCGATGCATCCGGCTTGCACACCACGAATGCCACAGGCTCTTCGCCCAAATCCGCGCTGGCTGCACCGATCACAGACACCTCGGCAATCGCCGGATGACGCAACAACACTTCTTCAATTTCACGCGGATAAATATTGCTGCCGCCTCGGATGATCAAATCTTTGGAGCGGTCACGCAAAGTCAAATAACCGTGCGCGTCGAGCGAGCCGATATCGCCGGTCCACAACCAACCGTCGCGAATCGCTGAGGCTGTGGCCTGCGGGTTGTTCCAGTAACCCAGCATGCGGGTGTCGCTGCGGGTGACCACCTCGCCCGGTTCACCCAAGGGCAGGTCGCGCCCCGTTTCGTCAACCACGCGCACTTGCACCCCCGTGCGTGCCGTGCCGCAGGACGCCAACCGCGCCAGATGCGCGGCGTCTTGCGTACCCTCATGGTCTTGTTGCGACAAACAGGTGATGGTCATCGGACTCTCGCCTTGCCCGTAAATTTGCACCATGCGCGGGCCAAACAAAGACAAGCATTGCAGCAAATCGGACACATACATCGGCCCGCCGCCATAGGTGATGGTTTGCAAATGGCGAGCCGGGTCGGTCAGTCCGTGGCTGGCCCGCAGCATACGGGTCAACATGGTGGGCGCGGCAAAAAAAGTCACGCGTGTATAGCGTTGCAATGCCTCAAACACCCCATCCGGTTGAAAGCCCGGTTCGATCACTTGGTGCCCACCATTGAACAAATGCGGCAAGCTGTACAAACCCGATCCGTGCGACAAAGGGGCGACATGCAAATGGGTGTCGCCAGCTCGCACGCAATCGATATCTGCACCGTATTGCAAACACATGTGCAACAGATTGCGGTGCGACAACATGGCCCCTTTGGGTACGCCCGTGGTGCCGCTGGTGTAAAAAATCCAAGCAATGTCATCGGGATGGAAAGCAGCTGCGGGTATGGGCGCATGCATTTGCATGTGTGCATAGGCCGGGTCATCGACCGAGACCACATGCAAACCGGGTAAGTCGTCATTCAATGCTTGCTGCAGACCGTCATACAAGCTTTCGCTACAAAACAATGCGCTGGCACCCGAGTCGATGGCTATATGCCGCACTTCTTTGGGATGCAACTTGGCATTCACAGGCACGGGACACACACCCGCGACCCAGCATGCAAACAGCGTTTCAAAAAATGCCCGGCGGTTTTCCATGCACAAAATCACACGCTGTCCAGACTGCAAGCCCAAGCGGCTCAACATGCCGCCCGCCAAGGCCTGACAGCGCTGCGCCAGTTCCCCATACACCATGGTGTGACCGGAGCAAGTCACCGCTGGCAACTGCGAATGGCTGCGCGCTCGGTTCAAAAAAGGCTGGGCAATGTTCATGGGAATTTGCGCATATCAAGCCAAGGGGGTTGTGTGCATGTAGCGCTGTGAGCCGTCAACACAGGCGGCGCACATCACAAGCGCGCTGGCACCCTGCTGTGCCAATCGGTGACACGCTGAAACGCACTGCCCGCGCGTACCAAGGTGGCCTCGTTCAAATGGGCAGACACCAGTTGAATGGCAACCGGTGTTTGCTTGGCAGTGAAGCCTGCGGGCAAGGTGATGGTGGGGTTGCCGCTCATGTCAAACGGTGCGGTGTATTTGATCAAACGCGCCAATTCAGACGGCACCGTGCCAATCACCGTCATCTCTTGGTGGGTCGGCGAAGCCATGGGTTGTGCAGGTATCAACAGCAAGTCGCAGTCTTGAAAGAATCCACGCACAGCCCCTGTGAAAGCACGCCGACGCAGCCAAATTTTTTGTATCTCCACCGCCGGTACTGAACGGCCAAATTCAATCAACCCGCCCAAACCGGGGCCATACAAATGTTTGTTTTGTGGATGCCAAGGTTCATGCGCCACCGCCGTTTCAACAGCGCATGCGGTGCCCCAATCGGCGACGGCATCGGTGACATCAGGAAAACGCACACGGCGCATGTCTGCTCCCAACGATTGCAGCACCTTGTGAGCGGACATCACAGCCGTTTGCATGTCAGCATCCAATCCAGCACAGTAGTCTTCGTCAAAACCAATGCGCAAACCCTTCAGTTGGGTGTTGTCCCCACACACATAGTCGGGAACGGGTGCATGCAGTGCCACGCTGTCGTCGGGGTCTGCGCCTGCAATCAATCCCAACATGTGTCCGCAATCCATGGCGGTGCGTGCCATCGGACCGATGTGGTCCAGAGACGCTGCCAATTCAAATGCACCGTGCACCGGCACCCGCGCCCATGTGGGTTTGAGGCCGGTCACGCCGTTGGCTGCTGAAGGAAAACGGATCGATCCGCCAGTATCAGTGCCAATGGCCAAGTAACACAAACCTGCTGCCACTGCCACACCCGAACCGCTGGAAGAAGCCCCAGACCAGTGGTCAGCATGCCAAGGGTTGATCGGTGGCGGCACATCGGGATGGTGATCGGCAAACGCAGCCTCGGTCATGGTCAATTTGCCCAGCAACACCGTGCCTGCCTCTCGCAAGCGCTTGACCACTGTGCCGTCGTACGTGGGCACGAAGTCACGCATCATGGGCATGCCTGCCGCCGTGACGATGCCTTTGGTGTAGCAAAGGTCTTTCAAGGCGATCGGTACGCCATGCAAGGGACTGAGGATTTGACGACGCATGATCATGGCCTCTGCTTCGCGGGCCTGTTTCAATGCGGTGTCATGGGTGACGGTGGCGTAAGACAGCAAACGCTTGTCCACACGTTCGATGCGATGCAGCATCATCTGTGTGAGTTCTACGGGTGAGAGTTTTTTGCTATGCAACAAGCCCGCCAGCGAACTGGCATCAAGGAAAGCAAGTTGATCGTCGGTCACTTGGCGTTTTCCGTGAATGCTGCTCAGGCAGTTTGCGGTGAACGCAAACCGAGTTCTTCAACCATGCGTTGTCGCATTTGAAATTTCTGCGGTTTGCCCGTTGCAGTCAAAGGAAATTCGCGCACCAAACGCACATAACGCGGTGTTTTGCAATGCGCCAAACTGGCTCGGCAAAATTCCACGAACTCATTGGGCTCTGCGGATTGACCCGGCTTGAGAATCACCCAAGCCGCGATTTCTTCACCGTATTTGGCATCTGGCACACCGAACACTTGCACATCAAGCACCTTGGGATGCTGCATCAAGAAATGTTCAATCTCGCGCGGAAAAACATTTTCACCGCCACGAATCAGCATGTCTTTAACGCGTCCCACGATATTGCAATACCCTTGTGCATCGATCGTTGCCAGGTCGCCGGTGTGCATCCAACCTGCATCGTCAATCGCCTCTTGGGTTTGCGCGGCATCTTCCCAGTAAGAACGCATCACCAAATAACCGCGTACACACAATTCACCTGCGGTGCCGACAGGCACCATGCGGCCGTTTTCGTCAATCACTTTCGCTTGCACATGCGGTTGAATACGCCCCACGGTGGCCACCCTGCGTTCCACGGGGTCGGACACGTGCGACTGAAACGACAAAGGCGAGGTTTCGGTCATGCCATAACCGATGGTGATTTGCTGCATGTGCAAAGTACGCATCACCGCTTGCATGGTTTCCACCGGACAGGGTGCGCCAGCCATGATGCCGGTGCGCAAAGAACTCCAGTCGAGTTGATGGACCACAGGCTCTGCCAACATAGACACAAACATCGTGGGCACACCATGCAAAGCCGTGCATCGCTGTTGGTAGACCGCACGAAGCGTGGCTTCGGCGTCGAAACCCTCCCCCGGGAACACCATGGCAGCGCCCACCGCCGTGGCAGTCAACACCCCCAAGACCATGCCAAAGCAATGGTAGAGCGGAACTGGAATACACAACCGGTCTTCATGGGTCAACGCCATCGATTTCGCGGCGAAACGGGCGTTGTTCACGATGTTGAAATGCGAAAGGGTTGCCCCTTTGGGGTGACCGGTGGTGCCACTGGTGAATTGGATGTTGATGGCGTCGTCCGGATCAAGTGACGCAGACAAATCTTTCAACCTGGCGTGTTGCGCAGGACCTGCTTGCTGGAGAAAGGCTTGGAAACGCAAGGCACGAACAGGTACCGGCAGTTGCTCTGCCTGGCGAGTAGGCATCGACAAATCGTCCAACACAATGACATGCTTGAGGTGCTCAAGCCGCAAGGATGTCAAATCTCCAGCAACGCCCGGGCGGTCGATCTCAGGCGCCAACTGTCGCAAGGTTTCAAGGTAATTATTGGATTTGTGGCCACGCGCCATCACCAGCATGCGGCAACGCACTTTGTTGAGCGCATATTCCAGTTCGCTGCTCTTGTAAGCGGGGTTGATGTTGACCAATACCGCGCCAATGCGCGCGGTGGCAAATTGGGTGAGCAACCATTCCAAACGGTTGGGTGACCATATGCCGACCCGGTTGCCACGGCGTATGCCCATGGCCAACATGGCAGCCGCCATGCGGTCCGCCTGTTGCTGCAAGTCATACCAACTCAAACGCTGGTTTTGCGCGACAAACACCGCGGCATCACGCGAGCCATGTCTGGCCACAGTGCGGTCGAGCAATTGGGAAACCGTGATGAAGTGCAACGATGCATCGGTTGAACCCGCGACATACGACAGCGAGCCCGGCGGGCTCAATGAAAGATTGGCACCGCCTTTGACCCAGTCGGACAAAAATGGATTGTGAGACACGTTAGCCTGTTTCCTGCTGCCAAAAGTGGGTTGGCGCGATCAGAAATTGCGCCAATCACCCGACTGCTCAAACGCATGGGCAGCTCGGTAAATGGTGGATTCATCCCAATGCTTGCCAACCAACTGCATGCCAATGGGCAAGCCGTTGGACATACCGCAAGGAACGCTCATGGCGGGGTGACCGGTGACATCCAACGGACAGGTGTTGCCCAACATTTCCAATGCACGCTGAACATACAACTTGAGCGGCGCGTTGGCCGGTGGCAAAGGCGTGGCCTTCATCGGCAAGGTGGGCCACAACAACAAATCAAACTTCGACAAGGCCTTGTCATAGGCCTGGGCCAAAACACGGCTCAAGTTTTGCGCCTTGGCATAAAAATGGCCACGGTAGTTTTTGATGAAATATTCACCGGCCATCATCGATACCTTGAGGGAGGGAGACAGTTCATCGGCACGCGCACGCCAAGCAGAATGCGCATCCAACAAGCTGGTGGTGTACAAACCTTTCCAATTGAAGCCCATGCCGTTGCCGTTCATCATTTGCGCTTGCAAGCCTTCCACTGCGATCGCGGTCCAAATCGCCGGACCATCCATGTGCATGGGCACTGACACGTCTTCGACAATCGCGCCCATGGTCCGCAAGCGTTCGGCAGCTTGACGCACTTTTTGGTCCACATCGGGCTCGCTGTCGGCGCGGTTAAAGCCTTCCAACATGACACCGATGCGCAAACCTGACACACCGCGTCCTAATGCGGCTGTGTAACGGTCGACACGCGGGCTGTATTGGCGCGGGTCCAATCCATCCGCCCCAGCAATCACCTCGAGCAACAAGGCGTTGTCAGCGACGTTGGCCGTCATGTGACCGGCATTGTCGATGGTGGCCTCGATCGGCATCACACCGGTGTAAGGGACCAAGCCGTGGGTGGGCTTCATGCCGTAAATGCCGCACCATGACGCAGGCATGCGGATCGATCCGCCTTGGTCTCCACCGATCGCCAAATCGAGTTCACCGGCACCTACCAAGGCAGCCGAGCCCGATGAAGAACCGCCTGCGGAATAGCCATAGCGGTAAGGGTTGTGTACCGGACCGGCCGCATTGGTATGGCTGCCGCCAGACAAACAGAAATATTCGCAATGCGCTTTGCCAGCGATGGTGCCGCCCGCATCCAATATGCGCGTGACCAAGGTGGCATCCAGATCGGGCACATAGCCTTCCAGGGAAGATGCGCCATTCATCATGGGCACACCTGCCAAACAAACATTGTCTTTGAGCACTACGCGCTTACCAGCCAACGGTCCGTGTGCGGCACCGCGCACTTCGCTCTTGACCGCCCAAGCGTTCAAGGGGTTGTCTGCTGGGCTGGGTTTGATGCCCGGCGTTCTGGGATAACGCACCGGCGGCAAGTTGTCGGGCAACTGTGTGAGCCTGTCATAAGACTGGAACGTGCCCTCCATGATCTCCAGGTATTCGGCCACTTCGCGCGACGACATGTTCATGTGCAAAGACTCGACGATGGCGTGCATCTGATCGACAGTTGGACGTTTGACAGTTGACATGATTCCCCCGGGGCCAGTGGCCATTGAATCGATGGCGGTTGAATGCGACCGCTTATTGGTTGATGTGGACTTGGCAGGCGCACGGTGCTCTGTGTGGCCGGGCGTTGCAGATGAATGAGAACTCGGTGCAGTCGAGACGGCTGGCGCACTGCGGTGTTTGTTGGCTGATGCAGCATGGCTGCTTGAAGCCGCCGAAGCGGTGTGGGGACTGTGCGTCATGCGTGCAGAGCCCATGCCAAGCAATTCACTCAAACCGCCGCCGCGCAATTCGTGGGCTTGCAATTCTTTGATGATGGTGCCGCGCTCGAACACCACCACCCGATGCGCCACATCCAGGACCAAATCCAAATTTTGTTCAACGATGATTAACGCCAAACCAAATTCGTCACGCAAGCGCGCCAGTGTCGCGCCAATCTCTTGCACGATAGAAGGTTGAATGCCTTCACTGGGTTCATCGAGCAACAACAACCAAGGCTTGGGCACCAGCGCTCTGGCCAAAGCCAAAATTTGCTGCTCGCCACCCGACAAGGAACCGCCTTTGCGGTCGAGCAAAACGCGCAAACGAGGAAACTGATCCACCACGCGCTCGACCGATTGCTCTTCGGTTTCGCCGATGTCTTCGCGCCATGCCATGCGCAAATTTTCCAAAGCGGTGAGGCCTGGCAAAATGCCGCGCCCTTGCGGCACATAGCCAATGCCCATTTGTGAGCGCTGGTGCGCGGGGGACCCCGTGGCTTCTGTGCCGTCGAGCTCGATGCGTCCACCCGTCGACGGCATCAAGCCCATGATGACTTTGAGCAACGTGGTTTTGCCCATGCCGTTGTGACCCACGATGCCCACGGCTTCGCCTTCGTGGATTTGCAAATTCACGCCATGCAGCACGGGCACACGGCCATAACCGGCGCGCAAATCGGCCACTTGCAGCACGACATCGGCGCGGTCAAAACTGTCTGCGGAAGGGTTGTGTGAATCAGCCATGCTCATTTCGCTCGGTTCCCTATGTAGACCTCACGCACCTTGGCGTTGTTCATCACCGCATCGGTGGCACCCTCCATCAACACAGCACCTTGGTGCAACACCGTGACAGTGCCACCCAACATGCGCACAAAATTCATATCGTGGTCCACCACGACCACCGCGGCTTGCTGGTTGATACCGTGGATCAATTCAACCAAGCGGTCGGCTTCTGCGCCGGTAATGCCTGCGGCGGGTTCGTCAAGCAACACCAGTTTGGGTCGTTGGCACAACACCAATCCGATTTCCACAATTTGTCGCTGACCGTGCGCGAGTTCACCCACCATGCGGCGCACATGGGTTTGCAATCCCAATTCAGCGATGACCCGATCAACCTCAGGCGACGCACCTTTTTTGCCATGGATACGCCGGGCAGACAACCACAGGTTTTCCCACACCGTCAAACCATTCATGACCGAGGGCACTTGGGTTTTGATACCCACCCCCAATTGCACGATTTCATGGGGACGCCATCCCGTGACATCATGGCCATGGATGAACACTCGGCCATTGCTGTGATTGATCTGATGCAAACCTGTCATGCATTTAAACAAGGTGCTTTTTCCAGCACCGTTGGGGCCAATCAGGCAACGCAATTCGCGCTCGCGTAAATTGAAATTGACGTTGTTGACAGCCAGCACACCGCCAAAGCGCATCGACAAATCGCGGGTTTCAACCACCATTTCGCTCATGACCGGTGCCCCGTTTTGTCTGGCTCGCCAGCGCTGCGCTGTTGTCTGCGCTCACCACCGCGTCGACGCATGCTGTTGGAATGGGCGCGGTTGACGCTGCGTTGACCTTGTTGCTTGCGCCAACCCAAGACCGTGGGCAGCAGGCCTTTGGGCAGCAACAACACGACCAACACCAAAATCGCGCCAATCACCAACGAGTTGTCGATGAAAGTCTGGCCACCCAACAAGAGTTTCATGGTACCCAGCAACACCGCGCCAATGATGGGGCCCATCAAGGTACCCAGCCCACCAGCAATCACCCAAATGATGACCTCTACCGATTGGCCCAAACCAAACAAAGCAGGCGTGACGATTTCAGCCCAACTTGCAAATAAGCATCCTGCCATGCCCGCCATGGCAGCAGACAAAGAAAAAATCGCAGTCTTGTAAGCGGGTGCGTTGTAGCCCAACAGTTCCACACGCGCTTCGTTTTCGCGAATGCCCAACAAAATGCGGCCAAAGGCGCTGGACAACACCCAGCGCGATACCAAGTAACACAAGACCAAACAACACAGCACCACGTAATACAGCGCAGTGCCAAAGATGGGTGTGGAAGGATCACCCGGAACGTTCAAAATAGGAAAAGCGGGAATACCATTGAAACCACCTAAGCGTGCATTGCCAATGCTGTAGGCATCTCCTGCAGTGGCACCCATGAATTTGGCCATGATCAACGAGAACACCAAGGTGATGACACCCATGTACACATCGCTGATGCGTCCATAAAACATCATGGCACCGATGAGTGCAGCGACAAACGCAGGCAAGACAATCGCAAATATCCAGGCTGCCGTGCTCTCACCCAAGTTCATGGAAGTGATGGCATAGGTGTATGCGCCCAAACCAAAATAGGCGGCATGCCCAAAACTCAAAATGCCTGCATAGCCCCACATCAATCCCAGTGACAAAGCAAACAATGCCCAGATGCCCAGCAACGTGGGCGTGTGGGTATCAAACACCGCGGGCAACAGCAACAGCAGAATGAAAATGGCGATGATCCAGCCCCAATGGGTGCGACCTGCGGTGGTGAAATTGGCAGCGTCTCCGATCATGGCGCGTTACGGAAAAAGCGGCCTGTGATGCCTTGGGGCATGAGGCGCAACAACACCACCGCAAACGCCAGCATGGCAATTTCACCAATCACTGGGGTGGATCCAAACGACACGATTTGGTTGATCGTGCCAAAAATCACAGAGCTAGACAACGTACCCGTGATCACTGCGGCCCCGCCCGTGATGACGGTGATGAATGCCTTGGCGATATAAGCGCCCCCCGAAGAAGGAAGCAGTCCGGTCAATGGCGCCAACACGCCGCCGGCCAAACCCGACAAAGCCGCGCCGACAGCGAATGTCCACATGTAAACACGCTTGGGGTCGTAGCCCAAGGAAGAAGCGACATCGGCGCTTTGCATGGCGCCCCGAGCGACCAAGCCCAAGCGGGTGAAGCGCATGACGAGCCACATACAAATGATCAACAAAGTGGCAATGCCGATGATGAACAAGTTATAGCCACCCATTTGGAATTCACCCAATTCGTAGCCGGGAATGGGTGCAGGCACACTGACGGCTGTGTTGCCAAAAATGAAGGTGACGATGCCATTTCAAAATTTAGCAAACGGTACTATGGATATCTATGATGTTATGAATAATCCGCAGGATGCAGTTCAGAAATATGTATCTGAAAAACTACAAGATATGTACGATAAT
>SXWY01000186.1 GCA_005789825.1 Burkholderiales bacterium | reverse complement strand
TTGGCCTTGGCGCGTTTATCTGCGCAAGCCAGTCTGGTGCAAACCTATGTGGCGATTCGCGCTGCTGAACAACAGGCGGCCGTGTTGACGTTGGCGCTGACCGCTTATGAACGCGCCTTGCAATTGACCCAGTACAGATACGACGCCGGTGTCGTGTCAGCCGCCGATGTGGCGCAAGCGCAGTTGCAAGTCAGCAGTACGCAAGCGCAGTTGATAGCAGTGAACAGCAACCGCACCCAATTGCTGCATGCGTTGGATGTGTTGCTGGGACAAGCCCCTGGTCAAATGGAATTGGCACCCGCAGCATCCTTGCCAGCGGCGCCACCTTTGCCGGAGGTGGTACCCGCGTCCTTGCTGCAGCGCCGCCCGGATGTGCGTGCCGCCCAGCAACGCGTGTTGTCTGCGCAAGCCAACGCAGGCGCGGCACAAGCCGCGTTCTTTCCCAGCCTGAGCTTCACGGCCACGGCAGGCTACAGCAACAACAGCTTGGGTAATTTGTTCAGCGCTTCTCATTTGCTGTGGTCCATGGGGCCTGGCTTGGCGTTGAACCTGCTCGACGGCGGCAAACGCAAAGCGGCAGAGGCAGAAGCCTTGGCCGCGCTGGACGCTGCTGGCATTGTCTACAGGCAAACCGTGTTGCAAGGCTTGCAAGAAGTGCAAGACAACTTGGTCGCGGCTTATCAACTGCAATTGCAAAGCCAGGCGCAAGCGCAGGCCTTGCAAGCGGCTCAGCGCAATCTGTCCATCAGCGAAGCGCAATACGCCGCGGGTACCGTCAGTTATTTGAATGTGGTCACGGCCCAGACCGCCGCCTTGAATGCCGAACGCAGTGTGTTGGATATTCATAGCCGCCGCGTATTGGCGGTGACCCAGTTGATGAAGAACTTAGGTGGGCGGCTGTAAACCTTCGCTGGTTTGTCGCGCGAAAAATACCTTGGGTGCATCAACGCTGGCTTTCGGCGAGCGCGGATGCGATGGCTTTCACCCGCGCCTGCTCGATCTGTGCGCCGACTTCCATGCCGCTCAAGCCTTGCTGCATGGCCAGCGCTGACAAGCTTGCGGTGTCCACCGACAACGCGGCTTTCAACATGTTGTGCAAATGCGCAGCCTGCGGATAGTGGCGATCTTGCAGACCCAAACGGCCCCGGGCGTCGCATTCGCAGGCCATCAACACACGCTCAAAGCGGTCGGGGCGGCGGATGGCATCGCAGCGAACCAATAAACGCAACAAGGCGTCTGCGCCGAAAGACATGGCGCCGTGCACATAGCCATGTTCACGCGCCACCACCTCTGCCAATTCGCGACATGGCACCGGCACACGCCATCGTTCGCACAGACCTCGAAGCAGTTTCACGCTGCGTTGTTCATGCCCGATGTGTCGCGGCAACAGCGTTTTGTCTGTCGTGCCTTTGCCCAAGTCATGGCACAAGGCGGCAAAACGCACTTCCAGCGGCGCATGCACGTGGGCGGTTTCATCCAGCACCATTTCCAAGTGAACGCCCGTGTCAATTTCAGGGTGGTGTTCGGGCGGTTGCGGCACGCCATACAAACGATCGACTTCGGGCAACAAAATTTTCAACGCGCCGCAGTCGCGCAACACCTGCAACATACGCGAAGGTTGTTTGGCCATCAAACCTTTGGCCAATTCTTGCCACACACGTTCGCTGACCAAGGCATTGACTTCGCCTGCACGAACCATGTCTTGCATCAACGCCATGGTCTGCGGTGCCACCGAAAAATCGGGATAACGTGCAGCTAGTCGCGCCACCCGCAAGATGCGCACTGGGTCCTCGCGAAAAGCATCGGTGACATGGCGCAATACATTGTTTTGCAGATCCCGTTGCCCGCCAAACGGATCGACCACACTGCCGTCGTCCGTTTGTGCCATGGCATTGATGGTCAAGTCGCGCCGTGCCAAGTCTTCTTCCAAGGTCACCTCGGGCGACGCATGCACCACAAAGCCTTTGTAACCCGGCGCGGTTTTGCGCTCGGTACGCGCCAGTGCATATTCCTCGTGGGTCTGTGGGTGCAGGAACACCGGAAAATCTTTGCCGACTGGCGTGAAGCCCAATGCCACCATGGCTTCGGGGGTGCTGCCCACCACCACCCAATCGCGGTCGGCACCTGTGATGCCCAGCAAGGCATCACGAACAGCGCCACCAACCAAATAGGTCTTCAAGGTTCAAGCCTGTGGCAGCACAGGAAACACGGTGTCGAGTTGCGCGGCGACAGGCACACCCAGCGCAGACAGACCAGGCAGTTTGCCGCTGGCGATATTGTCGACTTGCATCGACGCCAGGTTGTCGCGACTCATCAACGGGGGTCCTGGCAGCAGTTCCATCACCAAAGCTTGAAGGTATGCCATGGCCTCTGGCAAGTCCACCACCATTCTGGGGTGACCGGCCCAGCGTCCGGCGTGTTGCACCAGTTCTTTCAAGCTGTAGATTTGTGGCCCCGCCAATTCATACACCTGAGCGATGGTTTCACGGTGCATCAATGCATACACCACGGCCTTGGCCACATCTTGTACCCATACCGGTTGAAACCGGGTACGGGCGCCCGCCAGTGGCACCAAAGGCGCGACTGATTGCAAACGCGCAAACAGGTTGATGAAGGCATCGTCCTCGCCAAAAATGACGCTGGGGCGAAGCACACTCAGCAGCAAACCATGTACCACTTCGGATTGCAGTGCAGCTTCACCTTGCGCTTTGCTGCGTTGGTAAAGCGACGGACCATGCAGGTCCGCCCCCAATGCGCTGACATGCACCATGCGCAGCACACCGGTTTGTACACAGGCATGGGCCAATTGCCTGGGTAACTGCACATGCACTTTGTCAAACGCGGCGCGGTCGCCGTGCAAGATGGCCACCAAGTTGACGACCGCATCGTGACCAGCAAGCAATGCATGCAGCGCCGCCACGTCGTGTACATCGGCTTGCACCACGGTCACCAAAGGCAGCATTTGCACCGATCGCGCAGGCAGTCGACGCGTGACCACGGTCACGTGCACACCGGCGCGGTTGAGTGCTTCGCAGACATGCCGTCCGACGAAGCCGCTGCCACCCAATACCAGAACATTTTTCATAACTGCGAATGTAGCCTGATTGGTGAAACACCTGACCAAGTGTGCGTGAAAAACCCATTCGCGATAATCCGCGCATGAACCAATTAGATGCACTCAAACAATATTCGACCGTTGTCGCCGATACCGGAGATTTTCAGCAAATCGGCGGTTTTCAACCGCAAGACGCCACCACCAACCCCTCGTTGATCTTGAAGGCCGTGCAAATGCCAGCCTACCAACAATTGTTGCAAGACACCGTCAGTCGCTACCCCGGTGCGCCGTTGGACGAAATGATGGACCGACTGCTGGTTAATTTCGGCTGCCGCATTTTGGCGCTGATTCCCGGCCGTGTGTCTACCGAGGTGGATGCCCGGCTGAGTTTTGACACCGCCGCCACCGTCGCGCGTGCCCAGCGCATCATGGCGCTTTACCAGGCCGAAGGCATCGACAGATCGCGTGTGCTGATCAAGATCGCAGCCACGTGGGAAGGCATTGAAGCAGCGGGGCAATTGGAGCGGCAAGGCATACACACCAACCTCACGCTGCTGTTTTCGTTTGCCCAAGCGGTGGCTTGTGGAGATGCTGGCGTGACATTGATTTCTCCTTTCGTTGGCCGTATTTACGATTGGTACAAAAAAGCCGCTGGCGCGCAATGGGATGAAGCCGCGCATGCCGGTGCGAATGACCCGGGCGTGCAAAGCGTGCGTCGCATCTACCTCCACTACAAAAAAAACGGCATTGCCACCGAGGTGATGGGCGCGAGTTTTCGCAACACCGGGCAAATTTTGGCGCTGGCGGGTTGCGATTTACTCACCATCAGCCCAGAATTGCTGGCGCAATTACAAAGCAGCCAAGCGCCCTTGCAAGCAGCGTTGCGTCCTGAATGGGCCCAGACCATGGACCTGCCCGTGGTGCATGTCAACCAAGCGCAATTTCGTTTTGCCATGAACGAAGATGCCATGGCCAGCGACAAATTGGCCGAAGGCATACGCGCGTTTTGTGCCGATGCCCGACAACTCGATCAATTGCTGAGCGCCTGAAGCAGAGCTAGGTGGCCATCATTTTTTTTGAAACTGCTTACAGGGATCATCGCGTGTACGGGTTGGCGTGAGCCAAATGAAATCGGCTTTGCCGCGCCAGTTTTGCAACCACTGTGTTGATTCTGCACGGGTTGAAAACGGCGCATGCTCCAGCAGCAACAAACTGACGACACGCAGATCCGGTTGATTGGCGCGGATGATTTGGGGCACGCCCACATGTTTCCATGCGTGGCCATTGCCTGCCAACAACACCGATGGCAGGTGTTGCAACAGCACCGAAGCCATGCTGGCATCCCGGGCACGTTGCACCGCGATCATGGCGTCGAACATATGGGCAGGCAGGGCGGAGCAATGCCCTTCGTCTATTTCTTGCCGCAATTGCTTCAAGCTCGCCTCCTCCAGCGGCGCGTTGCGCAGCAGGTGTTGCAATTCAGAGGATGCGCTGCTTCCTTGACTTTTGTATACCTCACGGGTTTGCGATGCTGGGAGATTGCCGCCATAAAAAGCCAGTCCAGCCTGCTGCACCGCTTCAAACAACACTTGGTGCATAGGCCATTGCCATGCTGGAGCATCAAAACCGGCTTGGCCCAGTGCATCGGGCAATGCCAAGCGCGGGTCGACCTGTTTGCCAGCATCCATGTGCTCGGCCACGATGGTGACCCGCCGCGCTTTGATAGCTCGCAACAGCTCAGCCCGCAATGCATGGTGTCTGGGATTGTCATGGACTTCGCCCCATGCAGACACATCGGCTTGGTTCAAGGCTTGCAGCAAATCGGACGGGCTGATGGTTTCGCCACTGTCCACATGCAAAAGTTGCTCGTTTTCGGCCAGCGCAGGAAAAGCCAGCGCATGGGGCAGACAGGCCAGGCAGACCCAGCCCGACCAAACAAACAATGCTCGGAAAAACACAGAGGACAGCATGTCAGGGGCACCGGTTGAACATCGGTGAAGCAGGGGGTCAAACACCCCCATACGCCGAAACAGCCTACCTTACCGCTTTTTGATGCGACCATGGATAGATCCAACGATTTCCCTGATGCAAAAAAATTCCAAAAGTGGCATAGTTTAGACACACCAAAAGCATTAAACAAATTAAATATTCGATATAAAAGGGTATAAAAAATCAATATCTGTTGAACGCATAAACACTTTAAATACAGGCATGACGCTCGCCAAAACAGCCAACATCAAACAACTGATCACTTTTCAAAAAGTGGCTCGGTTGGGCAATGTCAGTTTGGCGGCAGAAGAATTGTTCCTCAGCCAATCCGCAACATCTATTCAATTGTCAAACTTGGAAGAGGCCGTCGGCACCAAACTGCTCAGCCGCACTGGGCGTGGTATTCGGCTGACCGAGGCAGGTGAAGTGCTCTATACCTTGTGCGAGCGCGTGCTCAATGTATGGCAAGAGATCAGTGACGAAATGGAGTCGTATTTGGGAGACTTCACCGGCACCTTGCGTATCGGGGCTGTCACCACGGCTGAATATTGGTTACCCCATGTGTTGGTCAATTTTGCCAATGCCCATCCCAAAGTGAAGTTGAAGTTGCAAGTCGCAAACCGCGACGAGGTGGTACGCTGCCTCACCGCCGATGAAATCGATTTGGCGGTCATGGGCCGTGCACCGCAAGAGGTCAGGGTCAAATCGGTGAGTTTTGCGGACAACCCGACGGCGTTTTTGGCCGCACCCTCGCATGTGTTGATGCACACACCAGGCTTGAATTTGGAGACGCTGGCCCATGCCCAGATGTTGGTGCGCGAAAAAGGTTCTGGTGCGCGGGCATCGCTTGAAAGAATCTTCAAACACGCCGGTCTGAAGTTGTCGATTGGCGCAGAGTTGTCGAGCAACGAGTCGATCAAACAAATGTGTATCGCTGGGTTGGGCCCGGCTTATTTGTCGTTGCAGTCTTGTTTGTTGGAAATTCGCGCGGGGCTGTTGTCGGTGCTGCCGTTGGCCAACAACCCGATGAACCGCCGTTGGAACGTGGTGCATTTGGAGCACAAACCTTTGTCGCAGGTGGCTTCGGTGTTCATGGACCATTTGATTCGGCATGGTCAGGCCGAAATAGAAGAGCAATTGGCCATGATGTCAAAACTCCCGGTGGCGCAAGCCGTGGTGCTGCACAGCAACCCAGCAGAGCCAGAACATCCCTCGCCATGAAAAAACCCGCACGGCGCAAGCCGTGCGGGTTTTGAAGCGCGCGCAGTCTTTGCAGACTGCGGGTGGTTGCTTGACGTGGCTTACATGCCCATGTCGCCCATGCCACCCGGCATACTGCCGCCAGCACCGGCTTCGTCCTTGGGTGCTTCGGCCACCATGGCTTCGGTGGTCAGCATCAAAGAAGACACAGAGGCTGCGTTTTGCAACGCTGTGCGGGTAACTTTGGTGGGATCCAAGATACCCATTTCGATCATGTCGCCGTATGTATCGTTGGCCGCATTGAAGCCGTAGTTGCCTTTTCCGGCCAGCACCGCATTGACAACCACAGAAGGCTCGCCGCCTGCGTTGTAGACGATTTCGCGCAAGGGTGATTCGACGGCTTTCAACACCAGCTTGATACCGGCGTCTTGGTCAGGGTTGTCACCTTTGATGGTGCCTGCGGCTTGGCGGGCACGCAACAGCGCCACGCCACCACCGGCCACAATGCCTTCTTCCACCGCAGCGCGGGTC
>SXWY01000028.1 GCA_005789825.1 Burkholderiales bacterium | reverse complement strand
GTTGCCGGGCGACGGGTTGTTGTTCATTTCGCCCGAATGCATGGCGGTGTAGTGCTCCCACCAGCGAATGCGTTCAACGAGTTTTTCGCCCACCGCACGGCTGACCGCACGCCGGGTCAGCAAATGTTCGGCACCGTAAATTTCCGGGGTTTCGCTCAAGATGGCGGTGCCACCGTGCGCGACCAACAAGTCCACTGCTGCACCTAAAGCCGGGTTGGCGCTGATGCCTGAATAGCCGTCTGAGCCGCCGCATTGCAAACCCACGGTCAAGTGCGCCGCACTGCAAGCCTGGCGTGGCGAGCGGTTGACCTCGGGCAACATGGCTTGCACCATCGCAATGCCCTTGGCCACGGTTTTGGCGGTACCGCCACTGTCTTGGATGTTGAAGGTTTGCAGCGTTTTGCCTTCGGTCAGCCCGCTGTGCGACAGCCAGGACTTCAACTGGTTGGCTTCGCAACCCAGGCCCACCGCCAGCACCGCACCAAAATTAGGATGCGTGGCATAACCCGCCATGGTGCGCTCCAACACTTGCATGCCCAAGCCTTCGGTGTCCATGCCGCAGCCACTGCCGTGGGTGAGTGCCACCACGCCATCCACGTTGGGATAGTCAGCCAAGGCGCTGGGGTGGAGGGTGCGCGAAAAATGGTCGGCGATGGCACGCGCAACCGTGGCAGAACAATTGACGCTGGACAGGATGCCTATGTAGTTGCGCGTTGCAACCCGACCATCTGCGCGCACATGGCCCATGAACTCGGCATGCAGCAGCGGTGCTGCAGGTTTGACGTCGGCGCAAAACGCATAGTCGCGGGCAAAGTCGCCCTTGTTGTCGCCCAGGTTGAGGTTGTGCACATGCACATGCTCGCCAGGCGCGATGGCTTGGCTGGCAAAGCCAATGATTTGGTTATAGCGACGCACGGGCTCACCTGCGGTGATGGCGCGGGTGGCGATTTTGTGGCCCGGCGGAATCAGGCCACGCACGGCGATGTTTTCCACGGTCGCACCGCTCATGAGTTGTTGGCGGGCGATGACAACGTCGTCGTTCGGGTGCAGTCGGATGTGTGGGTTCATGAAAGTCTTTTAGGCCTTGTCAGGCCGTGGCCATCAAACGGGGTAACCAAAGAGAAATAGCCGGTACATAAGTGATCAACAGCAAACTGCCCAGCAACGGCACCAGCCACGGCAGTATGGCCATGGTGGTTCGCTCGACGCTCAGCTTGGCCACGCGTGCCAGCACAAACAACACCATGCCCATGGGCGGGTGCAACAAACCAATCATCAGGTTGAGCACCATCACCAAACCGAAATGCACCGGGTCTATGCCCAATTGCAAACAGATGGGCAGCAAGATAGGAACCAATATGGTGATGGCTGCGGTCGGCTCCAAAAAGCAGCCGACAAACAGCATCAACAAATTGGCCAGCAACAAAAACTGCCAAGGCTGATCGGTCACGCCCAACACCCATTGGCTGATGGCAGCGGTCACGCCGGTGGCGGTCAGCATCCAGCCAAAAATGCTGGCAGCCGCCACGATGAACAACACCGTCGCCGTGGTCTCGACCGTGTCCAGACAAATTTTCACAAACAGTTTGAAATTGAGTGTGCGATACCACAGCAAACCCAGCACCAAGGCCCACACGCAAGCCGCGATCGCTCCTTCGGTAGGCGTGAACACGCCGGTGGTCATGCCGCCGATCAACAAAACGGGCGTCATGATCGGCAGCACCGCTTGGAATCGAAACCATTTATCTGCCGCAAACAAAACCACCAGACCTGCCATGACGGTGATTTGCGCTGGTGCATTCCATTCAGTGACCAGCCACCAAATGCCCAAGGGCCAGCCGATGACCACCAAGGTTTCCAGCAGGGCTTTGGAGAACTTGCGCCAGTCAAACAATACATCGCCACCCCAGCCGTTTTTGTGGGCAAAGTAGGCCACAGTCAGCATCATCAATAACGCCATGATGCCGCCGGGCAGGATACCTGCCAAGAACAAAGAACCCACTGACACGTTAGCCATCATGCCGTAGATCACAAACGGCAAGCTCGGCGGAATGATCGGCCCCAAGGTGGCGGATGCAGCGGTGACGCCAACGGCAAATTCGGCGTCGTAACCATGGTCGGTCATGGCCTTAACCTCAATGGTGCCCAAGCCTGCTGCATCGGCCACCGCCGTGCCACTCATGCCGGCGAACACCACCGAGCCCACTACGTTCACATGTCCCAAGCCGCCTTTGAGCCAACCGACCAAGGACAAGGCATAGCCGTAAATGCGGTGGGTGATACCCGAGGTGTTCATCAAATTGCCCGCGAGAATGAAAAACGGCACGGCCAGCAACGGAAAGCTGTCGATGCCCGACACCATGCGGTGTATCACCACAAAAGGGGGTGAGCTCGGGTTCATCCACAGATAAATCAAGGACGCAGCCGCCATGGCCATGGCGACGGGCAAACCACCACTGAGCAAAACAAGAAAAATGATTTTCAGCATGGGTGTGTCATGGGTTTTCTGCTTGCTCAAGCACGCTGTGGCCTTGGCGAATGTGTTGTCGCATGACCCATACCCCGCGCCATGTCATCAATACAAACGCCAGCAACACCACGCCATAGACCAAGTTCATGGGCAAATTGACAATGGTCATTTGGTAGCTGCCCATTTTTTGCATCAACTCCCATGTCAACCAACTGGCGCAAGCTAAAAACGCAATGCGCAATAAGTCGATGAACAAGGCCATTACACGGGCCCAGCTTTT
>SXWY01000027.1 GCA_005789825.1 Burkholderiales bacterium | reverse complement strand
CAGGTAGAGCAGCACGTGCTAGGCCAACCTGAGAACATAATGCGCATTACGGACCTCGAGCGCACCTATCGCACATCGATGCCAACAGTGGCCAGAGGACTGCAGACCGGGGGCCTCACCACCATTCTTGAAAAATCACTGGGTGCCGTGGCCAAAGGCGGCACCACGAATTTGCAAGCGGTCTACGAATATGCGCAGAGGGTCGACGCGCACGGATTTGTGTACATGGACACACCGGGATACGACCCGGTCAGCGCCACCGGACAAGTGGCCGGCGGTGCCAACCTGATTTGCTTCACCACCGGTCGCGGCTCGGCCTACGGTTGTGCGCCCTCGCCTTCATTGAAATTGGCCACCAACACCGCCTTGTGGGAGAGACAGTCCGACGACATTGACATCAATTGCGGCGAGATTGTGGACGGCGGCACCAGCGTTCAAGCCATGGGACAAGTGATCTTCGAGCGCATGCTGTCATGCGCCTCGGGAGAATCCAGCAAGAGCGAGTTGCACGGCTATGGCCAAAACGAGTTCGTGCCTTGGCAGCTGGGCGCGGTCATGTGACTGCGCCGCATAGGTGAAACCAGTGATGGGAGCAAGCAATGAATTTCAAACGTGATCTGCTCGTGGTTGGCCTGCTGGCTTTGAGCGGTTTGGCTGGTGCGCACACCGGTCCCAACCCCGACCCCAAAGAGGCTCAAGTAGATTGCCGAAAGGTGTTCAATTTCACCTTCCCCAGCATGTTGGAATTCGTGGCAAAAATCGATTGCAACCAATTCATCAGCAGCAGCGATGATTGGATATGGCGCTATCCCAACAGCTATTTCGATTCACCGTTTATCTCTGCGTTTTCACCACGCACCCGAAAACCAGAGCCCGGTGTGCGTTTTTTTCGCCGCTTGTCAGCCACCGAGGTTGATGCTGAGCAAACCCAGCAAGCCTATGACACGATTTTCAAAAAAATCCGCACCTTTCCTGACCAGCAAGCGCCCAAGCGCTTGATACGCATGGACACGGTCAACGACATCAAGGATGAACAACAAGCTTGGTTTGGGTTTTCCAGCGACGAAAAAGGTTGGGTGGTGATTTGCGCACCCGACTGCGCCCCTGAGTACCTGTTCTTGCTGGAAAAAAGGTAAAAAAAAACACCTCCCTGGGTGGGGAGGTGTTTCAGTGTGCGCGGTCGTTAAACCGGTTGCAATCAGTACAAGACCATCGGATTGCCGGGTGAGCCGGTGGCACCAATGATCTTCAAGGGTGCCCAAATGAATGCGCCTTCTTTCACACCCGCTTTGACCAGGGTTTCTGTGTCCACGTTCTCCAAATTCCAGATGCCAAGTCGGGTTTGCAACTCCGTGTGGCAGGGCACGGCGTAGCCCATTTCCTCGTTGCCTGGTTGGGCATCGTTGGCAGAGGTGTCGCCCATGGTCAAAGCAATGTCGCGGCTGGCCATGTAGCGGCATGCGCTGATGCCATAGCCTGGCTCGCCATCCGCAAAAATTGCCCGCGCTGCAGCCCGTTGCTCCGAGTTCATGGATTTGTAGCGGGTCGCACCCCAAGTATTGCCTTGGCCGGTGTGCAATGCCACACAGTCCCCCGAACCGATTTCTTTCAAGCCTTGGGCCTTGACCATGGCCTGCAAATCATCGGCGGTGATGATGCCGATGTCACCCGGCTGCTTGGGCACTGGCAGCATTTCTGCAGCGGCAGAGATCTTGCCCTGCGACTTGCGGTAAGCCACGGCATCCAGCACCACCAGGCGGCAAACAAAACCCAAGTCGCCCACATGCTCCACACCCAATGGGCCCATGCCAACGACCTGGTCGCCAGGCCCTTTCTCATAGGCATCCCAGCTGATCATGCCGTTGTAGAACATCGGTCCTTTGGAGGTGTTCACGCCAATGTGGCCGGGACCGTCGAACTGGGTTTGGATCTGTCCGATTTGTGTGGTGACCAACTCATCGTGGTAGAGCAAAGCGTTTTTACCGAAGGGGCCGCCAGTGGGCGTGCCAGGAATCCACATGTTCCATTTGCGCGGACCAAACCCCGGCGCTTCGGAGTGGTAGTGCTTGCCGATCGTGATGGCTTTGTTTTGCTTGATGGTGGCCAATGCCTTGGCAATGTTGGCCGAATTCAAAGTGTGGTTGGCACTGCCAGCGCGATCTTCCTTGCCCCATTTGGGAGTTGCCCAAGTCAAAGCGGTGTCATCGATAGGCCCCTTGAGGGCTTGGTGCTGTGTGCCTTGCTGCGCCAGCACAGTGCTGGCCAGTACAGCCAGCGCCGACGCAAAAATTAGCTTCAATGTCATGAGATTCCCCCCTGTGCGTTGAGAAAAAAAGATTCCAATGTGCAAAGTCCCTTGAAATTTTGAGACTTTGAACAAGTGGAATATCCCAATTTAGAGAAGGGATTTATATAGGGGAAATCACTGCCAAAGGCTGCTAATTGATAAGCGTTTATCAATAAAGCAGATACGGGGTGGCGCTTGGCACCCGCTCAGATGGATTCCAAAAAGAACAGCAACTCATTGCGCTGCTGCTTGGTGAAATTCACAAATTTGTCTCGCGCGGCCTTGGCTTCACCGCCGTGCCACACGATGGCTTCGAGCAAATTGCGGGCACGCCCGTCGTGTAAAAACGAATTGCTGGCATTGACTTGCATGGACAAACCCACGCCCCACAGCGGCGGCGTGCGCCAGTCTGACCCGCTGGCCTTGAAGTCCGGGCGGCCATCGGCCAGGTCCGGGCCCATGTCGTGCAACAGCAAGTCGGTGTAGGGGCGAATCAACTTGTTGGCAATTTGCGGCACGGCTGGGTACTTGCCAGTGCGCATTTCGGGCACATGGCAGCCTGAGCATCCGGCAGACTCGAACAGCTTTTCACCGGCCTTGAACTCTGGCTTGTCGCGGTTGCGCTGTGCGGGCACATCCAGCGATTGCGACCAAAAGGTCAATGACTCCCAAAGCTCAGGGCGCAACTCGGGCTTGTCGCCTTTGATCGCTGCCAAGCATTCTTTTTGCACAGGGGTGCAGCTTTGCTCTGGGTAGACCGCCGATGTCACGCCAACATCGGCCAAAAAAGCGGCGGCGATTTGCTGCTTGATGCTGGGCTGGTTGGCTTTCCAGCCAAAACGTCCGAGCACGGTTTTTTTGTGGATGTCGTCGCGCACATAGTTGGGACGGCCGTTCAGGCCCATGGCCTTTTGCTTTTCGGCCAGCTTCAAGATGTCTTTTTCGCTGACCGCTTCCAAATAGCCCATGCCCAAGATGGCCTGGGTGTTTCTGACCGACATCATGATGCCGTCGGCAAACGGGCCGAAATTCATGTTCTCGATGCGCACACTGGGGCGGCGAAGTTCCAGTTGCTCGCCGTCAGGAAAAGTGAACGAACTGTTGACCCAGTCGATGAACACCTCGGCCTCGCCAGCGCGTGCCTCAGGATCCTTGCGGGTGACCATGTCAAACGACTGGATGTCGCTGCCGTAGTGAGGGTCGGGCATGGGCTCGCCATGCGGCCCTTGGCCAGGAATGGACAAACGCACCAGTTGCTGAAAGACGCGCAAGCCGCTG
>SXWY01000185.1 GCA_005789825.1 Burkholderiales bacterium | reverse complement strand
GTGGTGCTGCAATTTGGCGGTGGCACCATCGGTCACCCCATGGGCATTCAAGCCGGCGCGGTGGCCAACCGTGTGGCACTCGAAGCCATGGTCAAAGCGCGCAATGAAGGCAAAAACATTTTGGAGGAAGGCCCGACCATTTTGAAAAATGCCGCCAAAGATTGTTCACCGCTGCAAGCCGCGCTCGACACCTGGGGCGACATCAGCTTCAACTACCAATCCACCGACAGCAGCGACTATGCCGTCACCCCTTCCGCCGCTTGATATTGAGGAGCACACGCTATGTTGACCAACCCCACCGGCAAACTAACCCAAGGCCAATTCAGCTTTTTGCCTGACCTGACCGACGCTGAAATCGGCCTGCAAATCAAATACGGTTTGAGTAAGGGCTACGCATGGAGCGTCGAGTACACCGATGACGCCCATCCGCGCAACACTTACTGGGACATGTATGGCATGCCCATGTTCGACCTGCAAGACCCTGCTGGGGTTTTGTTGGAAGTGAACAATTGCCGCAAAAGCTTTCCCAACCACTACATCCGTTTGATGGCGTTTGACTCGACCCGCGGCATTGAATCGGTGGCGATGAGCTTTATCGTGCACCGGCCGCCCAACGAGACCGGCTTCCGTTTGGAGCGCCAGGAAATCCAGGGCCGCAGCATGCGCTACACCACGCACGGCTACGCCATGGACAAGCCTGAAAACAGCCGCTACGGCAAATAAAACCTGCGGGCTTGACCATGAACGCACCCGCCTACAACCTGCCTGGCATCACGGCCAAAACCAGCAACCCCGAAAGCACGCCCGTGGTCAACTCTGCGGTGGCAGACACGGGTGCACGCACGGTCGCGCAAGTCATGGCGCAAACGCAGGTGCAGCAGGTGATGGACGCTTTGGACCGTGACTTGGTGGGCTTAAAGCCTGTCAAGTCACGCATACGCGACATCTCTGCGCTGTTGGTGATCGACCGTTTGCGTTTGAATCTGGGACTGGCCGCGCAGTCGCCGTCATTGCACATGTGTTTCAGCGGCAACCCGGGCACTGGCAAAACCACGGTGGCCATGCGCATGGCGCAAATACTGCACGAACTCGGCTATGTGCGAAGCGGCCATTTGGTCGCGGTCACCCGCGATGATTTGGTCGGTCAGTACATTGGCCACACGGCACCCAAAACCAAAGAAGTGTTGAAAAAAGCCATGGGTGGCGTGCTGTTCATTGACGAGGCTTACTACCTATACCGTCCTGAAAACGAGCGTGATTACGGGCAAGAAGCGATTGAAATTTTGTTGCAAGTCATGGAGAACCAACGCGATGACTTGGTGGTGATATTGGCGGGCTACAAAGACCGCATGGATACCTTCTTCATGTCCAACCCGGGCATGAATTCGCGCATTGCCCACCATATTGATTTTCCTGATTATCAGGAAGATGAACTGGCACAAATTGCCCAGCACATGTTGAGCGCGCAAAATTACCGCTTGAACGAAGAAGCCGAAAAAGCCTTCGCCAAGTATTTGCACCTGCGCAAACAGCAACCGCATTTCGCCAATGCACGCAGCGTGCGAAATGCCTTGGAAAGAGCGCGGTTGCGCCAGGCCAGTCGCCTGTTTGCCAACCCCAACAAAGAATTGACCGCCGATGACCTCAGCACCTTGAATGCTGAGGACATCTTGGCGAGTCGGGTGTTTCAACACGAAAAGGGCTGAGCATGGGCACACTCAAGGCATTGGTGTTTGATGTCGACGGTACTTTGGCTGACACGGAAATGGCGCACATGGATGCGTTCAACCATGCGTTCGCCGAGGAAGGGCTCGATTGGCGTTGGGACGTAGAAACCTACACGCGACTGCTGGAAATTTCTGGCGGCAAAGAGCGCATGATGCATTATTGGAAACAGGTTCATCCAGATGTCAAGGACATCGACGGCGGCGGTTTGAAAGACACGATCGACCGCTTACACGCCATGAAATCGGCAGCCTACGAAAACGCGGTGCAGTCGTTTGCGGTGCAATTGCGCCCGGGCGTGCTGAAACTGATCCAAAGTGCCCACCAAGCAGGCTTGCGTTTGGCCATTGCCACCACCACCTCGCCGGTCAATATCTCGGTGTTGTTGCGCAATGCCATCGGCCCCGATTGGAAATCGCTGTTCACCGTGATCGAAGACGCGTCCACCGCACCGAACAAAAAACCTCACCCGCAGGTTTACAACCAAACCCTGTCGCGCTTGGGTTTGGCGGGCAAAGATTGTTTGGCGTTTGAAGATTCGTCCAATGGTCTGCGCGCTGCCATCAGTGCAGGGTTGCCGGTGATCGTCACACCCAACAGTTTTACCGCGCACCATGATTTTGATGGCGCATTGCAGATCTTGCCCGACTTGGCCCAAGTCACTGTAGACCAGTTGCACCAATGGCATTCAGCCGTTTGAGTGAAAATTCCCCCCAAGAGATAACCCATGCCTTTCCGAAACCGCACCACCCTGACCCAGTATTTGATCGAAGAGCGCCGTCGCTTTCCGGGCTCCAGTGGCGACTTCAACGCATTGATTTTGGATGTGGCGCTGGCTTGCAAAGCGATTGCGCGCTCGGTGGCCATGGGCGAATTGGGTGGCATGTATGGCGACCAAGCGGGTGCCGCTGGCGCGTCATTGAATGTGCAGGGTGAAACCCAGAAAAAGCTCGATGTGTTGAGCAACGATTTGTTCATTCGCATGAACCAATGGGCAGGGCATCTTGCCGGTATGGCGTCCGAAGAAATGGACAACCCCTACCAAATTCCGTCGCAATTTCCCAGAGGCAAATACCTGTTGGTGTTTGACCCGTTGGACGGTTCGTCGAATATCGATGTGAATGTCTCGGTCGGCAGTATTTTTTCCGTGCTGCGTGCCCCGCAAGACGTGATTGACAGTGGCCGCGATGTGACCGAAAACGATTTCTTGCAACCGGGTGTCCAACAAGTGGCCGCTGGTTATGCGTTGTACGGGCCGACCACCATGTTGGTGCTCACCGTCGGCAATGGTTCAGCGGGATTCACGCTGGACCCGAACTTGGGTGAATTCATGTTGACCCACCCCACATTGCAAGTGCCGGCCGATACCCAAGAATTTGCCATCAATGCATCGAACAGCCGTTTTTGGGAAGCCCCCATCAAACGCTATGTGGACGAATGCATGGCTGGCAAATCAGGCGCCAGAGGCAAAGACTTCAACATGCGCTGGATCGCCTCCAGGGTGGCCGAAGCGCACCGC
>SXWY01000184.1 GCA_005789825.1 Burkholderiales bacterium | reverse complement strand
GTCAATCCTGGGCACATGCCGCAGTACAACCCTGCCAAAGTGGGCAATGATGCTTCGGCCAGACCATGGGAGCAAACCAGCACTGCCTTCGACAGCGGCGCTGCACCGCGTTCGGGTGTACGCATTGGCTCATCCTTGGTGGGTGGAAACCAAAATTGGTTTATTCCCGCTGACTTTGATGTACAAGGTTTTGTGGCTGCAGCCAAAGACAACTTCATCAGCTTGCAAGCGGCTTGGGACCGTGCAGACATTCCTGCGTTGCGCGCCATGATGACTGACAGCATGTTGCATGAAATCCAAACCCAGTTGGCCGAGAGAGGGCAGTTGGTACAAGGCCCGAATTCCACTGAGGTGGTGATGCTGGAAGCCCAGTTATTAGGTATCGAAGATTTGGGCGAGGGTTACATGGCCAGCATTGAGTTCTCCGGCATGATTCGAGAGGAAGCCCATGCAGCCCCCAACCCGTTCCGTGAAGTGTGGAACATGACCAAACCCAAAACTGGCGGTGCAGGTTGGTTGGTTGCTGGCGTTCAGGCCTTGCAATAATTCGCTTCCGGTGATCGCGCCCTCTGCCTACACTGGCAGGTGGGCAGCGGGTTTGCAAGCCTTGCAATAATCCGGTCTGTCAGTCGTTTCAACAGTACACACCGGATTTTCCATGGCCATTGCTTCTTCGCTCGCAGACGTGTCTGCCCGTTTGTCCGGTTTCATGCTGGCGTTTCGCTTGCCCGATTGGCTATTGCATGAACTTCAGGACAAATTGGTTTTGCTGCTCAACCATGTGTTGGCGCAAGAGCCTGCCGCCACAGAACGTTTGCGCCGACAACAAGGGCAGTGTGTTCAGGTCAGTTGGCGTGATTACCGTTTGCAGTGGACCATCACGCCTGCAGGCCTGCTGACACGCGCCGATGCAGACACACCCGCCGACTTGCACTTGCATATCAACCAAGACCAACCTCTGACCTTGTTGCAGACCTTGGCCAAAGGCGAAAAACCCGCTATGCGCATTGACGGTGACGTCATGTTGGCTGCCGACATCAACTGGCTGGTAGACCATGTGCGCTGGGACATGGAAGAAGATTTGTCCCGCGTGTTTGGCGATGCCATGGCACACCACATGGCCAGTTTTTTCAAACGCGTTGCCGCTGCTTTGCGCGAGTTCGCCGCCAAATGACGCGTTTATTTCGCGGTGTGTTTATCGTCTGGATTGTCCTGCGATTCGGTCTGGACGAATTACTGCTCTCCGGTTTCAAGCAGCCCTGGCTGATACGCATCACGCGGGTGTTGACCATCGGTCGCAATTTGTCTGCGCCGCGCGGGCAACGTTTGCGCCAAGCCTTGGAGCACCTCGGCCCGGTGTTTGTCAAACTCGGTCAGGTGTTGTCTACCCGCCGCGATCTGTTGCCCAGCGATATCGCCGATGAATTGGCCAAATTGCAAGACCAGGTACCCCCTTTCCCTTCTGAAGTGGCGGTGGCGTCGATAGAGCGGGCGCTCAGACGCCCAGTGGATGAAATTTTCAGCCGGTTTGACCGCGTACCTGTGGCCAGTGCGTCGATTGCGCAAGTGCATTTTGCGAGCCTGCGCAACGCCGCTGGACAAGAGCGTGAGGTGGCGGTGAAAGTGTTGCGCCCCGGCATGCTGGAAGTGATTGACAAAGATGTTGAATTGATGCGCACCATGGCGGTCTGGTTAGAGCGTTTGTCGCACGACGGCAGACGGCTCAAGCCGCGCGAAGTGGTGGCCGAGTTCGACAAATATTTGCACGACGAACTTGATCTGGTGCGCGAGGCGTCCAATGCCACGCAGTTGCGTCGCAATATGTCGGGGTTGAACCTGGTGTTGATTCCTGAAATGGTGTGGGACTATTGCACCCGCGATGTCATTGTCATGGAGCGCATGCACGGTGTGCCGATCAGCCAAGTCGATGCTTTGCGCCAGGCCGGGGTGGATATCCCCAAGTTGGCCCGTGACGGCGTGACGATTTTTTTCACCCAAGTGTTTCGCGATGGTTTTTTCCATGCCGATATGCACCCCGGCAATATCCAAGTGAGTTTGGCGGCTGCCACCTTTGGCCAATACGTGTCATTGGACTTTGGCATTGTAGGAACGCTCACCGAGTTCGACAAAGAATATTTGGCGCAAAACTTCACGGCTTTTTTCAGGCGCGATTACAAGCGCGTCGCAGAGCTGCATATCGAATCGGGCTGGGTACCGGCCCATACCCGAGTCGATGAATTGGAATCTGCCATCCGTGCCGTGTGCGAACCGTATTTCGACCGCCCGTTGAAAGAAATTTCTTTGGGCATGGTGTTGATGCGTTTGTTCCAAACATCGCGCCGTTTCCAAGTGGAGATTCAGCCCCAATTGGTGTTACTGCAAAAAACCCTGCTCAATATCGAAGGCTTGGGCCGCCAACTCGACCCCGAATTGGATTTGTGGAGCACAGCCAAACCCTTTTTAGAGAAATGGATGCTCGAGCAAATTGGACCGCAACGCCTGTGGAAACAGCTCAAAGACGAAGCGCCTCGGCTTGCCAAAATGTTGCCTGAGTTACCCCGGTTGGTGCATGCGTTTTTACAGCGCGACCACGATGAAGAAAAACGCCAGTTGCAGGAGTTGATACGCATGCAGCAGCGAACCAACCTCAGGTTGCAAGCCATGTTGTTATTGGCTTTGGGCTTTTTTGCCGGCTTGGTGGTCACCGCACTCTTGGGCCTGTCGAGCCTGGGCGGCGGCTGATTATTCTGGGGGCAAGCGCTGGCTGAGCCGGGCTTGCCGCGCCGTGTGCACACCGTAAATCACCACCGCCAGCGTCACCACCAACATCAGTATGCTTGCCGCGGCATAAATAGACGGGTTCACCCCGCGACGCGCGTAATTGAAGATGACTTGAGGCAAGGTGGTCACCCCTGGCCCTGCCAAAAACTCTGACACCACCACATCATCAAATGACAACGTAAAGGTCAGCAACCAAGCCGCGATCAAGGCTTGCGACATGTTTGGCAAGGTCACCAGAAAAAACACTTGATAAGGTCTGCAACCCAGGTCCAGCGCCGCTTCTTCGATCGAGCGGTCCATGTCTTTGAGCCGCGACTGAATCACCACACTGGCATACGCCATGCCCAGCAAGGCATGCCCCAGCACAATCGTCAAAGTTCCCCGACCAGGCCAGCCTAACAAACGCTCCATGCCCACAAACAGCAGCAGCAAGGACATACCAATGATGACTTCAGGCATGACCAACGGAGAAGCCAGCATGGCGTTGAACAAAGTACGGCCGCGAAAAGCACCGAAACGAACCAGCGCGTAGGCCGCCATGGTGGCCAGCACCGTGCCCAGTGTGGCGCTGAGCAAAGCCACGTTCAACGACAGAAAAAAACCATCGACCAACCGGCTGTCGTTGACCAAAGCTTGGTACCAGCGCCATGAAAAACCGGTGAATACGCTGTCTTGTCGGGTGCTGTTGAAGGAAAACACCACCAAAAATGCCAGCGGCAAATAAAAAAACGCAAACACGCCCGCCAGCCAGAATTTGCCAAAGTGTTGTCGCCACCAACCGAGACTCATGTGCGCATCTCCATTTCGGTTTTGCGCGTCACACGCTGGTTGTACCAAGCCAATGGCATGACCACACACACAATCATCACAATCGCCAAAGCGCAAGCGCGAGGCCAGTTGTTGCTGCTGAACATTTCGTCCCAGACCACGCGGCCGATCATCAGGTTTTCAGCGCCACCCAGTAGCGATGGAATGACAAATTCGCCCAAGCAGGGAATAAAGACCAGCATGGACCCTGCGACGATGCCTGAGCGGCTGAGCGGCACCGTGACCAACCAAAAGGTTTGCCAAGGGGTGGCCCCCAGATCTTGTGATGCTTCCAGCAATCTGCCATCAAGTTTGACCAAATTGGCGTACAAGGGCAACACCATGAACGGCAAGTAAACATAGGTCATGCCCACCAACATGGACACATCGTTATAGAGCAATTGCAGGGGTTCGTTGATCAACCCCACGGCCATCATCAGGTGGTTGATGATGCCTTGTTCGGTCAACAAACCTTTCCAAGCGTATACACGCAGCAGAAAGGAAGTCCAAAACGGAAGCATCACCATCAGCAAAAGCAAAGGACGCACCGATGCAGGGCTTCGCGCCAAAAAATAGGCGAAGGGGTAGCCAAAGAACAAACACAGCAGTGTGGTCCACAAGGCATATTTCAACGACAGAACATAAGACTCTGTGTAGAGCGTTTGTAGCCAATCGCCGGTGTCTGCGTCCTGCCACAAAGACAGGTAATTGGCCAGTTTTAAATGCAGCAATACAAGACCGTCGCGCGTCTCTATCAGGGGGGCAAACGGGTCTAGCCCTTCCCCCATGTCGGTCACGCTGATGCGCAACAAAATGAAAAACGGTACGGCGAAAAAAAGCAGCAACCAAAACCATGGCACGGCCAGCACCACATGGCGCCCGTGGCGCAACGCAAAGGGATGCCAAGAGACCAAAGGGACTGTCACAACATGGCCAAAAAGGCAGCAGCAGTGAGGCAGCGGTGTTTCAGGTGCATGCGAAGCACCGCTGCGCCAGAATCACTTGCCTTTTTTGAAGCTGGTGTAAACCGAAGTCATCGATTCGCGGGTTGCATTGCCCAGGGCTTCGGGGGCCACCATCAGTGCCAAATTGGCATCGTCAGGAAACACAGCTTTGTTTTGTGCCACTTCCGGGGCGACCAAGGGAACGCTGGCCTTGGTGGCCGTGGGGTAGCCGAGTTCGTTGGTTTGTGACGCAGAGACTTCTGCTTTGAGGTAGTAGTTGATGAAGGCCATGGCGTTGTTCGGGTGCTTGGCGTCAGCTGGCACGGCGATCGTGTCAAAGAAAATCAAGCCACCGGATTTGGGCATCATCACTTCGATTTCCACACCGCTTTTGTTTTCGACGGCACGGTTGGCTGCCTGGATAAAGTCACCTGCCCAGCCCAGCGCCACACAAGCTTTGCCGCCAGCCAAGTCGTCGATCATGGTGCTGGAGAACAAGCGTATGTCTTTGCGCACTTTGGCCAGCATCTCACCAGCGGCTTTGTGGTCAGCCGCGTCTTCAGAATAGGCTTTTTTGCCAATGTAGTGCAATGCAGGCGGCAGGATCTCGGTGGGTGAATCCAAGTAGGCAATACCGCAGGACTTGAGTTTGCTGGTGTAGGTGGGGTTGAACACCAGATCCCAGGCGTTTTCAGGCAGGGGTGTGCTGCCCAAGGATTTGGCCACTTTGGCTTTGTTGATGGCGACAGTGGTGAAACTCCAGGCCCAAGGAATGACATATTCGTTGCCAGGGTCAACGCTGGTCAGTTTGGACATCAGGCTGGTGTCCAGATTTTTGTAATTGGGGATTTGCGATTTGTCGAGTTTTTTCAGCAGGCCAGCATCGATTTGCGCTTTCACAAATACCGAGCCGGGCACCACGATGTCATACCCAGTATTGCCTGCCACAAGCTTGGCTTGCAAGCCTTCGTTGTTTTCAAAAGTTTGGTAGTTGACCTTGATACCGGTCTCTTTTTCGAAATTGGCGACCAAGTCTTTGGCGACATAGTCGGGCCAATTGTAAATATTGAGCACTTTTTCTTCGGCATTGACAGCGGCAGCGGGTGCGGGTGCGACTGCGGCTGGCTCTTCTTTCTTTCCGCAAGCGGCAACAGCCAGGGCAGCGACGAGTACCAGTGAAAAACGATGAATCATGATGATTTTGACTCCAGAAAGATAGGTGGGGTGGTCAGGACCGAGCCCGCACGTGTGGCAGGCATCCCTAGTATATGTAATCGTTGCAGACCCTGGCAGCAAATTCCCTTTGTCACGGGCAAAAGCTTACAATCCACGGTTTTGTCCATCCCCTTGAGACCTGCGATCACAACATGCCAATTTATGCTTATAAGTGCGGAGCTTGCGGTTTCGCAAAAGACCAGTTGCAAAAAATTTCAGACCCTGAGCTGACAAACTGCCCACAGTGCAGCAAACCGAGTTTTTCCAAACAACTGTCTGCCCCCGGTTTTCAGCTCAAAGGATCGGGCTGGTATGCCACTGACTTCAAAAGCAGCACCCCTGTCGCCAACCCCGCCGCCACGGATGCCCCCGCCGCCCCTGCTAGCACCGCCCCGGCCAGCAGCGAACCCGCCAAATCGGACACTCCTGCGGCTGCGACCGCCACGGCCAGCGCCTGCGCACCGTCTTGCGCTTGCCATTGATTCAGATGGTTGCCTGACATGAATATCAAAAAATACATATTCGCCGGCTTGCTGGTTTGGCTGCCACTGGCCATCACGCTGTGGGTGCTCAGTTGGTTGGTGGGTGCCATGGACGGGATTTTTGCCAACGTGCTCAACGGTTTGAGCAGTGTTTTGCCCCAAGCCATGGGTGACTCGTTTTCCCATTTGTTGCAAATTCGCGGTCTTGGCGTGGTGTTGGTGTTTGTGGTGTTGGTGGCCACCGGTGCGTTTGCGTCAAATGTGGCCGGCCGCTGGCTGGTGACCCAGTGGGACAAGTTGTTCACCCATATTCCTATCGTCAAATCTATCTACACCAGTGTCAAAAAAGTATCTGACACCTTGTTCTCCAGCAATGGCAATGCATTTCGACAAGCCTTGCTGATTCAGTACCCGCGCCAAGGCACGTGGACGATTGCATTTCAAACCGGAACACCCAGCGGTGAAGTAGCGGCGCATCTGGGCGAAGGGCATATCAGTGTGTATGTACCCACCACACCCAACCCGACCAGCGGTTTTTTTCTGGTGGTGCCGTCGGCCGATGTGATTGAACTGAACATGAGTGTGGACCAAGCGTTGACTTACGTGATTTCCATGGGTGCGGTTTCCCCTGATCAGCCAGCCACGCCCAAGCTCCCGGTTTGAATTTGCCCGTGGGTTGGCAAGCCCCGCTCTAAAGACACTTGTAACGAAAGAATTTTGACCATGGCAATGCGCTCTCATTACTGCGGCTTGGTGACCGAAGCCCTTCAAGGACAAACCGTCACGTTGTGTGGATGGGTCAACCGCAGACGCGACCATGGCGGCGTGATTTTTGTCGACCTGCGCGATCGCGAAGGCTATGTGCAAGTGGTGTGTGACCCAGACCGACCCGAGATGTTCAAGTTGGCAGAAGAATTGCGCAACGAGTTCTGCATACAAATCAAAGGCTTGGTGCGCTTGCGCCCAGACGGCACAACCAACGACAACTTGAAGAGCGGAAAAATCGAAGTCTTGTGCCACGAACTCACTGTGCTCAACCCGTCGGTGACGCCACCTTTCCAATTGGACGACGACAACCTGTCAGAAACCACCCGATTGACACACCGCGTGTTGGATTTGCGTCGGCCCTACATGCAAAAAAACCTGATGCTGCGCTACAAAGTCGCCATGGCCGTGCGCAAATTTTTGGATGCGAACGGTTTTGTCGATATCGAAACGCCGATGCTCACCAAGAGCACGCCCGAAGGTGCGCGTGATTATTTGGTCCCCAGCCGCGTGCATGACGGGCATTTCTTCGCGCTGCCACAGTCGCCCCAGTTGTTCAAACAGTTGTTGATGGTCTCTGGTTTCGACCGTTATTACCAAATCACCAAATGTTTTCGCGACGAAGATTTGCGCGCCGATCGCCAGCCTGAATTCACCCAGATTGATATCGAAACCTCGTTCATGGACGAGGAAGAAATCCGTGCTCTGTTCCAGAACATGATCAAAGGCGTGTTCGTTGAAGCGCTTGGCATTGAACTCGGCGACTTTCCCATCATGGCCTATAGCGAAGCCATGCACCGTTTCGGCTCTGACAAACCCGATTTGCGGGTCAAGCTCGAATTCACCGAACTCACCGATGTGATGGCAGATGTGGATTTCAAAGTCTTCAGCGGACCTGCCACCACCCCCGGCGGGCGTGTGGTTGCCTTGCGGGTGCCCCATGGCGGCGAAATGAGCCGAGGCGAAATCGACAGTTACACCGAGTTCGTGAAGATTTATGGTGCCAAAGGTTTGGCATGGATCAAGGTCAACGACGTGGCCGCTGGCCGTGATGGGATGCAGTCCCCCATTGTGAAAAACATCCACGACAAAGCCATCGCCGATATCTTGAGCCGCACGGGTGCGCAAAACGGCGATCTGCTGTTCTTTGGCGCTGACAAAGCCAAAATCGTCAACGATGCGATAGGCGCTTTGCGTTTGAAAATTGGCCACAGTGATTTCGCAAAAAAACAGGGCTTGTTGGAAGACCGGTGGGCGCCTTTGTGGGTG
>SXWY01000003.1 GCA_005789825.1 Burkholderiales bacterium | reverse complement strand
TCTTGCAGGTTATTGGTCTTGATGTAATCCCACAGTTTTTTCATGACCTCGGTACGCGCCACGGCTTCGTGGCCAATCACCGCTGCCAAGGCTGCGCTGGGCGCTTTGCCCGCAGCGGCTTTGCGAGGGGCTTTGGGTTTGGCCGCCTTGGCTGTTTTGGCCGTAGCCTTTTTGGCGGCAGGGGTTTTCTTGCCGGGCAATGTTTTGCCCGCTGCTTTGGCCAGGGCGGCGGTGGCCGGTGCGCCGCCTTTTTTCGGGTACTTGCTCGGCTCGAACGCAAAACTCACTTTGCCAGCCTCTGCGTCATAGGTCAGATAGGCTTTGAAAGCGCGGCGAGTGCGCATGGAGACAAATTTTTCGAGCAAATCGGTTTTGCCAGTGGCCAGCAGTTTTTGAATCTGTTCGTGTTCGATCACTTGCTGCAAGATGACGCGTCCGGATTTGAAATCGCAGCTCGGCGTCGGTTGCGCATGTGTCGGCACAGATTTGCTGCAGACATAGTTCGCACCGTGTTCATGCACCGGGCTGCCGCACTTGGGGCAAGCGCCCAGGTTTTCAGCGTCGGCAAACTCCACCATCTCGCCGCTTTCAGCGTTTTTGTCGTCGCCAAAGTCAAACTCCAGCTTCCAGTTTTTGTCTTCATCGCTGAATTTCAACGCTATCTCGGCGGCGAACGGCCAACCGGCTTTAGAGCGGAAACCATCCAGCGGTCCGATTTTTTTGTCACGCAAAAACTGCTCGACCTCGGCCAATTCAAAGGTGCGTCCCGCCGGTGTTTTGCCGAATGAAAAACCGCAACCCGGCCCTTCGGATTCACCGTCAGCATTGGGTTTGGCCACCGCGCCAAGTTTGCCAATGCAGCTGTATCGGCGGTAGTTTTCTTTCACCACGCCAGCGCAATTCGGGCAAGGTGTGGTCAGAGTGGCGTAGTCGCCGGGGATGGTGTCGCGGTCGTATTCCTTGGCTTTTTTCACCATGCGGCCGGTCATGTCAGCGATGTCTTGCATAAAGGCCTCGCGTGACAACTTGCCTTTTTCCATTTGCGACAGTTTGAATTCCCAGTCGCCTGTGAGGTCAGCGCGAGACAGTTCTTCCACCCCCAAGCCACGCAACAAAGTCATCAGTTGAAATGCTTTGGCGGTTGGAATCAGTTCGCGGCCGTCGCGCAGCATGTATTTTTCGTTGAGCAAGCCTTCGATGATGGACGAGCGTGTGGCGGGTGTGCCCAAGCCTTTTTCTTGCATGGCTTCGCGCAGTTCATCGTCTTCCACGGTTTTGCCCGCACCTTCCATCGCGCCGAGCAAAGTCGCTTCGGTATAGCGCGCAGGTGGGCGGGTTTTCAGGCCCTTGGTGTCGGCTTCGCTGACCGAGGGCTTTTCACCGGCAGCGAGTTTGACCAAAATTTTCCCAGATTCTTTGTCTTCTTCTTCGTCCACTTCTTTGCCATAAATGGCTTGCCAACCCGGGTCAATCAGCACGCGACCAGTGGTTTTGAAATGGTGGGTGTGACCAGACACGGCCACTTGGCTGATGCGTGTGGTGTCCATGAATTGCGCTGCGGGATAGAACACGGCGATGAAGCGGCGCACCACGAAGTCATAGAGTTTTTGTTCCGCGTCAGACAAACCACTGGGTGCTTCCAAGGTGGGGATGATGGCAAAGTGGTCGCTGACCTTGCTGTTGTCGAACACTTTTTTGGTGGGCTTGATATAGCCCTCGGCGATGGCGGTTTTGGCAAACGGTGCCAAGTGGCCCATGCTGCTCTTGGCCAACATTTGCATCGTGTCTTTCACCGTGGCCAAGTAGTCTTCAGGCAAATGGCGCGAATCGGTACGCGGATAGGTCAACGCTTTGTGGCGTTCATACAGGCTTTGCGCCAACGACAACGTGGTTTTGGCGGAGAAGCCAAAGCGGCCATTGGCTTCGCGCTGCAAGCTGGTCAGGTCAAACAAACCTGGGCTGCCCTTGCTGCTGGGCTTGCTTTCTTCGGTCACCGTGGCCGTTTGGTTTTTCACCGCTTGGGCGATGGCTTGTGCATCGGCCAAGTTCCAGACCCTGTCTTCTTTGATTTCTTTGTCGTCGGCATTCGGCGTGTGCTTGGGGTTGAACCACTTGCCCGCATAAGCCCCCGCTTGCGCCGCAAAGCTCGCGTGAATTTCCCAATAGTCGCGGCTGACAAATTGGCGAATCACTTCTTCGCGCTCGACCACGACGGAGAGCGTGGGCGTTTGCACCCGACCGACGGTGGTGAGGAAAAAACCGCCGTCTCGAGAATTGAACGCGGTGAACGCGCGGGTGCCGTTGATGCCCACCAACCAGTCGGCTTCAGAGCGACTGCGTGCTGCATCGGCCAAGCCTTGCATTTGGGTGCTGCTGCGCAAACTGCCAAACCCGTCGCGAATGGCTTGTGGCGTCATTGACTGCAGCCACAGGCGTTTGACCGGTTTGTCCAGCGGCTTTTTACCGCCCGCGTATTGCTCGATCAAGCGAAAAATCAATTCGCCTTCGCGCCCTGCATCGCAGGCATTGATGATGGCGCTGACGTCTTTGCGTTTGGCTTGTTTGACCACGGCGGCCAAACGCGATTTGGTTTTTTCTACCGGCTTCAAATCGAAATAAGGCGGAATCACCGGCAGGTGGGCAAAACTCCATTTGCCGCGTTTGACATCAAATTCTTCGGGGGCTTGTATCTCAACCAAATGGCCCACCGCACTGGTCACCACATAGCTGTCGTTTTCAAAATGGTCGTCATGTTTTTCAAACTTGCCTGCGGTGGGCGTGAGCGCTTTGACGATGTCTTGCGCCACAGAAGGCTTTTCGGCGATGACCAGTGTTTTACTCATGAATGTGTTCCTTGCATACAATCGGCTCTCTCGCGTGCGCGCGCACGCGCGCATGTACGTATTCAACTTAACAGAGTTTTCAACTTGACCTCCCCCATCATCGCACCCGCCCATGGCAAGCGCATTGAAGTCCGCAGTTCAGGCGTTCATGGCAAAGGGGTGTTTGCCCTGGTGCCGATCGCCAAAGGCGAAATCATCATCGAATACACCGGCGAGGTCATCAGTTGGAAAAAAGCGCAAAAGCGCCATCCCCACGACCCGAGCGATCCCAACCACACGTTTTACTTTCACGTCAGCAAAAAAAATGTGATCGATGCGCTTTATGGCGGCAACGATGCGCGATGGATCAACCATTCTTGTGCCCCCAATTGTGAAGCGGATGAAGCGGGCGGCCGTATTTTTATCCGTACTTTGCGCAAAATCAAAGCTGGCGAAGAACTCCATTACGACTACGGCTTGGTGATCGACGAGAAATACACCCCTGAGTTGCTGGCTGACTACCCATGCCGTTGCGGATCATCCGTCTGCCGGGGCACATTGCTTTCGCCCAAAGACTGAGGCTTTTGCGTTCGGTTGCAACCTGTGCCCATGTCTGACAACGCCCGCACTGCACATCCTGTCCAAGCCATGTTGCAGCGGTTGGACCCTTTGGCGCGTTTCGAGCATGTTCCTGTTTTGGATTCCACCAACACCGAACTCATGCGCCGCGCCCGCGCGGGCGACACCAGCACCTGTTTGTTGTGGGCAGACCAACAAACCGCAGGCCGAGGCCGCATGGGACGCGATTGGCAAGGACAGTCGGGTGATGCGCTCACCTTTTCACTGGGCATGGTGTTGTCGCCTGCCGATTGGTCCGGGTTGTCCTTGGCGGTGGGTTGTTGTTTGGCAGACAGCTTAGACCCCACGCATGCCTTGGGGTTGGCATTGAAATGGCCCAACGACTTGGTGGCGGGACAAGGCGCGAACATGCGCAAGCTCGGTGGCATTTTGATCGAGACAGCGGTGCGTCACGATCCCGCCCATGCTTCACGGTTCGCGGTCATAGGCATTGGCTTGAACCTATCTGCACCGAAGCCTTCTGCCTACTACCGCAGCGAGCCTGCCGGTTTGCGTGAATGGCTGGGGCAAGCGCTGCAACCGCAAGAGCTGCTGCATCTTTTGTTGCCGCATGTGACCCAAGGCTTACAGCGCTTTGAACGCGAAGGGTTTGCGGCGTTTCACACCGCCTACCTGCGGCGAGATGCGTTGGCCGGACACGCATTGACGTTGTCCAACGGCACACAAGGCAAAGCCGCTGGGGTGGACAGCCAAGGCGTGTTGCAGATCGACACCCGCCAAGGCCGGGTTCAGGTCAACAGCGATGAAGTCAGCGTGACCGCAGCGCCATGAAAAAAACCTTGTGGCTGTGTGCGGCCGTGTTGTTGATCGCCAATGTGCTGTTCGCTGCTTGGGCTAACGGCTGGTTACAACCTTGGGGATGGCAACCGGTGCAGCCGCGTGAACCGCAGCGTTTGCAACAGCAGTTGAACCCGCAAGCGATGCAGCCCGAGCCGCCAAGTCCGAGTCAGTGAGGGTGTGCAAAAAAGCCACCAGGACGTCTGTGTCTTGCTCGCAAAGCGGTGTGTCCAGGTTTTCAGCGCAACCCAACGCGGTCCAGCATTTGTTGCACTTTGATCTGGTTCATACCGACCACACTGGCAGCCAGTTTTTCGCTCTTGAACGAAGCTCCACCCATGGTTTTGAGCGCCGGATTGTTGATGGAGAGGCCTTTGACCACTGGCCATTCGTTGTTGCCGTCTGCGAAATACATTTGCGCTTGTTCACTCACCAAATAGTTGAGGAAGGCCAC
>SXWY01000026.1 GCA_005789825.1 Burkholderiales bacterium | reverse complement strand
TCAGGCGTTTCGACCATGGTCGCTGCATGGTCCATGGCTTGCACTTGCTCGGCGCTCAGCTCTGCCTCGATGTTTTCAGATGCTGCACAAATCGCGGGTGCCCGAAGTGGCATGTACCCTGCCTTTGAAGCCGCTTTTCACCAACAATGGTACGTACCCACTGTGGTCGAGGTGCGCATGGGTGAGAATGATTGCGTCAATGTGTGAAGCGGGAGCAGGCTAAAAATCGTGTGTTCAAGCTCATTGATCCATCATATGACCAATTTCTATCAAAATAACTGCAACATGAACATTCTCATGCCACCTGACACCGACCCAAACACACGCTCGATGCATCTGGCATTCGACGACCCATGGTTCATGCAGCGCGATGAAAACAGAGGCATTCGTTTACAACTGGAATTGCTCAAAGCCGATTTGACCCAAACCGAGGCTGGCATACAGCACACCGTGGTGGTGTTTGGCAGTGCGCGGTTTGTGTCTTTCGAACAAGCACAAAGTTTGTTGGCGCAAGTCGAAACAAGCCAGGATGCGAATCAATTGACCAAAGCCAAAACAGCCTTAAAAAATGCGGCGTATTACGAGGCAGCCAGAAATTTTGCCAAGTTGGTGGCCGCTGAAAGTTTGCATGTGCCGCAAGAGCAGCGCCTCACCATTTGCACCGGCGGAGGTCCTGGCATCATGGAAGCCGCCAACCGCGGTGCGAGCGAGGCGGGTGCGCATTCAGTGGCATTGAATATTTCGCTGCCGCATGAGCAACGCCCCAATCCTTATGTGACGGAGCATTTGTCTTTCAATTTCCATTACTTCGCGATTCGCAAAATGCATTTTGTGATGCGTGCCAAAGCCTTGGTGGCGTTTCCTGGGGGCTTTGGCACCATGGACGAATTATTTGAAATTCTGACCTTGGTGCAAACAGGAAAAACTCCGCGTGTCCCCATTTTGCTGTCTGGCAGCGACTATTGGAAGAAGGTAGTGAACTTTGAGGCGATGCAAACTGAAGGCACGGTCAACCTTGAAGATCTTGCTTGCTTTCAATATGTGGATACGCCAGAGCAAGCATGGTCAGCTATCCAAGCTTTTCATTCGATGTCACTTTGACTTTTTTGAAATGACTTTTTCCGTGTTCATTCAAGCGGTTTGGGGCGTTCAGTTTTTTCACACCACAGGAGTTCGGCATGTTTGATTTTTTCCCGGTTTCTTCCAAAGAGTTTGACGGCCCTGTGCTGGTCACTGGTGCGGGTGGCTGCATCGGCAGTTGGACTTTGGCATTGCTAGAACATGCGGGTGTTGAAGTGCATGCTTTTGATTTGCAAATCGACAAACGCAGGCCAGGCCTGCTGATGGACAACGCTGCCTTGGATCGCGTGGTCTGGCATGCAGGCGATATCGCCGACACGCAGGCTGTCAAAGAGGTGGTGAAAAACAGTGGCGCGAAAGCCATCATTCACTTGGCTGCTTTGCAAGTACCTTTTTGTCGGGCCGATCCGGTGGCGGGGGCATTGGTCAATGTGGTGGGTACGGTCAATGTGTTTGAAGCCGCCAAAGCATGCGGTGTGCAACGGTTGACCTACGCCAGTTCGGTGGCTGCTTACGGGGCATTGGACAACGGGGGCGCCATGTCGACTTTGTATGGTGCCTATAAATATTGCAACGAGCAAACGGCCAAGGTGTATTCGGAAGAAAACGGATTGCACAGTGTCGGGATTCGCCCTGGCGTGGTGTATGGCGTCGGACGAGACCAAGGCATGACATCCAAAACCACCGTGGCTATTTTGGCTGCCGCCGCCCACAAACCCTACACCGTGCCGTTCAGCGGCGATGTGTCTTGGTTGTTCGCGGGTGAGGTCGCCAGTGCATTCATTCGCAGCGTGGCCCAATTGCGAACAGGTGCGCCTGTGTTTGATTTGAATGGCCAATATGCGAGTGTTGAGCAGGGCATGTCTGTCCTCAAGGCGTTGGTCCCCGCTGCGAATATCAAAATCACAGGTGATCCACTGGCATTTCCCATGAACCATTCAGACGAACCCTTGCGTGCTTTCATTGGTGACTACGGAAAAATGCCTCTAGAGGCGGGCATCAAAGCCACCTATGAAAGTTTTCAGAGTTTGATCAGCCAACAAAAACTTGATGCGAACCAGTGGCTGTGACCATTGATTGAACAAAAAATCTTTACATCGTTCGTTGCTGGCGTCATGAACATCAAAGGGATTTTGTTGGGGTGCTGTGGCATGCTTTTGGCCGGTGCGGTGTTGGCCAGAACGCAACCGCAAATGTTGTTTGTCACTCAGGACAATTGCAAACTCATTCGCGGTTATGGCAAACACGATTTGGCCGGTGTATCCAAAGAATTCAATTTGCCCGCGTCAAAAATTCGCTACCTTCGCGCAGAATGGGGGAAGGGCCAAGGGGGTTTTGATCAATGCAATTTGGTGTTTGCCACGCCCAAGGGCAACAAATCGTGCAAAGTCTTCAACATCATGAAAGATGAATTTGTGTTTGCACTGGCAGTCCCTATTCCGGGCAACAACGCCATTTGCAATTAGCATCAGGTACGGCTGATTTGCCGTGTGGTATTTCACCATTGAATGGAGTGGGCACCACCATGAACTTTCGTCCATTTGCCTCGGCATTCCAATTGGCCAGCGATATACGTCGCAAAAAAATCAGCAGTCTTGAGTTGTTGAACGCTTATTTGAAGCGTGTCGAGCGGTTCAACCCCACGCTCAATGCCATCGTGGTGACAGATATCGATCGCGCCCGAAAACACGCACGCGCAGCTGACCGTTTAACCATGCGCGGTGAACGCTTGGGGCCGTTGCACGGTGTTCCGATGACTCTCAAAGAGTCATTCGACATACAAGGTCTGCCAAGCACCTGGGGCAGGGTGGATTTGCGCGACAACCTACCTGCTGAGGATGCAGACATCGTCAAGCGTTACAAGTCGGCAGGTGCGATAGTGTTTGGCAAGACCAACGTACCTGCCATGTTGGCCGATTGGCAAACGTTCAACCCGGTCTATGGCACCACCCACAACCCGTGGAATTCCGCCTTGGTACCTGGCGGCTCATCCGGAGGTTCTGCGGCGGCGCTGGCTGCGGGATTGACAGGTTTGGAATCAGGCAGTGACATCGGGGCATCCATACGCGATCCGTCGCATTATTGTGGGGTTTACGGTCACAAACCCACTTTTGGTTTGTGCTCGGTGCAGGGCCATGCGCTGCCGAGTTACCAATCGCCTGACGATTTGGCCGTGGTGGGGCCGATGGCCCGCAGTGCACGCGACTTGGAATTGGCCTTGCGCGTGATGGCAGGCGGTGACGATGTGATGTCCAGAGGTTGGCAGGTACATCTCCAAAAACCGCACCACACCCGATGGAAAGATTTCAAAGTGGCGGTGCTCAAAACCGCCGATACCGCCGAGGTGGACATGGCGGTGCAGCACAGCATCCAAGCGGTGGCAGATTTTCTGGGTAAATCAGGAGCCAAGGTCAGCGACACGGCCAGACCCGAAATCGATTTACACGATGCACACCAAACGTTTATTTTGTTGTTGCGTGCAGCCACCGCTCGCAATTTGAGCGCATCGCAATGGCTAGCTGTGCAAGAGCGCAGCGCTGCACTCGACCCTGCCAGAGGGGATTACGAAGCTTGGATGTTGCGTGGTTGTGCTTTGTCGCATTACGACTGGCTGCAATTACATGAAAAGCGTTATCGCATGCAATTGCAATGGGAGGCGTTTTTCAAAGACTACGACCTGTTGCTTTGCCCGACCGCAGCCACCACCGCGTTTCCCCACCAACAGCAAAACGAACGGTGGGAACGCATGATCAACGTCAATGGGAAGCCCCAACCCAGCACTACCCAATTATTTTGGGCCGGTTATTCGGGCATGGCTTATTTGCCGTCCACGGTGGTGCCTGTAGGGTTGACGCCGCAGGGATTGCCATGCGGAGTACAAATCATCGGGCCTGCATATGGTGATTTGCTGTGCTTGCAACTGGCCAAGATGCTGGAGAAAGAATTCGCTGCATTCCAGCCCCCGCCTGGTTACGACTGATCCGCTTTCACCACCAGTGTTTTCCCTCAGGGCAGATCGCTTGCGCAACTTGATGCGCTACCATCGCTTGGATGTCGAACACCTCTTTGCCCGATCAGCCCTTAGACGCCATCATTGTGGGCGCTGGTTTGTCTGGCATGTACCAATTGCATACGTTGCGCGACCAACTGGGTCTGCGTGTCAAAGTTTTAGAGGCGGCGGACGGCGTAGGGGGGACTTGGTACCACAACCGTTATCCCGGGGCACGGTGTGACTCCGAAAGCCATTCCTATATGTTTTATTTTTCTCAAGAATTGGTGCAGTCTTGGGAATGGTCAGAACGCTACCCGCAGCAGCCCGAAATTTTGCGCTACATGAACCATGTGGCTGACTTTCTTCAATTGAGACCAGACTTGGTGTTCAACACACGTGTGGTCGCCGCTGAATTTGACGAGCCCCACAACCTCTGGCGCATCACCACCGCATCCGGCCAAGTGTGGCAAGCCAAATACCTGATCACGGCGGTGGGTTGTCTCTCGAGTGCGAATGTGCCTGCCATCAAAGGCCTAGACAGTTTTCAAGGCCAGTGGGTTCACACCAGTGCGTGGCCGCATGAAGGGGTAGACATGCGTGGCAAGCGCGTGGGCGTGGTCGGCACTGGCTCCACGGGTATCCAAGCTATTCCTGTGATTGCAGAACAAGCTGCCCATTTGACGGTGTTTCAACGCACGGCCAACTACAGCATTCCTGCCAGAAACGCCCCGTTGAGTGAAGACTTCAAGCGGCATGTCAAAGAAAACGCCGAGGAGATTCGGGCGTTGATGCAGGAGACACCGAATGCGCACTGTTTTCGCATCGAACCGCGCTCGGCTCTTGAAGTGACCGACGAAGAACGCCAAGCCATTTACCAAGCGGCGTGGGACAAGGGCGGCCTGCAATTTCGCGCCACGTTCAATGATTTGTTGCGCGACAAAGAAGCCAACGACACAGCGGCCAGATTCATCAAACACAAAATTCAGCAAGTGGTTCACGATCCCCAAATCGCTGCATTGCTCTCAGACATTGACCATCCGTTTGCAGCCAAACGACCTCCGATCGACAGCCACTATTTTGAAACGTTCAACCGTGACAACGTACAACTGGTTGACATACGCAGCCATCCCATTGAATGCATAGACGCCGACGGTATTCAAACCACGCAAGCGCACTATCCGTTAGACACGATCGTGTTTGCCACCGGGTTTGATGCCATGACGGGCAGTTTGCTGCGAATGAATATCAGCGGTCGCGGTGGACTGGCACTCAAAGATGCTTGGCATGCAGGCCCGCGCACGTACCTTGGCTTGCAGGTGCCGGGTTTCCCCAATATGTTCACCATCACCGGGCCGGGCAGCCCGTCGGTGTTGTGCAACTTGCCGCCGCAAATTGAACAGCACGTCAATTGGATCACCGATTGCATCGCTTATTTGCAAACCCACGGCATTCGGCAGATGGAGGCCGATACCGCTGCGAGTGATGACTGGGTTCAACAAGTCAATGAGGCTGCCCATGCAACGCTGTTGCCCCAGGTCAGGCACAGTTGGTATTTGGGCGCGAATGTCCCTGGCAAACCGCGCGTGTTCATGCCGTATGCAGGCGGATTTGCTCGTTATCGGGGAATTTGCGATGACGTGGCAGCGCAGGGCTACCGGGGTTTCCATTTGATCGCTTGATTCAAACGGACAGGTAGCGTTGCTTGATTTGCGCGTCGGCGTTCAAGGCCTCTGTGCTGCCGGTGAACACATCGCGTCCTTTGTCTATCACCACAGCGCGGTCTGCCAAGCCCAGACAAAAATGCAAATTTTGTTCGGCCAACACAATGCTGGTACCGGTGGCTTTCAAAGCGTGGATCAAATCACCAATTTTTTGCACCATGATCGGCGCCAAACCTTCGCTGGGTTCATCCAGCAACAAAACACGAGGGTTGCCCATGAGTGCGCGGCCCACGGTCAACATTTGCTGCTCACCGCCTGAGAGCAAGCCACCAAGCCGTCTGCGCAAGGGTTTGAGCAACGGCAGCATGTCGTAGACCCGATCTATGGGCCAATCGTCTTCTCCGTCTGGACCGAGCTTGTAAGCAATGTCCAAGTTGTCTTCCACGCTCAGTTCAGAAAAAATTTGTCGGTCCTCTGGCACATAAGCCAAACCCGCGCGGGCGATCAAATGGGCAGGCATGTGTTTGATGGATCGGTCCTGCATGACGATGTCCCCGCCGCGCGAAGCAATCATGCCTGCTACGGCTTTCATGGTGGTGCTTTTGCCCGCACCGTTGCGCCCCAGCAAAGCCAGCGTTTCGCCTTTTTGCAAATGCAAATCGAGGCCAAACAACACCTGGCTGGTGTCATACAGCACTTCGAGTTGGTGGACCCGCAATATGTCAGTCACCGGCATGCTCCACGGCTTTGCCCAAGTAAGCCTCGATGACTTTGGGGTGATGCCGGATGTCTTCTGGACTGCCTTGCGCCAACAGCTTGCCGTAAGACAACACATGAATGCGTTGCGCCACCCTGAACACCAATTCCATGTCGTGTTCGATCAGCACGATGGTCAAACCGCCTTGGCGCCACAATTGCTGAACCGTGTCCATCATTTGTGTGCGTTCATCGGGGCCCATGCCCGCCACAGGTTCATCCAACAACAACACCTTGGGGCGCAACACCAATGCCAGTGCCATATCCAGCAATTTTTGGTCGCCGTGCGACAAATTGCCACTCACCGTGTCGGCTTTGTGTGCCAGACCCAGTTGTGCCATGACTTCATGGGCGCGGTCTCTGGTGGCCATCAGGGGGAAGTTGCCGTGCATTTGGGCGGCTCGTCCCAGAGCCGATTGCAGGGCAGCGCGAAGGCTTTCTTCTACCGTGAGGCTTTTGAATAACTTGGCGACCTGAAATGCACGGCCAATCCCTTTGTGAACAATCGCATTGCGCGATAAACCCACCATGTTTTCGCCATCCAGCAAAATCTTGCCGCTGTCGGGTTGCAAGCCACCGGAGATCAGGTTGAAGAAGGTGGTTTTGCCTGCGCCATTGGGCCCAATCACGGCGCTGAGAGAACCGGCTGCAAAGTCGATGGACAAGTCTTCAATGGCATGCACACCACCAAAGGATTTGTGGAGGTTTTCAACGCGCAGCATCAACTCGTCTCCTTGGCTGATGGCGCTTCATGCGAGGGCCGTCGCAAGACTCTGAAAATATCGGTGACACCGCGTTGAAAACCCAAGGTGAACAACAAAATGACCACGCCCAATGCCAGGCCGTGGTAGGGGGTGAATCGGGTCACGGTATCGTTGAAGATTTGTAGCAAGCCTGCGCCTACCAATGGGCCGATGAAAACATGTATGCCACCCATCATGATCATGAATACCGCTTCGCCTGACATGGTCCAGTAACTGAAGTCGGGGAATGCTCCAGAGACAAACAGCGACATGACCACGCCACCCAGTCCTGCAAACACACCTGCCAACACAAACGCGTATAAGCGCACCCGCCACACGTTGACGCCCAAATAAGCGGCACGGTCTTCGTTGTCGCGCAGCATGCGAAGCGTGTAGCCAAAAGGTGATTGCATCAACAAGCGCATGGCCAGCAAACCACCGACCGCCATCACACAACAGAAAACATACATGTGTTGGCTCTGCGCCAAATCGATGCCCCAAAAAACCGGTCGGGGAATACCACCGGTCAAGCCTTGGTCGCCACCGGTCATGCTGGTCCACGTGATGATGATGCTGTGCAGCAGCATTTGAAATGCCAGCGTCAAAAAAGAAAAATAAATGCCTTTGAGACGAACGCAGATCGCCCCGATCACCGCAGCCAGCACAGCGCATGCCACCACCGCTGACAGCAAAGCTACAGGCACAGAGACAGACGCTTTTTGCAGCATCAGCGCAAACACATAGGCACCGCTGCCAAAAAACATCGCATGTCCGAAAGACACCATGCCGCCATACCCCACCAGCATGTTCAACGAAGTGGCCAGCAAACCCATGGCACACAAGCGAATGATGAAATCGATCACCACCCGAGATGGCGAAGCGAGTGGCAAGGCCAACAGCAGCAACAATGCCAGCACCGCCCACAGGCTGTCTTTTTGCCAATCACGCAACGGGTTCACGATTGCGCCTTGCCCATGATGCCGCTAGGTTTGAACACCAGAATCAGCACCATCGATAAAAACATCAGACCTTCCACAAACAAGGGAAAACCGATAGAGCCAAAGGATCGGATCATGCCAATCAACAGTGCACCCAACAACGCACCGCTGACCGAGCCCATGCCGCCAATGACAGTCACGATGAAAGATTCAATCAAGATGGAGAACCCCATGCCAGGCGACATGGATCGCACGGGCGCGGCCAATCCGCCAGCCAAACCTGCCAGCAAACCGCCGAAGCTAAACACCAAGGCGTAAATGAGGCGGGTGTTGAGACCCAAAGCAGAGGTCATGGCTGGGTTTTGTGCTGCAGCGCGAATGATTTTTCCCATGCGGGTCCGGGTCAAGGTGAACCACAAAAGCAATGCAATCAAGCCAGCCGCGAGCATCAAGTACACATAGAACACCGGCACCACGCCACCGCCGATGAACAACGGCGGCATTTGAAATGACTTGGGCATGCCCATGGATTGGAATTCCGCGCCCCAGACAATTTTGACCACATCGTCCAAGATCAGAATGAATGCATAGCAGACCAAGAGTTGTAAAAGCACATCCGATTGGTAGACACGGCGCATGAAGAACCGTTCAAACACCCATGCGAACGCACCGACTCCCAAGCCAGCTGCCAACGCTGCCAGCGCATAACTGTCTGTCACTCGGTACGCAGTGAGTGCGACATAAGCCCCCAACATGTAAAACGAACCATGGGCGAAATTGATCACGCCCAAGACACCAAAAATGAGTGTGAGGCCCGCTGCCACCAAAAACAACAGGGCGCCGATGATGAGGCCGGTGCTGCTTTGGGTCACGATGCAAGACACCGACCCCAAGCATTCAAGCAGCGCAGTGAGTTCCATCAATCAGCTTTGTGAAGTTCAGGCAAAGGATTTGCGTTTTTTCCATTGCATTTCCAATTCGGCGATTTGTTTCCAGTTGCCGGGACTGGGTTTGGCCATGAACGGCTCTTTGGGTTCGAGTGCACCCCAGCCCACGGCGTAATCCACCACCGTGTTGTCTTCGGCTCGCATGGTCAGTTTGCCGTTGTTGCCAAAGGGTGAATCGATGGTCATGCCGCGCAAGGCAGCGGCCACTTTTTTACCGTCTGCACTGTTGGCTTTTTTCATGGCCGTGGTCAAAAATTGCACCGCTGCCGCGTTTTGCCATGCCCAGTTCAACGGCAAGTCTTTGAAACGCGCTTGGTAGGCATTGCACCAATGGGTGTTGGCGGGCGTGTTGGGAAAACTCTTGAGATAGCGGTTACCTGAATGCAAGCCGTTGGGCACATTTTTCACGGCAGTCAGCACCGCATAGTCGGCCATGTTGACAGCGAAAAATTCACGCTCGTTGAACAAACCATAAATACTGGCTTGGTCAATGAACGAGGTCAGATCGCCACCCCACAGAGCAGAGTAAATCGCTTGCGGCTTGCCTTGCAACAAGCGGGTGACTGATTCGGTGTAGTCGGCCTGGAACAATTTGGGCCAGACATCCCCAATGACTTCGACCGAAGGATTGAAAAATTTCAGGTATTCGATGAATTCACTGGTGGTGTCGCGGCCATAGGC
>SXWY01000025.1 GCA_005789825.1 Burkholderiales bacterium | reverse complement strand
GTCGCACATCATGGCGAGTTCGCAACCACCACCCAAGGCAAACCCGCTGACTGCCGCGATGACTGGCTTGCGAACAGTGCGTATGGTTTCCCAATGCTTGGTGATGTAGTCGTTTTTGTAAACATCGGCAAAGGTATAAGTGGCCATGGCACCAATGTCTGCGCCCGCTGCGAATGCTTTTTCGCTGCCTGTGATGATGATGCAGCCAATGCTGTCGTTGGCATCCATTGAAAGAAGTGCGTCACCCAGTTCCACCATCAAGTCCGGGCTCAATGCATTCAATTGTTTGGGGCGGTTGAGGGTGATGATCCCCACTTTGTCCGCCTCGGTGTGTGTGTGAATGAATTCATATGTCATGGAAAACCCCAATCAATCAGTCTCAACGATGCGGGCAACTATAACCAAGGATGGATTTCTAAGTGCGGTGTTAAATTACCCCTAAAGGAGTCAGACATGAGTGAAAACACGGTTTTATATGAAGCGTTTGGCAGCGTGGCAAAGCTCACGTTGAACCGGCCGCAGGCGCTCAACAGTTTTACCCGCCGCATGCATCACGATTTATGGGCGGCCTTGGATGCGGCAGAAGCAGATGCCCATATTCGCGCCCTGATGATCACCGGTGCAGGCCGGGGTTTTTGTGCTGGCGCAGATTTGGCTGAATTCGATTTTGCTGAGGGCCCCCGTTTGGTCGAGCGTGCTGACCCTGGACCTGTGATCGATCAGGCCTTCAATCCCACCACACGCCGATTGCAGCAATTGCGCATGCCCACTGTTGCTGCTGTGAATGGGGTGGCCGCTGGTGCGGGCGCTTCGTTGGTGATGACCTGTGACATTGCCATTGCCGCGCCGACGGCCAGCTTCATCCAAGCCTTCAGCAAAATCGGTTTGATACCAGACGCCGGCAGCAGTTGGTTTTTGGTCGAGCGTTTGGGCTTGGCCCGCGCCATGGCATTGGCCATGACAGGCGATAAATTGCCAGCAGCCCAAGCCAAAGAATGGGGAATGATTTGGGATGTGGCCGACGATTGTGTGGCTGCGTCGATGGAAATGGCCACACGACTCGCGGCCATGCCCACCAAAGCGTTGGTCGCTACACGTGCGTTGTTGCGTGAAGCAGGTGCCCGCAGTTTGAACCAGCAGCTCGATGTGGAAAGAGACACCCAATCTGCGCTGGGCAGAACCCATGACTACATCGAAGGCGTGACTGCTTTTTTACAAAAACGTCCTGCGCAATTCACGGGGCAGTGAGCCATGTCTTCACCGCAAAGCGCTGAGTCATTGGCCAAGTTGGTGGGCAGCACCATGTTTGCCGCCGACGTGGCTTCCAAAGACACCATGGGTATGGAGTTATTGCAGTGTGCGCCAGGTCATGCGCGTATGCGTATGCAAGTGCGCTCTTTGCATTTGAATGGCCATGGCATCTGCCATGGTGGATTCATTTTTACCTTGGCAGATTCCACTTTTGCATTTGCATGCAACAGCCACAACCACAATGCGGTCGCGGCAGCGGCCAGCATCGAATTTTTAAAGCCCGCGAAATTAGACGATGTACTGACTTGCACTGGCCAAGAGCAAGTACTGAGCGGTCGCCATGGGGTGTACGACATGACTGTTCGCAATCAACATGACGAAGTGATTGCCTTGTTCAGAGGGAAAAGCGCGCAAATCGCCGGACAAGTGGTATCGCCATGAACAAAACATTTCATCTAGAGCCGATTGAAACAGCCAGCACGGATGAATTGCGTGCTTTGCAACTGCAGCGTTTGCGTTCTACCTTGATGCACGCCTATACACATTCTTCTGTTTATCAGGCCAAGTTTGATGCCGCAGGTGTGCATCCTTCTGATTGCCGCAGCTTGTCGGATTTGGCCCGTTTCCCTTTCACCACCAAAGCAGATTTGCGCGACAGTTATCCCTTTGGCATGTTCGCAGTTCCGCGCGAACAACTCGCGCGGATTCATGCTTCAAGCGGTACCACTGGCAAGCCTACGGTGGTGGGCTACACCTTGAACGATATTGACATGTGGTCGCAATGTGTGGCGAGAAGTATCCGTGCTGCTGGTGCCCGTCCGGGCGACACAGTGCATATCAGTTATGGCTATGGCTTGTTCACCGGCGGGTTGGGCGCGCATTACGGCGCAGAAAAATTGGGGCTCACGGTGGTGCCTTTTGGCGGCGGGCAAACCGAGAGGCAAGTGCAGTTGATTCATGATTTCCAACCCGACATCATCATGGTCACTCCCAGCTACATGCTGGCGTTGGCCGATGAATTTGAACGGCAAGGCATACCCGCGCATGAGGTCAGTTTGCGTTTGGGAATTTTTGGCGCAGAACCTTGGACCAACGACATGCGCACCAATATAGAAAAACGCATGGGTATAGATGCCGTGGATATTTACGGTTTATCAGAGGTGATTGGCCCGGGTGTCGCCAGCGAGTGTGTAGAGACCAAGGACGGTCCGACGGTCTGGGAAGACCATTTCTACCCCGAAATCATCGACCCCGAGACAGGGGTGCCAGTGGCAGACGGTGAATGGGGCGAGTTGGTGTTCACCAGTCTCACCAAAGAAGCCATGCCCATCATCCGTTACCGAACCCGTGATCTCACCCGCTTGCTGCCAGGCACAGCACGCACCATGCGACGCATTGAAAAAATCACTGGCCGCAGTGACGACATGATGATTGTTCGAGGTGTCAATGTGTTTCCTTCGCAAATTGAAGAATTGATCTTGCGCCAACCTGCATTGAGCGCGCATTACCAATGTGTGTTGACACGTGCCGGCCCCTTGGACAACTTGACCGTTAGAGTAGAAACACGCGCGGGTCTGGCGCCAGACGCAAGCCAGGCCACGGCCGCTGCACAAGCGTTGGTGCATGATGCCAAGGCCTATATAGGCAGCAGTTTGTCGGTGGAATTGTGTGCCGAGGGCAGCATAGAGCGCAGCCAAGGCAAGGCCAAGCGCGTGGTGGACTTGCGAAAACTCTGACCGTTGGTCAAGGCTGTTTTCCTGACAACCATTGCCCGACCTTATGGGCTTGTGCAATGCCCAAACGCCACTGTTTGACAGACTGGGTGGGCATTCGAAGCGGCAGTTGCAGCAATCTGCCATCTCGAGAAATCAAAGCCGTGAAGCTTTTGTGTTTGTCCAGCAGGCTGGGTAATTGGTCCATGCGTCTGATCCGCCATGCACTGGCAGGCCTACGGCGGTTGCCGGCGATTGCCACGCCCAACCATTCATCCCCCGGAGCGAACCCTGCCATTTCAGCAGCGCTGCCGTTGAGCACGGTTTGAATTTGCACCGCATGGTTTTCTTGTACCCGCAAACCCAGTTGTTGCGCCAGCGGGCTGTTTTCTTCGATGATGTCGACGCCTTGCGCAAGGAGCAATTCGCGCAACGGCAATTCAGCCGTGCCGTGAACCCATGCCTTGATCTCGCGATGCCAACTGCGGCCGGTCAATGCCTTGAGTGCATTCAACACATCGTTCTCATTCATCGGGCCAGCTTTGCAGTGCTGCCACAAGTGCCGCATCAGTTGGTCCAAGTTGTGCCCGGTTTTTCGCAACGTCAAATCTAAACACAAACCCACCAAAGCCCCTTTGGCGTAGTAACTGATGGACAAGTTGGGACTGTTCGCATCGGGTCGGTACAACTTGGTCCAAGCTTCAAAACTGGCTTGGGCTACGCTGTGAACCTGTCGCCCAGGCGTTTGCAGCACACCGTTGAGGGTTTTGCCAAGCAATTTCAAATACACCGCCGGAGAAATCAATTCAGCGCGGCACAACAACAGATCGTCGTAATAACTGGTGAAGCCTTCAAAGAACCATAAAAGGGAGGTGTAATTTTCTTGCGTGTAGTCGTAATGAGTGAACGTTGCAGGTCGCAAGCGTTTGACGTTCCAAGTGTGGAAATATTCGTGGCTGATCAAACCCAGCAAACTGATGTAGCCATCGCTCAGTGCTATTTGGTCAGTGCGTGGCAGGTCGTCGCGTTTACACATCAATGCGGTGCTGTGCGAATGCTCTAAACCGCCATAACCGTCCGCCACTGCGTTGATCAAAAACACATAGCGGTCGTGTGGAGGTTTTCCCGCACCTTGCCAAAACCGAATTTCGGTCTCGGCAATTTTTTGCATGTCTGCCAGCAAGCGCACACCATCAAACGATGGTGCAGTACCGGTGACCACAACCCGGTGGGGCACACCTTTGGCGACAAATTCACCCGCCCAAAAGTCAGCCATTTCAACGGGCGAATCAGCCAGTTCGTCATAGTTAGCCGCTTGGTACAAGCCAAATCCCTTGGCATGGGTTTTGACCGGTTGCAATGCCGTTGCTAATCGCCAATGCGGGCAAGCTTCAGGCTGCACTATCTCTATGGCGTGTGGTTGCGCTTCATGTCCTACCGCGATCAAACACACACTGGTCGGGTTGAAAAAACCGCGCAGCGCATCGAGCCAAGCCGTACGCACCGATGCGTCGTAGGCGTGGACGGTGTAGCGCACCTGCAAGGTAAGCGATGGATCTGTATCTACTTGCCAAGTGGCTTTGGCGGTTTGTTCGAGGACACAGGCTGTGCCATTTTGCATGGCTGTTATGTCGCTCAGTTGCTTGGAAAATTCACGCACCATGTAGCTGCCCGGGATCCACACGGGCAGTTGTAACAGTTGTAGGGCGTTCGGTTGTTGCAAACTCAACACCACTTCCCATTGGTGCGCATGGAGATTGCGCACGCTCACCTGATAGTGAATGGGCGTGGTGTGATCACTCATGGCTTAGCCAGCAATTTTTCGAGTTGCGCCAGTTCGAGCGCCCCAGGAATGCGGGTGCCGTCAGGTAGCAATGTGGTGGGGGTGCCTGTGATTTTCATCTTTTGGCCGTATTCCACATTGCGTTTCAGACTGGCCGTGTCACAACTTGCGTTGGCAGGTGTCAGGTCACGCAGCATCCAGTCTTGCCAAGATTTGGCGGGGTCTTTGGCGCACCATATGGATTTGGATTTATCCAAAGAATCTTTACCAAGTATGGGGTAGAGGAAAACATACACTGTGACGTTGTCCAGTTTGGCGATATCACGCTCAAACCGCTTGCAATAGCCGCAATTTGGGTCTTCAAAAATCGCCAGTTTTCTTTCGCCATTGCCTTTGACCCAACTGATGGCATCTTTGAATGGCAATGTTTTGAAATCGATGGCGGTGATTTTTTGCAACCGTTCTTCGGTCAAGTTGCGCTGGTTACGGGTGTCAATCAACTGGCCTTGCAATAAAAAATGGCCATTCGCATCGGTGTAATAAATGTCGCTGCCATCGACCCGCAATTCAAACAAACCCGGCATGGGCGTGCGTCGCACTTCATCTATCGGTTGTATTTGTGGCATGCGCTCTTTGAGATTTTTGCGAATTTGAGCCTCTTCCCCTTGTGCAAATACAGCCCCAGAGAAAAAGCAGCCCACAGCAAGGCTGTAGAAAAAAAACAGAGCATGGCGAAAAATGGGTTGGTTCATGGTGATCCTGTGTTGGTTAATGCATGGCTTGGCGCATGGTCCAAAGCTTAAGGGTGTTGAACTGGTTGAAGCTGTTGAGACCCCAATTGCGCAATTGTTGGATGGTGATGTTGGGGTGATTGAACAAACGCTGTAAGCCGTCGCAAGCCAGCCAAGTGGACTGCATACCTGCTTTTCGGGCGCGCTCATAGCGGCGCAAAAAATAGGGATCGTTCAACGCACGCCAGTAGGCGGAGGATTCCCTCTCTCTGAGCACATTGGCCAATTCGCTGACATCGGCCAGACCCAGGTTCAGGCCCATGCCTGCTAGCGGGTGTATGGTGTGCGCTGCATCGCCCGCCAATACCCATGATTGACCGTTTTCAAACTGGCCACTCCATTGCAAAGCTTGGGCCAATTGCAATGGCCAGATTTGCATGGGCGCTATGACTTTCAACGGTCCCCACACATGTTGGCTGGCCAGCGTCAGCGCCTCAGACACTTCATCAGCCGATGATTTTTCATATGCCAACGCTCGCGATGAAGGCAATGACCAGACCACTGCAGCCTCTTGTCCGGCATCACCGCCCAAAGGCAGCAACGCCAGTATGTCGAGTTCACCTCGGTGACGCGCAAACCATTGCAATGCTTGTTGCCGATGCGGTTTGTCGCACAACACGCGGGTAGCCAATGCATGTTGTGCGTAGGGCAAGACGTCGTAGGTCACACCAAGCGCTTGGCGGGTTTGGCTACTGCGTCCTTCGCACACCACGGTCAGCGTGGCTTCGGGTGGTGAGTCAAAACGTTGAATATCGGTTTGAAAATGGATGGCTTCGGTCAACATGTGCTCTAACGCAGGTACATCAACGATATGCGTCAAACCGTTGAAAGAGGGCGCTTGAAATTGAACTTGGCCTCCCGCGTCTCCCCACACCTGCATGGATTGCACCGCCGTGGCATGGGGTGGTTGGGGCCAACAACGCAGGTCAGACAACACCTCGCGCGAGTGGGTGTTGAGGGCAAATGCGCGGACATCGGTGGCCGGTGCAGGTTGACCTACCAATGCCACTCGCAAGCGTTGTCGCGCCAGTAAAAGTGCCAATGTGCTGCCAACCACGCCGCTGCCGCGGATACAAATATCAAAGGAAGAAGACATGTTTTCGATTGTAGGAGTTGCCTGCCCGTAGAATTTCAGGCTTTGCGCACAACCCTAGCGTGTGCATGAGCTTTCCAAGGAAACAGCCATGAGTTTGAAATGCGGCATCGTGGGCTTGCCCAACGTCGGTAAATCCACCCTGTTCAATGCCTTGACCAAAGCAGGTATTGCGGCTGAAAACTATCCGTTTTGCACCATTGAGCCGAATGTGGGTGTGGTTGAAGTGCCTGACCCACGTTTGGCGCAGTTGAGTGAGATTGTCAAACCTGAACGCGTGGTGCCTGCCATTGTGGAGTTTGTGGATATCGCTGGGCTGGTCGCGGGTGCCAGCACAGGCGAGGGTTTGGGCAACCAATTTTTGGCGCATATTCGTGAAACCGATGCGATTATCAATGTGGTGCGGTGTTTTGAAGACGACAACGTGATTCACGTGGCGGGCAAAGTGGATCCCATCTCTGACATTGAGGTCATTCAAACCGAGTTGTGTTTGGCAGATTTGAGCAGCGTAGAAAAAGCCTTGCATCGCCACCAAAAAACCGCGCGTTCAGGAGACAAAGAAGCGGCCAAGTTGGTGACCATTCTGGAGAAATGCCAAGCAGCATTGAACGACACCAAACCCGTGAGAACCATTGACTTCAGCAAAGAAGACAAACTCGCGCTCAAGCAATTCTTTTTGATCACCGCCAAGCCCGCCATGTTTGTTGCCAATGTGGCCGAAGACGGGTTTGAAAACAATCCGCTGCTAGACCGCTTGGCGGCATTTGCACAGGCTCAGCTCGCCCCGGTGGTGGCCATCAGCGCCAAGCTCGAAGCCGAAATGAGCGAGATGAGCGATGAAGACCGCGACATGTTTTTGGCAGAACTGGGGCAAGCCGAGCCGGGCTTGAACCGCTTGATCCGCTCGGCCTATTCGCTGTTGGGTTTGCAAACTTATTTCACGGCAGGGGTCAAAGAAGTTCGTGCATGGACCATTCGCGTCGGAGACACTGGACCGCAGGCGGCCGGGGTCATTCACACCGATTTTGAAAAGGGTTACATACGCGCTCAAACCATTGCGTTCAATGATTTCATTCAATACAAAGGCGAGCAAGGCGCCAAGGACGCTGGGAAAATGCGTGCAGAAGGCAAAGAGTATGTGGTCAAAGACGGTGACGTGATGAACTTTTTATTCAGTTCGTGAAGTTTGGGCAATCCACAAGAACACATTTTGCGAGAGTGTCTGCGTTGATTCATCTCTAACCGTTGAGCCATTGCCAGCCGAACAACAGCACTCCATAGCGAACTGCTTTGCCAACCGCCATGAAAAAGAGGCACTGCCAAAATGGCAGTCTTAAAAAACCAGCCACCACGCACAAGGCATCGCCAATCACAGGCAACCAAGCCCCCAAACAAGCGGCAGGCCCCATGCGTTGCAACCACTGCATCGCACGCAAATGATGCGCTTTTTGCCCCTCAGCGCTGCTGCGACGGGACCATACATGGTCAGCACCCAGACCCATCCACCATCCCACGGCACCACCTAAAGTATTGCCCAAGGTCGCCACGCACCATGCCGGCCACAGCAGCGATGGGTTCAACGTGATGAGACCCAGCAGAACTGGCTCTGACCCCAATGGCAACAAAGTGGCTGCCAACAGCGATGCGCAAAATAAAACGATCAAGCCATACTCGGGCTGCGATAGGTTTGTCAATAGGGATTGAAAAAAATTCTCCATCTGAGGCAGTGTAATTGTTGCGTGTGCAAATAAAACCAATACCAAAACGCACAAATATTCAGAGAAAAAAACATCAAAAAAAGCGCATACAAATGCGTTTCACACCGCTAGAATCGTGCCTCCTTTTTAAGCACACTTCATTGTTCAACATGCGCATCGGTTCATTCGAATTAGCACACAACGTGTTTGTGGCACCCATGGCTGGTGTGACCGACAGACCGTTTCGCATGTTGTGCAAACAACTGGGTGCCTCCTATGCAGTGAGCGAAATGGTCACATCCCGCAAAGACTTGTGGGACAGTTTGAAAACCTCACGCCGCGCCAACCATGACGGTGAATCTGGCCCGATCGCTGTGCAAATCGCAGGCACTGATGCGGACATGATGGCCCAAGCAGCGGTGCACAACATCGAGCGAGGCGCCCAAATCATCGACATCAACATGGGTTGCCCCGCCAAAAAGGTGTGCAACAAATGGGCGGGTTCGGCATTGATGCAAGACGAAAGTCTGGCCATGCAAATCGTGCAGGCTGTGGTGGATGCCGCCATGCCCTATGAAGTGCCTGTGACACTCAAGATGCGCACAGGATGGCGCGCCGACCAACGCAATGTGGTTTCGTTGGCCAAACAAGCCGAATCGGCTGGCGTGCAAATGGTCACGGTGCACGGACGCACCCGAGAGCAGGGTTACAGCGGTTTTGCAGAGTACGACACGATTGCGCAGGTGAAGGCCGCATTGACCATACCTGTGGTTGCCAATGGCGACATCGACTCACCGCAAAAGGCCAAGCTGGTATTGACGCTCACGGGTGCTGATGCGGTGATGATCGGACGTGCAGCCCAAGGGCGGCCTTGGATATTCCGTGAGATCACGCACTACCTCAACCACGGCAGTTCGCTCGCTCCGCCATTGGTGGCCGAGGTCAAGCGTTTGCTGTTGCAGCATCTGCAAGACCACTACAGTTTGTACGGCAAGCATCTGGGGGTGCGAAGTGCACGCAAACACATTGCTTGGTACACGCAGGGCTTGCCTGGTGCATTGGCCTTTCGAAAAACCATGAATACGATCGACGACTGTGACCAACAGTTGCGGGTAGTTGCCCATTATTTTGATGGTTTGGCCCAGTTGTCAGACCGTTTACAGCCCTTAGAAAACACATCCGTTTTGGAGACAAGCACATGAGCAAGAAGCAAATTGAAGAGGTGATTCGCCACAGCCTTGAAACGTATTTCAAGGACTTGCGTGGTGCAGAGCCCGATCAATTGCACGACATGATGATTCAGGTGATGGAAAAACCATTGCTTGACGTGGTCATGAAGCACGCCGACGGTAACCAATCTCGCGCAGCCACATGGCTCGGTTTGAACCGCAACACCTTGCGCAAAAAACTCACCGATCACAAATTGCTTTGATGCTGTGCATGCGGTCTTGTCCCCAAAATAGGAAGTAATTTCATGAATGCCTTGATATCTGTGTCTGACAAGACCGGTGTTGTTGAACTTGCCCGTGGCTTGCATGACCTGGGCATGCAGCTGATATCCACGGGAGGCACAGCCGAGTTATTGCGTTCGCAGGGATTGCCTGTGCGCGAAGTGGCCGAGGTCACTGGGTTTGCAGAAATGCTCGATGGTCGCGTGAAAACCTTGCACCCCAAAGTGCACGGCGGCTTGCTGGCGCGGCGTGATGTGCCGCAGCACATGCAAGCCTTGCAAGACAACGGCATCGACACCATCGATGTGTTGGTGGTCAATCTGTACCCTTTCGAGGCCACGGTAGCCATGCCCGACTGCAGCTTGGATGACGCGATTGAAAACATCGACATTGGCGGACCTGCCATGGTGCGCAGCGCCGCCAAAAACTGGAAGCATGTGGCCGTGTTGACCGATGCCTCGCAGTACCAGTCGGTCATAGATGAATGGCGCGAGCATCAGGGCTTGAGCGAGGGCACGCGATTCAAACTGGCGGTGGCTGCGTTCAACCGCATCAGCATTTATGACGGCGCGATCAGCGATTATTTGTCTTCACTCGATTTGGCCACTGAACAGCGCAGTTTGTTTCCAGCCCAAGCCAATGGCCGTTTTGTCAAATTGCAGGACTTGCGCTACGGCGAAAACCCACACCAACTGGCGGCCTTCTACCGCGACGCTGACCCGGCACCCGGTTCATTGGTCACTGCTCGCCAATTGCAAGGCAAAGAACTCTCATTCAACAACATCGCCGATGCTGATGCCGCTTGGGAATGCGTCAAAAGTTTTGACACACCTGCTTGCGTCATCGTCAAACATGCCAATCCATGCGGTGTGGCGATAGCCGAAGACGCATTGGCTGCGTACAGCAAAGCCTACAAAACGGACCCGACATCGGCATTCGGCGGCATCATTGCCTTCAATTGTCCGGTTGATCTGCCCACAGTTCAAGCGCTGGCGCAGCAATTTGTCGAAGTCCTGATTGCTCCTTCTTTCACGGGTGAGGCGCTTTTGCAATTGCAAGCCAAAGCCAATGTGCGCGTGCTGCAAATTGCTTTGCCACCCGGCGGCACCACGCCTTGGGACAAGGGTTTGAACTTGCTGGATGTCAAGCGCGTGGGCTCGGGTTTGTTGATGCAAACTGCAGACAACCATCGCTTGACATTGAATGACATGCAAGTGGTGACCACCAAGCAACCCAGCCCTGCGCAAATGCACGATTTGCTGTTTGCATGGACGGTGGCCAAATACGTCAAGAGCAACGCGATCGTGTTTTGCGCCGACGGCATGACCATGGGCGTGGGTGCAGGGCAGATGAGCCGTTTGGATTCAGCACGTATCGCGGCGATCAAGGCCGGTCATGCGGGTTTGTCGTTGCAAAACGCGGTGGTCGCCAGCGATGCGTTTTTTCCGTTCCGCGATGGGCTAGATGTGGTGGTGGACGAGGGTGCGGCTTGCGTGATTCAACCCGGCGGTTCCATGCGCGATCAAGAAGTGATTGACGCTGCGAATCAAAGAGGTGTGGCGATGGTGTTCACGGGTGTGAGGCATTTCAGGCATTGAAGAGTTAATCGGTAATTGGGTAATCGGGGTCAGATACCAATTAATTGGTATCTGACCCCGATTACCCAATTACTCAAAGCCAATCAGAGGCTGGCAAAAACCTCAGCGGCTGCGGTGACTGTGTCAGCAATATCCTGCGCTGTGTGCGAGCCACTGACAAAGCCAGCTTCATACAGCGCCGGTGCGATGTACACACCACGGTCCAGCAAACCATGAAACAGTTTGTTGAACTTCGGGCTGTCGCTGGTCATCACCTTGGCGTAGTTTTGCGGCAATTCTGGCAACAGGAAAAAGCCAAACATGCCGCCTTCGCAATCGGCGCTGAAAGGGACGCCAGCTTTTTGTGCTGCCTGCGTCAGTCCATCGACCAACGAACGGGTTTTGGAAGACAGGCTGTCGAAAAACCCAGGACGACTGATTTCTTGCAAAGTGGCCAGGCCGCAAGCTGTGGCCACCGGATTGCCGCTGAGCGTGCCGGCTTGGTACACCGGTCCCAAGGGCGCGAGTTGTTCCATGACGGCGCGTTTGCCACCGAATGCAGCCAACGGCATGCCGCCACCGATGACTTTGCCAAGCACGGTGACATCAGGTTCAAACCCGGGAATGGATTTGGCATACACACTTTGCGCGCTGCCCAAGGCCACGCGACAACCGGTCATCACCTCGTCAAAAATCAGCAACGCGCCGTGCTGGGTACAGAGTTCGCGGCAGCGTTTCATGAACGGCACACTGGCACGCACAAAATTCATGTTGCCTGCAATCGGCTCGATCATCACGCAAGCCAATTCTTTGCCATGCAACGAAAATGCTTCTTCCAATTGGGTGATGTTGTTGTACTCCAGCACCAAGGTGTGTTGCACGACTTCAGGCGGGACACCGGCGCTGGTGGGGTTGCCAAATGTGGCCAAGCCGGAACCGGCTTTGACCAACAGCGCGTCCGCATGGCCGTGGTAACAACCTTCGAACTTGATGATTTTGCTGCGACCCGTGGCGCCTCTTGCCAGCCGCAATGCACTCATGCCGGCCTCGGTGCCTGAACTGACCAATCGCACCATGTCCATAGACGGCATGAGCTTGATCAAGGCCTCAACCAATAGGATTTCCCGCTCAGTTGGCGCACCAAATGAAAAACCATCCAATGCCGCTTTTTGAACGGCTTGCAAAACGGCGGGATGACCATGACCCAAAATCATGGGCCCCCAAGAGCCGATGTAGTCTATGTAACGCTTGTCATTGGCGTCCCAAAAATACGCGCCTTGTGCGCGTTTGACAAAACGTGGTGTGCCGCCGACCGCACGAAATGCACGCACCGGTGAATTGACGCCGCCGGGTATGACTTGGCGGGCGCGGTCGAACAGGGTTTGGTTGTGATCAGTCATAGGTCTTCAAGGTAGAAGTGAACAATCAATGGCGGGTGTCGTGGCCAGGCAGAAAATCTTCGTTGCTGGTGCGTTCATCCGCATCGTCTGCATCATCGGGCGCTTGTGCCCAAAACAATCGGTCTGCCAACGCATGGCCCATGCCAGGTCGAAAGCCCGCGTCCAAGGCACCGTCTAAATAGCTAAAGGCTTCGGCCACAGAGGCTTCGAGGTCGTCGCCCATGGCGAGCAAACCCGCCACTGTTGCGCTCAATGTGTCGCCGGCACCGGTGAAAACCGCATCGAAGCGTTCGATGGTTTCGCTCACCATCACCGACAGTGGGGTAGCCAAGGCATTTTCGATATGTTGATTGCCCTGGGGCAGGCCGGTCACCAAGGTGTAGGGCACGCCTTTCTCGGCAGCCGCTTTGGCCAGATCGCGTGCGGTAGGCGTGCGCTCGCTGCCCCAGTCTGGCAACAGCCAGCGCCACAGCGTGGAATGGTTCCCCACCAACAAAGTGGTTTGAGGCAACAGCAACTCCATGAACGCGTCTTGGTAAGCCTCGATCGGGTCATCTTGCCACCAAGAAAGACTGGGCATGTAGGCAACCACGGGCACGTCCGGGTAATCGGTACACAACTCGGCAATCACCGACAGGATTTCTGGCGTGCCACAAAAACCCACTTTGATGACTTGCACCGAAATGTCTTCCAACACATGTCTTGCTTGATCGTCCACGGCATCTTCGTCCATGGACACATGGTCAAACGTTTCGGCGGTATCGCGCAAATAACTGCCTGTGGAAATCGCCAACACATGGGTTCCTACCGAGGACATGGCCAAAATATCTGCGGTCAAACCACCCGCGCCGCTGGGGTCGTTGCTGTTGAAAGTCAGCGCACAAGGATGCGCCATTTCGGGGGTCTGGCCTTCGTCTGTGAGCGTGATGTGTTGATTCATGGCCGTCTATACTTTGATTCATTCTATGCCACGCCTTCGGTGCGGCAATAGGCCTTCAACCCACTGGAAATGACACTGTGAACAAAACTTGGATGTGCTTGATTTGCGGCTGGATTTACGACGAAGCCCTCGGTGCTCCCGACGAAGGTATTGCCCCTGGCACACCCTGGGAACAAGTTCCCATGAACTGGACTTGCCCTGAATGCGGTGCCCGCAAAGAAGACTTCGAAATGGTCACCATCTAAACGGTTTTTTCTTGCTGACCACCGAATATCGCAACAAGGTTTTGGCCCTTGCATGGGCATGGTCCACCACAGGCAGTGGATAGTGTTTACCCAATTCAATACCGGCGGCTTGCAATGCCAAAGGCTTGGTCAACCATGGCGCGTGTATGTCTTTGTCAGACAAGCCGGCCAACTGCGGTAAATAGCGTTTGATGAATTTACCTTGCGGATCAAATTTTTCGCTCTGGTTGATCGGGTTGAAGATGCGGAAATACGGCTGCGCATCGCACCCGCTGGAACTGGCCCACTGCCAGCCACCGTTGTTGGC
>SXWY01000183.1 GCA_005789825.1 Burkholderiales bacterium | reverse complement strand
GAACACACTTTAATGTCAAAAAAAGAGCAGTGCAACCAGCGGCAGAGGAATAAATTCGTGTAATAACCGTGTAATTAATACTTTAGAATAAAACCAAGTTATAAGTGCTTGATTTTAAAGGGGTTTTGGCTCCTCGACCTGGGCTCTAACCAGGGACCTACGGATTAACAGTCCGGCGCTCTACCGACTGAGCTATCGAGGAATGTATTCGGTTTTTTCTAGCAAGAAACGTGCTTGAGGGGTGTCACCTGTATGGGTTGACTCCCGCATATTTCATTGGTGAAATATTGTAGCAAACATTTTTAGCACACAACTTGGCTGGTCAGTTTATTAGGTTCCATTGAGGAGCAGCAAAAGTATGCAACTCTCTAGTTTGTTAAAGTCAAAAAAATCTTGGTAATCCGCAATGCATCGGGCAATCCCTAAGTAATTATTTAGCGACAAGTGATAAATTGAAAAAAAAGCTGAGCGGTCTCCTAGCAGCTTTAGTCAGTACATCTGGTTTTTGGAGCATTGCATATGGACATTAACGCAAGCTTAGCGGATGATCACCCGCACCCAATGGATGCAATCTTAGTCAGGCCCCTGCGCTTTGATGCCCAACGTGTGGGTAACGAGGACATCTTATGGAGCAAATCCAGTCCCGAGTTTGCAATGTTTTCGAATGCACTAGGAATTCATGTCCCATGGTTCGAAAGATTTCTGGTGGCTGTTATGCGTCAGTCGCGTGAGAGAGTTGACAGCGAAAGATTGCGCGCTGACATGAAAGCAATCATTGGGCAAGAAGCCAACCATGCGCACGCTTTCGAAGACTGGAACAATCGGCTGATCAATCGATACCCTCAGTTGCAAAGTCTCAGTGACAAAGCCAAGCGAGACTTTGCCCAAATGCAAGCACACAAACCTGACCAATTCAAAGTTGGCTTTGTGGCTGGCTATGAGACATTCACATTTCTTGCAGGATTAATCATCCTTGACAGATACCACGAACTCATGGGAGATGCGCATCCGACGATTCGCGCGCTGTGGGTTTGGCACCAAGTTGAGGAGGTCGAGCACGGATCTGTGGCGTTCGATGTTTATCAAAATTTGTATGGACAGAAAGAATGGTACAGAAAAGCCATGGTGATGCTTGCAGCACTTCACATCATCAGTGAGACATTCAAGGCCTACCACGTGATGATCAAAGGTGAGGGCTGGTATCGACGCCCCCGGCGGATGCTGGCAGCCTTTGGCTTCTTCACAAGTTTCGCCATTGACTTGTTTCGCTCTTCATTGCCGGTCTTTGGTCGTCGTTATCACCCCCGGGTCCATCCACGCTGCAACCATGACCAAAACCGTATCGCTGTTGCTTGGCGCGCATGGGTATTGGCCGGAGGCGATCCCACGCACTTGGAAACTGCAAATGTAAAAAAATGGTGCACAGATCCCATCACGCACTGAATCTGAAAAGGAATGGATATGAACAACGATGAGGCATTGAGTCAAAGCCTGACAAACCGAACCATTGGCCACGGGCTTTGCGTTTTATTCATTGGTCTGATCGCTGGACTACCGCTGGCTTTCTCTCTGCTGCAAGCCGTCACACTTTGGCCTCTTCCTGTTTGGAATATCCAGATCGCTGGTTCACCAAGAGGATGGGCCTCAGCGCATGTCGGTGGTATTTTGAATGGCGTCATGATTTGTGCCATTGCCATGCTGGCCAGCCGCTTGGCGGTGCAGGGCCGGGCGCTGAAATGGGTGTGTTTCGGGATGATTGCCACAGGCTGGTGCAACACTATTTTTTACTGGGCTGGCAACCTTGCTGCCAACAGAGGGCTCTCAGTCGGCGATACGCCTTTTGGACAAGGCGACTTTTGGGGCGCAGTTGCCTATCTTTTTGGTGGCGGGGGAATGATCTTCACCATGATCGCTGTAGCCATACTGGCTTTTGCGGCGTTTGATAAAGCCAAATTAGATTTCAAATAATTGTCTGCATTGAAAAATCATATTGACAACCGATCAACAGCATCCGTTAATTTGTTTTTCAAGAGGAGTGTGCCAACCTCAAAATACTGGTTTTCAAATCGTCAGTTGCAATATGCAACTTCCCATAATGTGAGAAGCCTACGAAGTATTCGTGTAATAACCGTGTGATTGATACTTTAGGTAAAATATAGGATATAAACCGTTGATTTATATGGGTTTTTTAGGGGTATTTTTTAGTAAGGAACTGTTTCTACGGAGTTAACAGTCCGGCGCTCTACCGACTGAGCTATCGAGGAATGTATTCGGTTTTTTCTAACAAGAAACATGCTTGAGGGGTAACTCACGCATATTTCACTATAAACACATTGTAGCAAATAATTTTTGAGTCCCAGATTTTGCCGAGTTTGTCGATCAAAAAAACTATAAATCAACATGGTTTCTTTTGTCACCATGGGGGGTAGCCTGTTTCTGTGGCTGTGCGTGTGAAATGGTGTCAATCCCTTTGCTTTTGAAAAAAAAATTTCAACTTGACCCAAAAATTTTTAATTTTCATTAAGAATTCTTTCCCAAGTAAAACCATACTCAAGAAAAATGCAATTTCACCAATGATTAAAAGACCTGTTGTATAGGCCGCTGCCACTCCCATTGATACATCCCAATAAGGAATCGTGGCAACTCCCCCCCAAGTGATGCATGACAAGACGAAGAGGGAGTAGCCAATTGCTTTTTTCACACTGATAGAGTTTAAAGATCAAGTGCTCCAATAAAAATCAGGATTCATTTCTCTAGGCGCTATCGCACCTAAGTAATAACCCTAGGTTTTGGTGCGCAAGTATTGATTTATCGTTTCGCCTTTGGCTAGCTTCGCAACAATGCTAGAAATCTTTCGTGGTTGCTTTGTTAATTGTTCACGCTGAAAGGATACCGTTATGTTTTTTCCTGCTCCTCACGATGCCAAGGACGCCATCTCCAAATTCGCTGGATTCATCGGCATGGTTGCCAGCGTTTCGCTCGCTGTTCATTTGATATTGCCCGTCAGCCCGGCGTTGTCTGCTTCCTCACAAATGTTGGTGTCTATCATCATTGGTCTGATGGTCGGTTGGCTGTCGTTTGCCGTTCAATTGAAAAAATAACGCAGATTCTCTGTCGTCGCATTCGTATGCTTCATGCTTGGTGCACTGGCCCAAGGCAGCCCAGCCCTTAAGCAGGTGCAAGTCAGTTACACCAACCCTGAAACAGGTGGTGATGCAGAAAATATTTTGGGGTTTTATGCGTTGATGCTGCGCCCCGGACAGTCACTTCGATTGCCTGCCCGCTCAACTGCTTAAGTGTTTCATGTGATTGAAGGTGAGGTGCAAGCGCAGATCGTCAATAGTCAATTTCACATGGTTGAAGCAGATACCTGTTGCGCACCGGGGTATGAGGCGGTGACGTTGACGAATTTGCAAGCTGACAAAGCCTCTTTTATTTTTATCGCAGATGAATCTCCTTTGCACCGAAAACTGGGTGTGTACGAAAACCGAGGTTGATCATCACCTTCTCAGCTTCATGGCTTCACCCAGTTTGGCAATATGGGCTTCGCCTTGTGCCAGAGTTTCTTCGCTGGTGTGTACCGAGTAATAACCCAATACCAGTTCATGCGGATGCCGTGCTGCTGAACCTAACAAAAAACCGCTGTCTGTCAGCGCATGCAATGTCAGTGTTTGGTGACCCTCTTCAAATACCGCCAATTCACTTTGTAAATGCCTGTCGGTGGATCGCAGTTGACCATGTTGAACGTAGACCCAAGCCAGGTTGTGTAAATCAGGCGGTGTGTAGATGAATTCTTCCCCGGCTTTGAGTTCTACCCACAAATAACTGGCGTTGAATGGCGCATTGACAGGGCTCGTAGCGTCCAGATAGTGGCCCAACAACACACTCACCGGCCCGCGCTTGGGCACGTCTTCGGGGGCAATGAATTGGGTCGACGAAAAGGCAAGCTCGTGGGAGGCTGGCAGAGAAAACCAGATTTGAAATCCTTGCAATCGGGGTGATGCTGCAGACAAGGGCGTGGCTTTGTGCCAAATGCCTTCGCCTGCAATCAGCCACTCAATACCGCGTGGCAACACTTCATCGACTTGACCACTGGAGACCTCATGGCTAATCCCAAAATTCAGAGGAAAGGTCAGCGTAGCGATACCTGAATGGGGATGAAACCCAAACGATGGGCCACCGTCACTTGGTGCATCCACGTAATCTAAAAACACAAAGGGCTTGAGCAAATGACCGAGGTCACCTGGGCTCATCAAACGGTTGATGGGGCCGTGCGCCTTACCCGGGGTGGTGTGAACAATGGCTCTGGTGTCGGTCATCAATCGGCTCCCTTGTGTGGTTGCTCAGTGTTGCCAATGGTTTGCCATGCATGCTTGCAATTGTGCAACGGCTTGTGCCACATCGTCTGCCGCCGTGATGGCCCGAACAAACGCCACCGAGCCCACGCCGGTTTTCATCACGGCAGGCAAGCGTTCTAGATCGATACCACCGATGGCAACCAACGAACGCCCGCGCATCAGTTGGGCGTACATGGCAAGTCGTCCTAATCCTTGCGGGGCGGTGGCCATGCGTTTGAGCGTGGTGGGAAACACAGCACCCAGCGCCAAATAGCTGGGCTGAACAGCGCAGGCTTTGAGCATTTCGGCATAACCATGGGAACTCAGACCCAGTCGCAAACCTGCCGAGCGTATTGCGTCTAGCGGAGCCAGTTCCATGTCCTCTTGTCCCAGATGAACACCATAGGCACCTGCATCTATCGCTTCTTGCCAATGGTCGTTGATGAACAAATGGGTAGAACTTCCTTTCACCGCTTGGACTGCTGCCAGCACCTCTTTTTCAATCGCTGTGCGGTCGTCAGATTTAAAACGCAATTGCACCGTGGGCACACCCAAATCCACCATGCGCGACACCCACGGCGCGTCAGGCACCACCGCATACAAGCCCAGTGCAGCCGGGCATATGGCAAATGCAGGGTGACCTGTTGAAGAGGTCAAAGAAAAATCTTGCGAATCACAAGGCCAACACGTGGCATCAAAACCACCCGTGCGTTGCGATTGCGCTTGCCATGCATTGGCGATGCAGTCTGCGTCTTGCGGCACAAACCCCAGCAACCTCGCGCCACACCACACCGCTTCAAACGGCGTGCCTGTCCATGCGGTAGGCGCTGTGTTTGCGATCTCATCCCAGCTCGCGGGTTCGCCTGCGAGCAATTCTTTGAACCGCTCGGCCAAGGCAGTGGCCAAGTGTGTTGTGTCGTTGGAAAGTGTGCTCATGCTTGGTGCCAAAAAGGGGTGCCTATCAATGGGGTACTGGCCTGTGCAGATGTTTGCGCCTGCATCACCCCCCCCAAATAGGCCTGCCTGCCGGCGGTCACCGCATGCGCAAAGGCTTGCGCCATGCCGACAGGGTTGTGTGCCAGTGCGACAGCGGTGTTGAGCAGCACTGCGTCATAGCCCCATTCCATGACTTGGCAGGCATGCGATGGAACACCCAAGCCTGCATCCACAATCAAAGGCACTTGCAAACGCTCGCGCAACAATCGCATGGCATACGGATTGACGGGGCCTTGGCCTGTGCCAATCGGCGCGGCCCAGGGCATGACGGCCTGGCAGCCCACGTCGACCAACCTTTGGCAGAGCACCAAATCTTCTGTGCAATAAGGCAATACCTTGAAGCCTGCTTTGACCAAATGATCGGCAGCAGCGGGTAAGTTCAAGGTGTCGGGTTGCAAGCTGTAATCGTCTCCGATCAACTCAAGTTTGAGCCAATCGGTCTCGAACACTTCACGCGCCATTTCTGCTGTGGTGATGACCTCTTGCAGGCTGTGGCAACCGGCTGTGTTGGGCAGCACCGGCACTTTCATGTCCTTGAGTAATTGCCAAAACACAGGGGAGGTGTCGGCATGGGCAGTTTGTCGACGCAATGACGCCGTCAGCATGGCTGGCTGTGACGCTTTGACCGCATCGGCCAACACTTGCGGCGACGGGTAACGCGACGTACCCAACAACAAACGACTGTGAAAAACTTCGCCGTACAAAACCAGCGGATCCTGAGGGGTGTGCAATCTATCCTCCTGTGACCGGGACGATCAATTCAATTTTGTCACCTGTTTGAAGAGGATGACTGGTGTGGTTTTTCTTGGGTACGAACTGCATATTCACCGCAGCCGCGAAAGGCGGTTTGACATTGGCTACAGCAATCGCATCAGCCAGGGTCGCTGGTGCATTCAACTCGGTTTCGATTTGGTTGACCCATACTTGAATACGTGTTGCGCTCATCTCAGGCTTTCTGCATCAGTTGAAAACGCTCGGCCAATGTGGTGTCGCCATTGATCCATCCCAGCACAGCGTCAAGCATGGCCGGGGCAATCAAGAAGCCGTGGCGATAAAGACCATTGATCTGCAACATGCGAGGTGACGATTGGCGAATACCAGGCAAATTGTTGTTCAGTGCAGGTCGCAATTGCGTGTTGATTTCTAGAATCCGCGCCTCTGCGAATCCCGAGTGCAAGCTATATGCGGCGCTGAGCAACTCCAGCGTAGAACGAACACTTGCAGGCGAAGTGTCGTCGCTTTCGATTTCTGTGGCGCCAATCACATACACCTGATCAGGCTTGGGGGCAATGTACAAAGGGTAGCGCGGATGCATCAACCTGACGGGGCGACGAATATGCACTTGCGGGGCGTGCAAACGAATGACTTCGCCTCTGACGCCGCGTACTTGGGGCCAGTCGGCTTTGGCACCCGTGCCACGGCAATCAAACACCCAATCGACGCCGCTGCTGGCCATTTGCTCCATATCGGACATTTCAAGAGCCGAATACCAATGGATGTCGACCTTGTGTTGTTGCAATGATTGCAACAGGGCGTCTAGCAATTGACGGTTGTCTAACTGCCCTTCACGTGGCAACCACAGGCCTTGCTGAAATTTGCCGCTGAGTTCTGGTTCGAGTTCGATCAACTGGTCTGCGTGCACAGAAACAGGTGTGCACGCGGGAGGCAAATTTTTGCTGTTGACAAACAGCTTATCGACCAGCGTTTTGGCTTGCATGGCATCTTGACGGTGCCACAGCAGCAAGCTGCCTTCCTGCTGAAAAAACACGGGTGCAGGTAAGTGTTGAATCAATTCAGGCCAACGGTCTAAGCTGTATTGCCCCATTTGCACCACGGGCCATTCGGTGATGGCAGACTCAGCCAAAGGGGCCAGCATAGACGCTGCAATACGCGCTGCAGAACCGTAGCCTTGGGGGTCAGCTGCATCGTGAACTTGCACCCGATGACCGGCATGCGCGAGCGCATGCGCCAGCAACCGCCCCATCAATCCCGCACCCCACACGATGCATTGCATGGGTTTAGCCATCGATTTTTCTCATTCGCAAGACAGACCGCGTGAAAGTTTGCTGATAATGCAAACCATGAAACACATTCCATTCACTCACCAATATGCCCGAGTGCTGAGCATTGCAGGGTCTGACAGCGGCGGCGGTGCAGGTATCCAAGCGGACTTGAAAACATTTTCTGCACTGGGTTGTTATGGCATGACTGCGGTGACTGCGTTGACCGCGCAAAATACCTTGGGTGTGCAGTCTATCCATGGCGTGCCTGCGGCATTTTTGAAAACCCAATTGCAGTCTGTGTTGGACGATATCGGCGTGGATGCTGTCAAGATCGGCATGTTGCATTCCCCCGAAGTGGTCAAGGTGGTGGCGTGGGCGATTGACCATTACAGTTTGAAACAAGTGGTGCTTGACCCAGTGATGGTGGCTACCAGTGGCGACCGTTTGATTGCCGAAGAAACCGTGGCTGTGTTGGTGCGCGAACTGTTTCCACGTGTGCAATTGATCACCCCCAATTTGGATGAAGCCAATTTGCTGCTCAAGCAAACATTGAACGATGTGCAATCGCTTGAACCGGCCGCGCAAGCCTTGTTGGACATGGGCGCCCAAGCAGTGCTGCTCAAAGGCGGTCATCTGCCGGGCGACAGGTTGTGCGATGTGTTGCAGCTTCAAGGCCGTGAAGCCTTGCTCTATGAATCTGCTCGCATACACAGTCGCAACGTCCACGGGACGGGTTGTAGCCTGTCGTCGGCTATCGCCACGCAATTGGCTTTGGGCCATGATTTGGCGTCTGCGGTGGCGACTGCACGTGCGTTCATTCGGCAAGCCATTGCCCAGGGTGCGCCTGTCCATACCGGTCATGGGCACGGACCGTTGAACCATGGGTTTGCGCCGGTGGTTATGCAATTGAAGCCTTTGCGTTGACGGGGCGGGTCAGCCAACCCAACAGCAAAGTAGCCAGCAAGCTGGGAATGGCATAACCCCACGGGGCGTTCAATTGCATGCACAGTTGGTAAATCGCAATCCCTGCCAACCATGACAGCACAGCCTTGATATCCACTTTCGAAGTATCTGTGCCGCTGTAGGAAAAACCTAAGCGACCCAAGATGACTCCAAACAGTGGCAAGAACACCGAACTCAAGGTCAACAAAAAAGGCTCCAAGCTGTGCATGGGCAGCACCATGGCCAAACCCGTGCACAGCACCGCGATCATGATGCCCCACTGCCGGGTGCTGATGCCTGAAAAAATGCTGTGGCTGTTGACCGATGCGCTATACACATCGCCGTACGCATTGTCTATTTCATCTAACAGGATCAAACCCAAGGCAAGCAAACCGCCTTGCGCGAGCAACAAGGTATTGACCAAATTGGCGTCAGGGGCAGACACACTGACGACCATCACGCCCAAGGCATAGCACCACATATTGGCCAATGCATAGCCCAGCCAACTGCCAGTCATGGCCGAGCGGCTGTTCTTGCCAAAACGCGCATAGTCTGCAATCAGAGGTAACCAAGACACAGGCATGGCAATCACCAACTCCATGGCCAGCATGTAATTTTTTTCATGGTTGCCAGGTTTGTTCCAAAAGTTCGACCAACCTTGGGCTTGCAACATACCAGCGAATTGCCAACTCAACCACAGCAGCGACAAGACCACCAGCGGCAATCCATAGCGGCTGAGAAAACTTCTTACCAACCCGAGCATGGAACCGGTCATCAACACCACCAAGACCAAACCCCACAAAAGAGTGGCCGCATAAGGGGCAGACCAATGCGTGGCGTTTGTCATGGCAAGTGTGCCATCGCGCATGATCACCAATTCGAACGTGGTCCACCCTACCAGTTGAACAATATTGAGCAGCACAGGCACACGTGCGAAGCTACTGCCAAACACTTGGTGCATCAGTCCAGCGCTTGACAAGCCTGTGTCGCAACCGACTTTGGCCACCCACCCCAGCAATGCCGCACCGAGTACCGAGCCCAAGATGATGACCATCAAAGCCTCTTGCGTACCCAGTCGGGGCACCAAATATGCACCGATTTGAATGACCAGCAGACCGACGCCCAAGCTGAACCACAGCGATGCGTGCGAATACCCATTGAGCACACGCTCGGCAGAGCCGATAGGTGTTAATGATTCATTGTGTGTGTGTTGTGCCATCTGTTTTCCAAAAGAATGGCAGTTCGGCGAGGCTTAAAGAGCGTGTAAACGTGTTCCCTGTTGGCCATGCTTCCCTGCGCGAGGATTACCTCAATCAGGTTCAAAGGGACTTTCTCAGCCTTGGTGAAATCACCTCAGCACCCCCAGCGGACTTGTTTTTCAACAAGAGCGGCAATTATGCACTGCCTCAAAGGCCAGCTTGCTCACACGCCCAATAAACGGTGTAGCCGGGGCGACGCGGTGGTGTATTCGAGCGGAATTTTTTGCCCCGGGCGTAGATAAGCCGCTGCACCGAAGGCCGCCAAAGTGGCTTCGTGAAAGCCGCTCACGATCAGTTTGCGTTTGCCGGGGTATGTGTTGATGTCGCCAACCGCAAAAATACCCGCCGCGCTGGTGCTGAAATTTTCTGTGTTGACCGCCAACTGTTTGCGCGACATGTCCAGCCCCCAATTGGCCAGAGGACCCAGTTGCGGTGAGAGGCCGAGCATCACCCACAATTGGTCACAAGCCAACACGCGTGAACTGCCATCGGTCAACTCTGTTTTCAAGCCACTGAGGCGCTGGTTGGTCAACTCCGCTTGCGAAATTTGCGCTGTGAGGAAGACGATTTTTTGGGCCGCGACCGCTTGGTCAAACGCTTGCAACCATTCAGGCGAAGCATCCAGTGTGCTGCGACGGTGCACCAATGTCACGCTGGCTGGTGAATGGGTCAATGCAGCCAGTGCGGCTTGAATCGCCAAGTCATCGCCACCGACCACCACCAGGTGTTGACCCTGGGCAGAGGATGCCTCTTCTTGTGTGTAAAAAACTTGTGTGCTTTCATGCACCTGCAATTCAGGCAAGGGAAGTGTGCGCGGCACGAAAGCGCCTACGCCTGCGGCAATGAACACAGTTTTCGTTAAAAAAGACATGCCTTGGTCGGTGGTGGCCAACCAGCGCCCATCTGGTTGGGCTTGCATGCCTGATATGCGTTGTTTGAAATGGAATTGGGGTTGGAAAGGAGCCGTTTGTTGTAACAGCCGTTGCGTCAAATCTCGGCCTGTGCTTGTAGGAAGACCGGGTATGTCGTAGATCGGTTTATCGGGATACAAGGCCATGCATTGGCCGCCCGCTTCAGGCAGTACATCCACCACATGTGCGTGGATTTCTTGTAAACCCAGCTCAAATATTTGAAACAAGCCCACAGGGCCAGCGCCGATGACCAATGCATCGGTAACGACAGGGAGGGTGGTGTCAGAGCTCATGGCACGCAGGCCCAGCCCGACACCATCAGCGGGCTAGCTCGGAGAGCTTGCCAGTCTTGTCTTTCCAATCGTCTGCATCTGCCAAGGGCGTTTTGCGTTTGGTGATGCTGGGCCAACCGATACGGGCCAACTCGACGTTCAAAGCAACCATGTGTTGTTGGTCGGCAGGCACATCTTCTTCGGCATAAATCGCATTGACCGGACACTCGGGTATGCAAACGGCGCAATCGATGCATTCATCCGGATCAATCGTCAAAAAATTGGGGCCTTCGCGGAAACAATCGACGGGACAAACGTCAACGCAGTCGGTGTACTTGCAACGGATACAGGCTTCGGTAACAACGTGGGTCATGGTGATTCAGATGTTGATCAATCGGGCGAAATAGCCACAAGAAAATCCATTTTAGGGCACGGCGCGGGTCATTCTCTGACCATGACAGCCGCAGACGTTTTGTGCGTGGCAGTGTCAACCAGCACCAACGAACCCAAGCTGCGCGATATTTCAAAAGGCAAGGTGACCAAAGGTTGCTGCAAACTCAATTGCACATGGCCAATCGCGTTGGGAGGTAACTCGGTAGCCTCCAATTCTTGCAAGCTATTGATATCTAAACGGTGCACGATGCGCAACACTTTGGCTTTGACCCAGCGGTGCCCATGCAGTGCCCAATACACCCGGCCTGCGACCAGGGGCTCATCGTCCAGCCAAGCCAATGTGACATTCAACGGATTTTGAGAGGGTGCGTCATGGTGTTGGGCCAGTACCCAATCGCCCCGCGAAATATCGACTTCACGGTCTAACACCAAACCCGCGCTGTGCCCGGCTGCGATGTCGGTGGGTTGGCGAACACTGTTGAGCACTTCTTTGATGAGAGCCGTTTGGCCGCTAGGAAATACGCGAATGATGTTGCCGGGGCGGGCAATGCCCGCGCCCACGCGACCCCAATACACACGTCGACCTTTGGAAGTGTCCGGACTGTCGTGGAATTTTTCAACCCATTGAACAGCAAAAGCCAATCCGGCGTCTTCTTCGTAAGCGGTGACTGGCAGGCTTTCAAGCAATTGCAACAAACTGGGGCCTGAATAGTTGCACCAGTTGGGCTCAGGGTTGACGACATTCCACCCTTTGAGTGCAGACACGGGAACAATGGCCGTGATGTCCAAAGCCGCATGGTCTGCAAAGGCTTGAAGTGCGCCTGCAATGTTGACAAATGCAGTGGCTGCGTCGGTCACTGCATCGAGTTTGTTGATCGCAAACACAATGGACGGCACGCGCAACAATTTCAGTAGCAAACTGTGTCTGCGAGTTTGGGGCAAGAGGCTGAAACCTGTGGCAGACCAGTCGAGCTTGGTGGCATCTACCAACACCACAGCAGCATCTGCGCTGGAGGCCGCGGTGACCATATTGCGTGTGTATTGCTCGTGACCCGGTGAGTCGCCGATGATGAATTTGCGTGATTCGGTACTGAAATAGCGGTAGGCCACGT
>SXWY01000024.1 GCA_005789825.1 Burkholderiales bacterium | reverse complement strand
GATGATTTGCAATCATTGGCAAATCGCTTAGGGGCTGATCCCTTGCAAATGCAAGCGGTGTTGGAGCAATTGCAACAACTCGATTGGGTGGGGTTGCTGGACGAAAACCAAGCTTCATCCCCACCTCGTTATGTGATGTTGGTCGACTGGCGCAGCACGCGTGTGGCGCCTTTGCTCAAGCTGACTTTGTTGGCGGATGGGCCTGGCAGTGCCTCCATACACAAACAATGGCACAACTGGTTATTGGCTGACGTGCTTTAAGCCTTTGCGCGGAAAAGTGTTTTGTCAAAAGCAGGGTCAGGCAATACGCAGGAACGCTTTCAACGCATCCAAGGTTTCGTCCGGAGATTCGCTCATTTGGTGATGGCCGTTGGGAACCCTATTGATGTGAACTGCCACGCCGCTTGATTGGGCCTGCTCGATCAACGGCTGAGCGCCTTTGGGCGTGGTCATTTGGTCGGCTTCACCCAATACCATCAATACCGGACAGGTCACCGCTGCCATGGCTTGCAAGCCTTGGTCATAGCTGTTGCAAGCTTGAAAACCGGTGTAAAAAACATTCACCTCTGGGTTACTGGCCAAAACCCGCTTACCCAATGCCATGCTGGCCCCAAACACCCAGCTGCCGGCACCCGAGGGCGGCGCGAGTGTGGCGCGTGAAAACACATTGGTCATGTGCAAAGCTGTATCAGGCGTATCACGAGAAGCATCTAGCAAGGCTTGCGAGACTTTCATCGGATAAGCCGTGCCTACCAGTGCCAAATGTGTCGCACGTTTTCCCAAATCGGCAGCCGCTTGCAAACAGATCAGTGAGCCAAAACTGTGACCCACCAAGGCTGCTTGTTGAATTCCCAATGCATCCATCAACCCTTGGACAAAAGCTGCACCTTGCTGTACGGAGGCAGGTGGTGTGCCTTCGCTTTTGCAGTGACCGGGCAAATCAACCGCCAGCACATTCCAGCCATGGTGTGCCAGATAACGGCTTTGCAACAACCACACACTGTGGTCGCACAACACACCGTGCACCAATACCACGCTGGGTTGCGCGGGGTTGAAATCCTTGCCGCCGGTGTAGGCGTAACTGCGATAACCGTTCACATCGATAAACATGGCGCGTTCCTTTAAGCGGCTTTTTCGGCAGCACGCAATGCGCGCTTCAAGTCATCGATCAAATCGGTGGGGTCTTCGAGTCCCACCGACAAACGGATGGTGCCCGCCCCGATGCCTGCAGATGTCAGCGCCTCGTCACTCATGCGGAAATGCGTGGTGCTGGCCGGGTGAATCACCAACGATTTGCTGTCGCCTACATTGGCCAAATGGCTGAACAACTTCAGCGCTTCGATGAAGGCACGGCCTTGTGAGCGCGTTCCCCGTATGTCAAAACTGAACACCGAACCTGCGCCACGTGCGCCACCGCGTAACAACTTTTGTGCAAGTGCATGGCTCGGGTGGCTGTCGATCAAGGGATGGCCAACGCGAGACACCATGGGATGCGCAGCTAAAAATTCGACAATTTTTTCGGTGTTCGACAAATGCCGCTCCATGCGCAGTGGCAGTGTTTCCATGCCTTGCAAAATCAGCCACGCAGAATGCGGACTCAGGCATGCACCGAAGTCACGCAACCCCTCTCGGCGAGCACGCAACAAAAATGCACCCACGGTGCTTTCCTCAGAAAACACCATGTTGTGAAAGCCTTCGTAGCGCTCGGTCAGCTCAGGGAATTTGCCGCTTTTTTCCCAATCGAAAGAGCCGCCATCGACCACCACACCGCCAATGACCGTGCCGTGGCCGCTCAAAAACTTGGTGGCTGAGTGGTAGACCAAATCGGCGCCCAGTGAAAGCGGTTGCATCAAATAGGGTGTGGACAAAGTGGCATCGACCAACAACGGTAAGCCGTGCTCATGCGCCAAATGCGAAATGACAGGAATATCCAGCACATCCAAGCCTGGATTGCCCACGGTTTCACCAAACAGCAGTCGGGTGTTGGGGCGGATGGCCGACCGCCATGCATCGGTGTCGTTGGGGTGCACAAACGTGGTTTCAATGCCAAAGCGGCGCATGGTGTAGTGCAACAAGTTGTGCGAACCGCCATAAAGCGCAGAACTGGCGACGATATGCGAGCCAGCGCCCATCAGCGTGGCCACACTCAAATGCAATGCAGCTTGTCCACTGGCGGTGGCAATCGCGCCAATCCCGCCTTCGAGCGCAGCAATGCGTTGCTCGAAAACAGCGGTGGTGGGGTTGCTGATGCGGCTGTACACATGGCCGGCACGTTCAAGGTTGAACAACGAAGCGGCTTGGTCAGACGATTCAAACACAAAGGATGTGGTCAGGTGAATGGGTACCGCTCTTGCGCCTGTGGCGGGGTCGGGCTGACTGCCAGCGTGCAAGGCCAGTGTGTCGAAATGCGGATCAGCGTAACCGGACATGTGAACCTCTGGGTAGGGTGGAGGTGCTGATTGTGGAGGAAGAACTCATGCGTGCAGCATAGCCGGTGCAAAGCCGCGATTTTTCAAAAACATTGCATGTCGATCAGGAGAGTCAACCCGCGTTCAAAAACGTTGAAGTCCGGTGAAGCGTGCAAGATTGTCAGGTAAATCTTCGTGAGGTTGCAGTCCTGGCCCAGGCCGTGCCCAGTGGTGCCTCACCAAAAAAATCATCATCAAAATACTCGACCATGCCAAAGAAACAGTCAAGAGGATGAAATTCAAGGTATCCGAACCGGTGATGGCAACCACCTTGTTCCTAGAGACCTTGTGACCCCAAGCCCATGACACCCCCAAATGCACATACCCCAGCCATGCACACAGATTGACCACGACCAAGGCTGTGACAGTGCTTTGAATGGCCAGCAAGTGCGACAAAAAAAGCCGAATCCGCCGAGCAGGTAAATCACCGCCCCTAAGAACATCAGTTTTGAAAGAGTGTGTAGAGCTTTGAAATGGTGGGGCATTGGATTTCCTCAGTGATAGCTTGGATTGAAATTCATGCGAATTTTTATATTACATGTCCAAAGAATATTGACCAATAAATGAACAAAAAATTTTATAAATACAAATAGCGATCCGAATTTTTACTTTTCAAAGACTGATTGAGTAGGCGCAATGGCCGCTCATTTCACTCATGGATAATCCATGGATGAGCGGCAATACTTTTGGAACACTTTTCACGGTCACCAACTTTGGTGAATCCCACGGCCCGGCCATTGGCTGCGTGATTGACGGTTGCCCGCCGGGCATGGTCTTGAGCGAATCGGATATTCAGCACGACTTAGACCGCCGACGGCCAGGCACCAGCAGACATGTCACCCAGCGCCAAGAACCAGACCACGTGCAAATTCTGAGTGGTGTCTACCAAGGTGTCACCACCGGCGCGCCCATCGCCCTGTTGATACAAAACACCGACCAGCGCAGCCAAGACTACAGCGACATCTTGCAAACCTTCCGCCCCGGGCATGCCGACTACACCTATTTGCAAAAGTATGGTGTGCGCGACCCACGCGGCGGCGGGCGTTCCTCTGCACGCTTGACCGCGCCCACAGTCGCTGCAGGTGCGGTTGCCAAAAAATGGTTGCTGGAAAAATTCGGTACCACGTTCAAAGGTTGCATGACGCAACTCGGTGAACACCCGATTGGTTTTGAAGACTGGGCACATGTGCCGAACAACCCGTTCTATGCAGCCATTGCAGACGTGAGCCACTTGGAACACTACATGGACAGTTTGCGCAAATCCGGTGACTCTTGCGGTGCGCGTATTCGTGTGGTCGCGCAAGGTATGCCTGTCGGTCTGGGTCAACCCATTTATGACCGTTTGGACGCCGACATCGCCTACGCCATGATGGGGTTGAATGCCGTCAAGGGGATCGAAATCGGCGCGGGTTTTGCCAGCGTGGCGCAACGCGGTTCTACCCACGGCGACAGTCTCTCCCCGCAAGGCTTTGTGCAAAACAACGCAGGTGGTGTGCTGGGTGGCATCAGTACCGGACAGGATCTGGATGTGAGCATTGCCATCAAACCCACCAGTTCCATACTGACACCGCGTGACACCATCAACAGCGCCGGTGAGGCCACACAGGTGCAAACCAAAGGCCGTCACGACCCTTGTGTAGGCATACGTGCGACACCTATTGCCGAGGCTTTGTTGGCGCTGGTCGTCATGGACCATGCCTTGCGCCACCGAGCGCAATGCGCGGATGTGGTGACGCCGCTGCCGCCTATCCCTGCCAAGCGCAGCGGTTGACCGCATGAACACTGTCTCAGCGCCGCGGGCTACGCGGCGTCAATTGGTGCCTTTTGCGGTTTTGTCGGCGAGTTATTTCGCCCATATTGGGTTTTTCAATCCGTATTTGCCTTTGTGGCTCAAGCACCTTGGCTTGAGCTTATGGATGATTGGTTTGCTCACCTCTATGCAAGCCTTCACCCGCGTTTTTGCACCCTATGTCTGGGGTTGGTTGAGTGACCGCAACGGTGCACGCGTGCCGTTGATGCGTTGGTGTGCTGGTATGGCTTTGTTGTTTTCCGTGGGCTTGTTGTTGCACCCCTCGCCTTGGTGGTTGGCCGCCGTGTTGTTTGGCATGTTCATACACACCAGTGCCATGATGCCGATGAGCGAGGCCGCGATGGCGCATTTGGTCAGCCACATGGGGACGTTGGATGTGCGTCGCTATGGGCGTATCCGTTTGTGGGGCTCGGTGGGTTTTTTGGTCACAGTTTTTGCCTCGGGTGCATGGTTCGAGTCGCAAGGCATGTCGGGTTTTCCGGTATGGGCGGTGTTGACACTGGTCGCAGTCAACATCAGTTGTTGGTGCTTGCCTGACCAGCGCGAAGCTGTCAGCCATGTGCAGGGCCAAGCCAGCTTTTGGCAAGTCTTGAACCAACCCCACAGTCGCTGGTTTTTTGCGACCTTGTTTTTTCATGTGCTGTCGCATGTCTCCATCTACACCTTCTTTTCGTTGTACCTCGATGAATTGGGTTATGGCAAAGACATGATCGGCGTGTTGTGGGCGGTGTCGGTGGTGGTGGAAATCATGGGCTTTTTCACCCAAAGCAAATGGCTGCACTGGTTGAGTTTGCCCATGTGGCTGTGTGTGTGCACCGGTGTGATGGTGCTGCGCATGGGCATGACGGCATTTTATGCGCCGGTGTTGCCCGTGTTATTGCTGGCGCAGTGTCTGCATGTGTTCACTTTCGCAGTGCAACACACGGTCAGTATTGCTTGGTTGTCTCAGCATTTTCCGGGCAGGTTGCGGGGTCGAGGCCAAGCCTTGTACGCCGTCATTGGCTACGGGTTCACCGGTGTGGTGGGTGCGCTCGGCGGAGCGGCATTGAGCACTCACTGGGGTTTACAACAGGTGTTTGTGTTTGCCATTCCCGTGGCAACAATGGCGCTTTTTTGCGCCATGCAATTGAAGGCCCAATCCAGTTCGATCAAGGATTTCGACAACTCTGAATAATTTTCACATTCAGTTCGGCTGACTTGTCTCAGCCTTGAATTTTTGTCACGCTAGATGTTTTGGCAGACCAAGCATGCGTGACCCTCTGATACTGATTGTTGAGGACCATCCCATGATGGTGGATGCGCTGTGCGCAAATCTGCGTCAATTGATCCCCACCGCACAATTCATTCAGGCTGGCAGCTTGGCCCATGGGCTGCAGTTGCTGGCGCAATATCCGCAAGTGGATCTGCTGTTGTTGGATTTGAATTTGCCAGATGCCCAAGGCCTGCAAACGCTGCAGGCCTTTTGCAATGCCCGGCCCCAAGGAGCCATCATGGTGTTTTCAGCGCTGGATCACGCTGACATCGCAGACATCTGTTTGGGCAATCGGATTGAATTTCTCAGCAAAGCAGAACCCGTGACCCGTTGGGTAGACAGGGTTTTGCAAACGCTACAGGATGCTGTTGCGTGCGCAAGCCCTGGCTTGCCAATAGCGGTTTCTGTGGCCAATGAACCTGACGTCGAACGCATGCAGTGGTTGTCAGACAGGCAATTGCACGTGCTGTCCCAACTGGCCAGAGGACGGCGCAGTCGCGAAGTGGCTACACAACTGGGTATTGAAGAGAGCACGGTGCGTACCCATCAGCAAATGATTTACCAGCGTCTGGGTGTCAAAAACAAAACACAAGCATCTGCGGTGTATTGGCAGTGGGTGCACCGCTTAGGCCGACCTCTCGACATCGCATCCAAAGGCGATGACATTGCGTAAGCAGTGCATATGGTGGTGGGCATGGTTGCTCTGCCCCCTGTGTGCTCAGGCAATGAACACCGACTATCCAGTTTGGCCATTGTTGCGGGTGGTGGTTGACAAGGGCGCTGACTTGACGCCCAGCCAAGCTTGGGATCGCAGTTTGCAGGCCGATGCAATCCGACTGTCGCACCCGCACCAAGTATTGGCCGCTGCCAACAGTGTCCCGCATTGGGCAGCTTGGTCCTTGCCTGCTGAATACGCGCAGCAATTGCCTTTGTGGCTGAGCTTGCAGTCGCCCACCCAAGACCAGGCAGAGTTGTGGTTGCGCTTCAACGGTGGACCTTGGCAGCATCAAGCACCTTTGCACGAAACGATTGATTTGGGTTGGGGCAGCGGTCAGTTGTTTTTCACTTGGCCAATTTATGACACCACCTATCGACAGGTGGATATGTTGATGCGTATCCACGGTTTGAACCGTGTGCAGTTCCCTGTGGGCATACACAAACCACAGGCGTTCATGCAGCAGCATTTGAAATTGTGCTTGCTGATCGGTGGTATTTTGGCAGCCCCCTTATTGGTGGTGGTCTACAGCTTGACGTTTCTGCCAGTACTGAAATCCAAAACGTTGCTGCTGTTTAATCTGTTGGCCATGTTGGAGTTGGTGGCAGGGTTTTGGATCTGCGGCCTGATGCATTTGATTTGGCCTGGGCTGGGTCGTGCCCATGCCGCGTGGATGGGCACGACAGCTTATGGCTTGATGTTTGGGGTCAGCATCTACCACGCGCAAGCATTCATGAAAACCGCGCTCAAACATCCTCAGTTGCACCTGTATTTGCATGTATTGGCCAGTGTTTGGTGGATCGTGTGGATCAGCAGTCTGTGGCTGTGGTCACCGCACATTCGGTTTGTATTGCTGTTGGGTGGCAGTTGCCAGGCTTTGCTGCTGCTGGTGATCAGCGTGTGGTTTTTCCGTCTGCAGCCCAATCTCAAGCGGGGTGTGTTTGTGGCGGTTTGGGGAGTGTATTGGGTCGGTATGTTGGTGTATTGGTTGTTCAGGTATTGGGAATGGCCGTTGGTCACCACACTGGGAACACACTTTATCCAAGGTGCACTGGTGGCCAGTTTGCTGGGTTGGAGTGCCTGTATGCATGTATTGCAGGAGCGTGACGCATTGCGGTTGGACATGCAATTGACAAAAGCACGCAGCAGATGGTTTGCAGCAGCTCACCATGATTTATGGCAGCCGTTGCAAAGTATGTTGCTGTATGCGCGTGCTCTGGTTTTGGCGCCGGAGGACAGGCGTTTCGGATTGATGACGGGTATGCAAATTGCGAGCCGCGCAGTGGATGATTTCATGGGCCATTTACGGTTTTGGGCAGAAGGGGCTGACACCTATTCAAGCGGCCAACCAGCCGCCAGCGCCTTGGCTGTCCATGAATTACTGCAACCTTTGGTGGAAGAAATGCGTTTGCTGGCAGAGCAAAAACATATTTTTTTACGTTATCAACCTTGTCGCAGTAAGGTGAACGTTGATGCGCTTCAAGTCGCACGCATGGTCCGAAATTTACTCACCAATGCTTTGCGTTACACGCAGGCGGGTGGCAGTGTGCTGATCGGTTGTCGCCGAAAAGGCGATGCATTGTGGATTTGGTGCATGGACAACGGCTTGGGTATGTCGCCAGCCCAGTTATCGCAAGGCTTCAACGCATTCACCCGGTTTGACAAAGGCACACAACCACTGCGAACGCTAGGCTTGGGGCTATACAGTTTTAAAGAGTTGGCGCAAAAAATGGATTTGCAAACCCGCTGGCACAGCATCCCAGGCAAAGGCACGATGATTGGTTTTGCGGTGCCCGTGGCGTGATGTAGCTCACACCTTGGACACGGGTTGTGACGATTGCAACCAAGCCTTGGCAGCACTTTGCAGATTCCGTGTTTCACCCGTTGCCAAGAGCTGTAAAGTGGGTGTGTGGTCAAGACCGGCCAGCAATCCCTCGTCTTCCAACACTTGGGCCACCCGTCTGGCCACGGGTTCTCCGGTATCGACCAAACTGACATGAGGGCCCAGCAACGCTTGGATCCATGGCTTGGCAAAAGGGTAGTGGGTACAGCCCAGCACCACGGTGTCTATTTGGTGTGTTGCCGAGCCAAATTCACCCATCGCATCCAAGTACTTGCGGCATAACTTGATCACTGTGTGGTGGTCCGATTGCTGCCATTGCTGTTCAATCGCGTCCGCCAAGCCATCACATGCTTGCAACACAAACTCGGCCTGGTCTTGCAAGCTGCGGTGCAGTTCTTGGAATTTGGCGCTGCCCAACGTACCGGCTGTCGCCATCACGCCAATGCGTCGGGTGTGACTCAGCAGTGCTGCCGGTTTGATGGCAGGCTCTACGCCAAATATAGGCAATGCGGGAAATTCTTGACGCAAGACATGGATAGCCAAAGCCGTGGCGGTATTGCAAGCAATCACCAAGGCTTTGATCTGGTTTTGTTGCAGCAGGGTCTGTAAAACGCTTCGGGCACGTTGCAGCACAAATGCTTCATCGCGTTCCCCATAGGGCGCAAAGCCGCTGTCCGCCAAATACACAAATGACTCATGGGGCAGTTGGCGCTGAAGGGCTTGTAATATGCTGAGTCCGCCTACGCCACTGTCAAACACACCCACCGGTGAATGTGGCGCCGATGTTTTTTCAAGCGCAGGGGCGTAGGTTGGCAAGGACATCAATGGCTGGTAACAGCAATGCCTTTGAATTCACCACTGGCAATGCGCTTAGACCATTCGGCAGGACCGGTGATGTGTGCGCTGGTGCCCCCCGCATCCACCGCCACGGTGACAGGCATGTCCACGACGTCGAATTCGTAAATCGCTTCCATGCCCAAATCGGCAAAGCCCACCACTTTGGCATGCTTGATGGCCTTGGATACCAAATAGGCCGCGCCACCCACCGCCATCAAATAGGCAGAGCGGTGCTTTTGAATCGCATCGATCGCAGTCGGTCCGCGTTCGGCTTTGCCCACCATGGCAATGAGTCCGGTTTGCGCCAGCATCATCTCGGTGACTTTGTCCATGCGGGTTGCGGTG
>SXWY01000182.1 GCA_005789825.1 Burkholderiales bacterium | reverse complement strand
CGGACATGTCAAAGCGCAACAATTCGATACCTAAAATGAATGCCAACTGTTTGGCGGCTTCGGTTTTGCCCACGCCGGTTGGACCGCTGAACAAAAATGCGCCAATCGGTTTGTCGGCTTTGCCAAGACCAGAACGGGCCATCTTGACAGACGAGGCCAGCACTTCCAAGGCTTTGTCTTGGCCGAACACCACGCTTTTCAAATCGCGCTCAAGTGTTTGCAATTTGCCACGGTCGTCGTTGGACACACTGGCTGGCGGTATGCGGGCAATCTTGGCAACGATGTCTTCGATTTCAGATTTGGTGATGGTTTTTTTGCGCTTGGAAACAGGCAATATGCGCTGGGCTGCACCTGCTTCGTCAATCACATCAATGGCTTTGTCCGGCAAATGCCGGTCGTTGATGTATTTGGCACTGAGCTCTGCAGCGGCTTGCAACGCGGCCACCGCATATTTGACGCTGTGGTGCTCTTCAAAACGTGATTTCAAGCCTTTGAGAATGTCCACCGTTTGCTCAACGGTCGGTTCGACCACGTCGACTTTTTGGAAGCGCCGCGACAAGGCCGCGTCTTTTTCAAAGATGCCACGGTATTCGGTGAACGTGGTGGCGCCGATGCACTTGAGCTGACCGGAACTGAGCGCAGGCTTGAGCAAATTGGAGGCATCGAGTGTGCCGCCAGAAGCAGCACCTGCGCCAATCAAGGTGTGGATTTCGTCGATGAACAAAATGGCATTGGGTTTGTCTTTGAGAGACTTCAACACGCCTTTGAGACGCTGCTCAAAATCGCCTCGGTATTTCGTGCCTGCCAACAACGCCCCCATGTCGAGTGAATACACATGCGATTCGGCCAAAATTTCAGGCACGTCTTTTTGCGTGATGCGCCAAGCCAAGCCCTCGGCAATCGCGGTTTTGCCCACACCGGCTTCACCGACCAACAACGGGTTGTTTTTGCGGCGGCGGCAAAGAATTTGAATCACGCGCTCAACTTCGTACTCGCGGCCAATCAGCGGATCGATCTTGCCGTCCTTGGCGAGTTGGTTCAGGTTTTGGGTGAACTGCTCCAACGGTGAAGTTTTCTCGGATTTATCGCTGCTTTCCTCCGCCTCGGGCGCATTGGCTTCGTTGCTTTTAGCGGGCTCTTGCGGGTCTGTCTTCTTGATGCCGTGGGCGATGTAATTCACCACGTCAAGGCGTGTCACACCTTGTTGGTGCAAGTAGTACACCGCATGGGAATCTTTCTCACCAAAAATAGCCACCAATACATTGGCGCCAGTGACTTCTTTTTTGCCATTGCCCGTGGATTGCACGTGCATGATGGCGCGTTGAATCACGCGCTGAAAGCCCAAGGTGGGCTGGGTGTCGACTTCTTCGGTGCCTGCCACTTGCGGCGTGTTGTCCTTGATGAAATTGGACAAGGATTTGCGCAGGTCATCGATGTTGGCAGAACAAGCACGAAGCACTTCTGCGGCGCTGGGGTTGTCAAGCAGTGCCAACAGCAAATGCTCGACGGTGATGAATTCATGACGCTGTTGCCTGGCTTCTACGAAGGCCATGTGCAAACTGACTTCAAGTTCTTGGGCAATCATGATTTCTTCCTTGGTGCGGTCTTGGGTTCAACTGTATATGGAAACGGATGGGATTTATTCAACCGGCTCTGCCAAACATTGCAAAGGATGCCCTGCTTGGTGTGCGGCGTCCCTGACTTGGTCCACTTTGGTGGCGGCAACGTCTTTGGAGTAAACCCCGCATACGCCTTTACCGTCCAAATGGATCTTGAGCATGATTTGGGTGGCTGCCTCTCGGTCTTTGCTGAAAAACTCCTGCAAAACACGCACCACAAACTCCATGGGCGTGAAGTCATCGTTCAACATGACGACTTGGTACATCTGTGGGGGTTTGGTTTTGAGCGTTTTGCGCTCTAAAACAACGGAATCTCCTCCGTTGTTGTCTCTGGCGGGTGTGATGCTGGGCGGTTTGGGGGCTGTCGACATATGTTCATTCTATCGGTGTCACCCGAGCGATGAAATGTAGTGTCAAAACCGAGTATTTGCTCAGTAATTAATTATGAATGAATAATTTACAAAACACAAAATCTATTATTTAATACTTATGTAGGATTTATGGTGAATTCTTACCTGACAAACAATTTCGGAGGAATACATGGCTTTTGGCGTCGTTAAATGGTTTAACAACCACAAGGGATTTGGGTTCATCGAATCGAATGAATTTGAATCGGACATATTTGCGCATTTCAGCGAAGTTGAAATGATCGGTTTCAAAACATTGCAGCAAGGCGCCAGTGTGGTTTACGAACCCATGCAAGGACCACGCGGTTGGATGGCGAAAAATATTCGGGTGATTGCCTCTCCTGCCATGCCAGACACCAGCAGCGCCCAACCCGCAGAAGCCAAAGGAAGTCGCTTGAGAACACCCCAATTCAGGGCCAATTTGATCACCCAGGGCCTGTAAGGCCCCGGGGAAACATCACATGTGTTGAATCATGACTTGCCCGAAACCGGAACAACTCACTTGGGTGGCGCCGTCCATGAGTCGGGCAAAGTCATAGGTCACTTGGCGGCTCAAAATGGCTTTTTCCATCGAAGAAATGATCAAGTCAGCCGCCTCTTTCCAACCCATGTGCCGCAGCATCATTTCTGCTGACAAGATTTCCGACCCAGGGTTGACATAATCCTTGCCCGCGTATTTGGGCGCCGTGCCGTGGGTGGCTTCGAAACACGCCACAGAGTCCGACAAATTGGCACCCGGCGCAATGCCAATGCCGCCCACTTGGGCTGCCAGCGCATCAGACACATAGTCGCCATTTAAATTCAAAGTGGCAATCACGCTGTATTCAGCGGGACGCAGCAAAATTTGTTGCAAAAACGCGTCTGCGATGCTGTCCTTGACGATGATTTCTCGGCCAGTGCGCGGGTTTTTGAAACTGCACCAAGGACCACCTTCTATCAGTTGGGCGCCAAATTCTTTTTGGGCCAATGCATAAGCCCAATCACGAAAGCCACCCTCGGTGTATTTCATGATGTTGCCTTTGTGCACGATCGTCACACTGGGTTTGTCGTTATCAATGGCATATTGAATGGCCTTGCGAACCAAGCGCTCAGTACCTTCGATAGAGACCGGTTTGATGCCGATTCCCGATGTGTTGGGAAAACGGATTTTTGTGACACCCATTTCATCGATCAAGAACTTGATCAATTTTTTGGCTTTGTCAGATTGCGCTTCGTATTCAATGCCCGCATAAATGTCCTCGGAGTTTTCACGGAAGATCACCATATTGGTTTTTTCGGGCTCTTTCAGCGGAGAAGGAACGCCTTTGAAATACTGCACAGGTCGCAAGCACACGTACAGGTCGAGTTCCTGGCGCAAGGCCACGTTCAATGAACGGATGCCGCCACCGACCGGTGTGGTCAGAGGCCCTTTGATGGACACCACATATTCTTTGAGCGCTGCCAATGTTTCTTGGGGCAACCACACGTCTGGGCCATAAATTTGGGTGGATTTCTCACCCGCATAGACCTCCATCCAGTGGATTTGCCGTTTGCCTCCATACGCTTTGGCCACCGCTGCATCGACCACCTTGAGCATGACCGGGGTGATGTCGAGCCCTGTGCCGTCACCTTCAATGAAAGGAATGATCGGCTGGTCAGGTACTGTCAATGACATGTCTGGGTTGACGACGATTTTTTCGCCCTTGGCGGGCACCTTGATATGCTGGTACAAGTGACAATCTCCTAAAAAAAGACTACCCTGGCGTGCAAAATACACTCAGGGCTTTAAATCATTCTAACCATCGACACTGACCTCAAAATGACTCGCACGGTGCGCACTTTCCTTCTTTTTTTGCTGTTCGGCCATGCGGCGGCCCAGACCCCACAAACCCAGCTGCCTCGGGTGAAGTTACAAGCGGGCATGTACCAAATCGATGCACAACTGGCAGCCACGCCTGAGCAACGCGCCATTGGCCTGATGTACCGCCAAGACATGCCCCAACACGAAGGCATGTTGTTTGTGTTTGAAGAGCCTCAAGTGCAATGCTTTTGGATGAAAAACACTTTGATGGCTTTGACCGCTGCTTTCATTGCTGACGACGGAACCATCGTCAATCTGGCCGACATGAAGCCCCAAACCACCCACTCGCATTGCTCTGAAAAACCCGTGCGCTATGTGCTCGAAATGAAGCAAGGGTGGTTTGCCCAAAAGAACATCAAAAAATCGTTTGTATTGAAATCGAGTGTGTTCAAAACTGCAAGCCTCAAGGCAACTTCTCCACCCTGAGTTGAGCCTCACCGTCGACCAACCTGGCGGTGACTGGCTGACCCGCGTGCAGGTCTTTGACGGAACTCAGCGCCGTCCCCTCAGAGTTTTCAAGCCATGCATAGCCGCGCTTGAGCACCAAAGCAGGGTCAAGGGTTTGTAACAGCCATTGGGCTTTTTCCAAGCGCCTGGCCAGCAGGGCTGGCATGTCAACAGCGGCGCGTTGCAATCGCAAAACCATGGGCTGTAGTGCCAACTGACGACGGTTCAAATGGTTGTGAACCGCTCGGCTCATTCGGTTGGCCAGCACGCTACAGCTGTGCTGCTGGGTGTGCATCCAGCCGGAAGGGCGGCCAATTTGTCGCTCCGCCCTGTCCAGCCGTTGCCAAGCCTGCTCAACCGTGGCGGACATGGCCTGGGCCATCACCGCCTGCCAATGGTCAAGCGCTGCCAATTCGCTGGCAAGGTCCAAAGCGCAAAGTTCTGCGGCGGCCGTCGGTGTCGGTGCGCGCAAATCTGCACAAAAATCGGCGATGGTGAAATCTGTTTCATGGCCCACTCCCACCACCACAGGTACGCGACTGGACACGATAGCGCGGGCTAGGGCTTCATCGTTGAACGCCCACAAATCTTCCATCGATCCGCCACCCCGAACCAACAAAATCACTTCCACCTTGGGCATGGCCAGTAACGCGCTGAGGGCGCTCACCAGCGATGACGGTGCTTCCAAACCTTGAACCGGACTGGGCGATATCACCACGGGTATGTGCGGCACCCTTCTGCGCAATGCCGTCAACACATCGTGCAAGGCCGCCGCAGACAAAGAAGTCACCACACCAATGACCGATGGCCTTGGGGGAATCTCGCGTTTTCTTTCGGCATCGAACAAGCCCTCTGCTTGTAATTTGGCTTTGAGCCGCAAAAAAGCCTCGTGTAATTGACCTGCGCCTGCCGGGCGCATGGCTTCGATCACCAACTGAAGCTCGCCACGCGGCTCGTACAAACCGCAACGGGCCTGGATTTCCACCAAATCGCCATTGCGCGGGTCAAAGGTCAAGCTCTCTGCAACCCGTCTGAACATGGCACAACGCAACTGTCCTTGTTCGTCTTTGAGGGTCAAGTAGCAATGGCCGCTGCCAGCGCGGGTCAGTCCGGAAATTTCACCGCGAACATGAACCAAACCAAAACGCGATTTCAACTGGTCACTGATCGCGTGGCACAAAGCACCGACGGTCCAAACATGCGTGCTTGCGGTATCCGAGGTGGCTGAAAAAAAGGTCATGGAGGCGGCTGAAAGTCGGTTCACTCAGAGGGGAAGTACGCCATAATTGTTTTCCAACATGAGGAGAACAGATTGCTAGGCATCATACAAGCGGCCGGATGGCCGGTGTGGCCCTTACTCGCTTGCTCCATCGCAGCAGTGGCTTTGATTTTTGAACGCATATACAGCCTGCAAACACGTCGGGTCGTACCTGAACATTTGCTCGATGAGGTGCTTGGCATGACCCAACCCGAATTGTTGCACCCCGAATCGATTGAGCAACTGAAAAGCCATTGCGCCCTGGGTGAAATCATTGTCGCGGGGCTCACCCACCGCAAAAGCCAATTCCAAGTTTCTGAATCCGATTTCCGCGCTGTGATCGAAGCGAGTGGAAAACGGGTGACCCGCAAATTGGAAAAATACCTGAGCGCGCTTGGTTCGATTGCTTCAGCCGCTCCCCTGTTGGGATTGTTTGGCACCGTGGTTGGCATGATCGAGATATTTGGCGCACAAACCCCAGGTGCTGGTAACCCCTCGCAATTGGCGCATGGTATTTCTATCGCTTTGTACAACACGGCATTGGGTTTGGTGATTGCCATTCCCAGTTTGGTGATGTGGCGGTATTTCAAAAACCGTGTCGACCATTTCACCCTTGAATTGGAAATCGCTGCGGAACGCTTGGTGCGTCACTTTTATCCAGGCCACAAAGAAAAATGAGTATGCGATTTGGTCGCCCTCCCTCTTCCGAGCCTGAAATCAATCTGATTCCGTTCATTGATGTGCTTTTGGTGGTGATCATTTTTTTGATGCTCACCACCACTTACGGCCGTCTGACCCAACTCGATATGCGCTTGCCCAAAGCTGACAGCGGCCCACAAGAAACCCAACCCCAAGAAATTCGTGTCGCTATCAGTAGCGATGGGCGCTACATGGTTCAAAAAACAGCCATCTCTGCTTCGGATGTGCTGGCACTGACCCAGGCACTGAGCCAAGCTGCAAACCAATCTCCGCAAGCCCTAGTGGTCATAGCCGCTGACGCGCAAGCCAGCCACCAATCGGTGATTCAGGTGTTGGAAGCTGCACAACAATCAGGGCTTCAGCACATCACATTTGCCGCCCAATCGCGCACGCGCACGTCGCCCCTGCCTTAAGCCGCATGCGCTTGTCGGCCTTTGTCACCCAACAAGTCTGGCCCCGCCGAAGTGGGGTGGCTTGTTTGCTTTGGCCCCTCAGCCTGGTGACCGGATGCTGGATACGCGCCAACCGCTGGCTTCACCAACAAGGCTGGCGACAGGTAACGCGTTTGCCGGTGCCCGTGGTTGTGGTCGGAAACGTGGTGGCTGGCGGCACAGGAAAAACCCCGGTGGTGATCAGCTTGGTCGAGCATTTCAAGTCCCAAGGCTGGCAGGTCGGCGTGATTGCCAGAGCGTACGGCAGCCCGTCAGAATCTGTGAAAGAAGTCAGCCGCCACAGTTCATCCGCAGACGCAGGCGATGAACCATTGCTGGTCAAGCGTCGTTGCGACGTACCCGTGTTTGTCGGGCACGAACGCAGCCAAGCGGCATTGGCTTTGCGCAAGGCCTATCCCAACACGGATCTCATCCTCAGCGATGACGGTATGCAACACCATGCACTTTGGCATGACATTGCCTTGTGCGTGTTTGACGACAGAGGCCCGGGCAACGGCTGGTTGCTGCCTGCTGGCCCGCTGCGTGAACCCTGGCCCACTGCGCCTGCCTTGGGCGTTGTCCGGCATGTGCTCTACACAGGCAAGCAACATCCTGACGGCGCTTGGGCGGCCCAAAGAAGTTTGGCCACATTTGCGCGCAATGGCGCAGGCGAACAGCGCAACTTGAGCGAGTGGGCGGGTCAACCGGTGCAAGCCTTGGCCGCCATTGCCAAACCCGATGCGTTTTTTCAGTCATTGGCACAGGCCGGACTGCAATTGGAGAAATGCTGGCCACTGCCGGACCATGCCGACCTTTCGCAATGGCAAACCGACAGCCCCTTGCCTATTTTTTGCACTGAAAAAGACGCGGTGAAATTGTGGCCACACCAGCCGCAAGCCTGGGCTGTTGCGCTCGATTGCAAATTACCCGCAAACCTTTTAGACGCCTTGGCTTTGAACCTGCAACAGCTATCATTGATCCATGGACAAAAAACTGCTTGAACTGCTGGTCTGCCCTGTCACCAAAGGCAGTCTCATTTACCAACCCGATACCCAAGAATTGATCTCTCGCAGTGCGCGGCTGGCGTACCCGGTACGCGATGGCATCCCCGTGATGCTGGAGTTGGAAGCCCGCACATTGACCGACGACGAACTGGAAAAACTGCATGGCTGAAGCAGCCTATGTGGTGCTGATTCCCGCCCGCCTCGGTTCCTCTCGTTTACCCAACAAACCGTTGGCCGATTTGGCCGGTGTTCCCATGGTGGTCAGGGTCGCACAGCAAGCCAAAGCCAGCGCTGCCACCCAAGTGGTGGTCGCCGCAGACCATCCCAGCATCGTTCAAGCATGTGAACAGCATGGCATCGAAGCTATCCTCACCCGCGACGATCACCCCAGCGGCAGCGACCGGTTGGCCGAGGCAGCTGGCTTGCTTGGTTTGTCCGACTCCCAAATCGTGGTGAATGTGCAGGGCGACGAACCGCTCATCCACCCGCAGCACATTCACGCAGTGGCGCAGCTGTTGTCGCAACGAGTTGATGTGCAGATGTCAACACTGGCGCACCCGATCACCGAGGTGTCTGATTGGACCAGCCCGCACGTGGTCAAAGTGGTGTTGAGTCAAACCCACTTGGCCCACTACTTCAGCCGAGCAAGCATCCCTTGTTGGCGAGACGGTTCTGACCAACAACTGCCGCCACACCCGGTTTACCGACACGTGGGTTTGTATGCCTACCGCTGTGGTTTTCTCAAAGTATTTCCGCAGTTGGCCGAAGCACCCACCGAGAAAGCCGAGGCGCTGGAGCAACTGCGAGCCCTTTGGCACGGTTATCAGATTGCAGTGCATGTCTCGGACATGGCCAGCGCACCCGGCGTGGACACTCCGCAAGACTTGCTCAGGGTTCAATCAATATTAGCCCGATGATCCTCTCAGCGGACAGGCTGGCTTGCATGCTATTCTCGGCACTTACCCAGCGACACAGTCCCGCCACGAGGGTCGTCGTCGCGACAATTCAAGGAAGACAATGAGACTGATTTTGTTGGGTGCGCCCGGGGCTGGCAAAGGCACCCAGGCCACGTTCATTTGCCAAGCCTACGGCATTCCCCAAATTTCCACCGGCGACATGTTGCGTGCCGCTGTCAAGGCGGGCACTGACATGGGGCTGGCAGCCAAAAAAATCATGGATGCTGGTGGTCTGGTGGGTGACGACATCATCATCGGTTTGGTCAAAGAGCGCATCACCCATGCCGATTGCGCCAAGGGTTTTTTGTTTGATGGCTTTCCCAGAACCATTCCACAAGCAGACGCCATGAAGCATGCCGGCGTCAAACTCGATTGCGTGCTGGAAATTGATGTGCCTTTTGACGCCATCATCGAGCGCATGAGCGGGCGACGTGTGCATGTCGCCAGTGGCCGCACCTACCATGTCAAATTCAATCCCCCCAAGCAAGACGGCGTGGACGATGTCACAGGCGAGCCCCTGATTCAACGCGATGACGACAAAGAAGAAACCGTCAAAAAACGCTTAGAGGTCTACAGCGCCCAAACACGCCCTTTGGTCGACTACTACGCGCAATGGGCCAAAGACCAGCCGCAAGATGCACCCAAATACCGCGCTATCAGTGGACAAGGCAGCGTGGAAGAGATCAAAGCCCGTGCACTGGCCGCTTTAAAGAGCTGATCTTTCTTCGTCCCGCGCCAGCAGGGCCAGCGCCAAAGCCATGCAGGCTTTGGCTGGCGGCAAATCTACCAATTCCCCACTTTTTTGATGCGCTTGTGGCAGCGGTTTCCCCCATGCACACCGGCTGCTGATCCAAACCTTCACCCCCGAACCGATGGCTTTTCCCAACGCAGCATCCCACGCGTCTTTGAAAGTACCTGCGCCAGTTCCGGCCATCACCAAACCACGCACACGCGTGTTGGATGGAGCGCTCAACAATGCCTCAACCCATTCACTGCCGCTGCCAGCATGGTGTGTCAACCATTCCACGCGTGGCCACTGGGCGGCACCTAAGAACCCACTCAACGTGGGCATTTGAAAGGTGATGCTGTCTGGCGGACTGCTCAGCCAGGCCCAATCGCCGTGACGTTTTTCTGCAGCCAGCGGTGCAAAGCCACTGCTGAATGCAGTCAACGGGTCTGTCGATATTTTTTGCACATGCAACGCATGGTGCGCAAGCGCATTGAACACCACGCAAACGCCACTTGCTTGGGCATGCTGTGCCAACAACAAGGCATCTTGTAAATTGGCTGGACCGTCGGCCATGGGGTGATCAGCAGGACGCATGGCGCATGTCATCACCACCGGTTTGGGCCACGGGCCAAAGGCATGCAGCAAATAAGCGGTTTCCTCTAAGGTATCCGTTCCGTGGGTAATCACCACAGCCGCGACATCTTGTCTGGCCTGTGCTTTCGACACTGCCCTCAAGAGGCTTTGCCAAATAGGCAACCCCATGTTTTTGCTGTCAATTTGGGCCACATCATGGAATTCAACCGAAGAATTCCCGAGCATTACCTCACCCATCAAGTCAGCAATCCCTAACCTGCCGGACTCGTAAATATCTGGGCTATCGGGATTCGATCGCACCCCGGCAATGGTTCCTCCGGTTCCCAAAACAACGATTTTGGCGTTTATTTTCAAGGACATGGTTGCCAAACTTAAAAAACTGGTTAAAAATACAGTTACTGGATATCCAAACAGTTGTTTGAAATCCCTTCCCTAACCGCCAAGTGCAGGAGCCCCATGGAACAAGTCAAGCTCACCGCCCGTCAGCAACAGATTCTGTCATTGATTCAAACCGCCATACAGAATACCGGTGCACCGCCCACCCGTGCAGAAATCGCCACAGAGTTGGGTTTCAAATCCGCCAACGCGGCCGAAGAGCATCTGCAAGCCTTGGCGCGAAAAGGCGTCATTCAATTGGTCAGCGGCACATCGCGTGGCATTCGCTTGAAACAAACAGCCCCAGAGCCTGCAGAGCTGGGCTTCAAACAATTTCAGTTGCCTTTGCACACCTTGGCTCAACTGACATTGCCATTGGTGGGTCGTGTAGCCGCAGGCTCGCCCATCTTGGCGCAAGAACATATCGAGCAAACCTACAGCGTAGAAGCCTCCATGTTCTCCCAAACCCCTGACTATTTGCTCAAAGTCAGAGGTCTTTCCATGCGTGATGTCGGCATCATGGACGGAGATTTGCTTGCCGTCAAAACCACGCGAGACGCGCGCAACGGACAAATTGTGGTGGCGCGGGTTGGCGAAGAGGTCACCGTCAAACGCTTCCAAAAAACCGCACACGGCATCACGCTGTTGCCTGAAAACCCCGACTTTTCGCCGATTCAAGTTCAGGCGGGCGATGTTTTTTCCATAGAAGGTCTGGCCGTTGGCCTGATCAGAAACCAGTTTTAAACCAGGAGTACACCATGTCAATTGCCCTTTGGAACAACCACCAGGTTTTTCAGCGCGTAGATGCGGCTTTTCGCGCCATGCTCAACACACGCAAAAGCCAAGTCCCGTTCAACCGCCATGCCCATTTGGGTTCTGCGGACCGCCCTCTTCGCGTGGTTCATATCGCCGAAGACCAGCGTCCGCCCCTGCACACCGCAGGTCGCATGGTGATTTCTGGCCGCATGGCCGATGTTTGCGCAGAACTCGATCGCTTGATAGATCTGGACAACCAACGCCAGTCGTTTACCCACTGACCTTATTTTTTGCCAGACCTCAAAGCGATCATGATTTCACTGTTGGCTTTGCGGTCTGCCATCACTTTTTGCATATGGGGGTTGGTGGCAAATTGCTGCGTATAAGCTTTGGTGGGCAGTTCCGCCAACAGATCTTCTCCAAGCACCGATTTGCAAGCCATCACAGCCAGTGGCAAGTGAAAAATCGCCGCGCAATCGGCCAAAGTGAAGCTATCGCCCGCCACATAGGGTGAAAACTTGGCCAGTTTTGCAAAGGCAGCCACATTTTTGGTCAGTTGTTTTTTCACCCTGGCTTTGGTTTCGTCGCTGGCTTGGCCGCCAAAAAACGCTTGGCCATACAACTCTCGCACCACCAGCTCAATGTGCAATTCAAGGTAAACAATCAACTCTCTCACTTTGGCTGCCGCAAACGGGTCAGCCGGCAGCAAAGGGTGCGATGTGTACTGTTGCTCAATATATTCGGCGCAAGCCATGGATTCAGACACACAACCGTGCGGTGTTTCCAAAAATGGCACCTTGCCCATCGGAGAACGGTCCACCAATTTAGGGTGCGTGTTTCCTGTCCACACCAACTCTTCCTCAAAGGCCACGCCTTTTTCCAGCAGTTGTAATTTCAGTTTGTTGTAATAGTTGCTGGCTGAGAATCCGCAAAGTTTCAGTGTCATGAGATAAGACTCCGTTGGTATCAAAGATCAGGCATTTTGCAGTAATCGCACAACACAGGCGCTGGCCCAATGTCGGCCATAATTGTTCGCATATGAATACAAACTTCCATCGTGTGGCTGTGGTGGGCGCCGGCGCCATGGGACAAGGAATCGCACAAATGTGCGCACAAGCTGGCGCTGGTGTATGGGTTCATGATGTTGCCCCCGGTGCTGCAGAAAAAGCCTGCCAAGCCATTTTTTTGCAATGGCAAAAATTGCAAGACAAAGGCCGCTTGACAGCCGCCGATACAGCCCAACTGCAAGAACGCTTACAACCCGCCACTTCATTGCGTGATTTGGCCGACTGTGACTTGGTGATCGAGGCCGTGGTCGAAAACATGGCCATCAAAACCGGCTTGTTTGCAGAATTGGAAAACTTGCTCTCGCCGCAATCGGTGATAGCCACCAACACGTCTTCCTTGTCCGTGACCGCTTTGGCCGCCAAGCTCCAACGCCCGAATCGTTTTGCCGGTCTGCATTTTTTCAACCCCGTGCCCCTGATGAAAGTCGTCGAAGTCATCGCTGGCTTGGGTACGGACGAAGACATTTGCCAGCGGTTGGTGCAATTTGTCATGTCCATGGGCCATCAACCGGTTCGCGCCAAGGATACCCCGGGGTTTATCGTGAACCATGCTGGCAGAGGCTATGGCACAGAAGCACTGCGTATCGTGTCTGAGGGTGTTGCCGATTTCGGCACGATCGATGACATTTTGAAAGACCAAGTGGGTTTCAAATTGGGCCCCTTCGAACTGATGGACCTCACCGCGCTGGACGTATCACACCCGGTCATGGAATCCATTTACCAACAGTATTACGAAGAACCCCGTTACCGCCCTTCCGTGATCACCGCACAACGCTTGGCCGGCAATTGGTTGGGCCGCAAAACCGGAAAAGGCTTCTACACCTACGCCGATGGCAAAGCCCAGCGCCCCCCTCCCAGCGCAGCACCCGTCGTGACCGAACTTCCACCGGTCTGGGTGTCTTCCCGGGCGGCCCGCCGCAGCGATTTGTTTCAATTGCTCAAAGACTTGGGCGCTGAGATTGAAACCGCCAGCGCGCCTTCCAACCAAGCGCTTTGTTTGGTCGCACCGCTGGGCTTTGATGTCACCACATGCGCCATCGTTGAGCGACTCGACCCCGCACGCACCTTGGGCATTGACATGTTGATGCCAGACGCAGCCACCCGCAGACGCGTTTTGGCAACCAACCCTGCCACGCGCAGCGACATGCGTGACGCAGCCCATGCGCTTTTTGCCAAAGACGGCAAACCGGTCAGCGTTATTCAAGACAGTGGCGGATTTGTCACGCAACGCGTGTTGGCACATATCGTCAATATCGCCAGCGATATATGCCAACAAGGCATATGCAGCCCCGCCGATTTAGACACCGCCGTCACCCTTGGACTGGGCTACCCACAAGGGCCCTTGGCATTGGGCGACACCCTAGGCGCCGACAGCTTGCTCGAAGTGCTGTTCAACATGCAAACCGTGTATGGCGATCCGCGCTATCGCCCAAGTCCTTGGTTGCGCCGACGCGGCGCTTTGGGGCTGAGTTTGCGACACGATATTTCCACGGTATGACTGCACAGCTCAAAAGCCACACAGAAGGTCAAACACTGGTTTTGACGCTGTCAAACCCTGACTACCGCAATGCGTTGGGTCCACCAATTTACACGGCAGGCATCGAAGCCTTGAATGCGGCGGAAAGCAATGGCGACATCCGAAGCGTGGTGATCACCGGAGAAGGTGCCCATTTCAGCGCCGGCGGACAACTCAACCGTTTGCTGGAAAACCGCGCCCTGCCGCCTGAGCACCAAGCGCAAAGCATCGAAGCATTGCATGGCTGGCTCGAAACCATCGCTACATTTCCCAAACCGGTGCTGGCCGCCGTCGAAGGTGCGGCTGCCGGTGCAGGTTTTTCCTTGGCTTTGACCTGCGACTTTTTGATCGCAGCCAGCAACAGTGTGTTTGTCATGGCCTACAGCAATTTGGCCTTGTCCCCTGATGGTGGCGGCAGCTGGCAGCTCGCGCGTGCGTTGCCGCATGCCTTGGTGAGCCAATGGGTGATGATGGGTGAAAAAATACCCGCCGAACAATTGATGAAACACGGCTTGGTCAACGCCCTGAGCGAGCCAGGACAAGCCCTGCAAACAGCCCTGACTTGGGCGCAACGGTTAAACGAACGTGCGCCGAACGCACTTGGCAGCATCAAAGAACTGCTCAATGCCGCGCCTGGCCAAAGTTTGTTCGCCCACATGGCGTTGGAAAAACACCATTTCGTCAACAACCTGCATCACCCCAATGCAGGCATTGGGATTGCCGCGTTTTTGGACAAACACACCCCGCAATACAAACCTTAAAACTTTATTTCGCAAGTTGCCGGTCTCGCTGGCGACATTTTTCAACCCACAGGTCACCCACAAGACAGACGATGGACGAGCCAATACTTACGATCGAAGAACGAGAGGCGGTCAACGCAGGCCGCTGGTTTTCCTCACTTTCCCCATCACTCCGACACGACATACTCCGATGCGCATACGTCAAGCGACTCAAAGACGGCGACCTGATCACGGCGCGCGGCGACTCGCCCGAGGAATGGATCGCCTGCGCCAAAGGTGCGGTTCGGGTCAGTTCGACCTCGTTGTCGGGCAAACAAATCACCCTCACCTACATCGAGCCCGGTATTTGGTTTGGCGATGTGGCGATTTTGGATGGCGACAGTCGCACGCACGACGCCTATGCACACGGCGACACCACCATCTTGTGCGTTGCCAGATCGGATTTCGAAAAAATTCTGGCAGCCCATGTCGAGTTCTACCAAGCCATGCTGCGTTTGCAAGCACGGCGTATTCGCCAATTGTTCGGCCTGGTCGAAGATCTCAACACCTTGCCACTTCGTGCACGTTTGGCCAAGCAGTTGCTGCATTTGGCCCGCAGTTATGGTGTGCCATCGCTCAACCACGGCGACGAAGTACGCATCGGATTGCATCTGGCGCAAGAGGAGCTCGCGCAGTTGTTGGGCGCTTCACGCCAGCGAGTGAATCAAGAACTCAAGGCCATGGAGAGAGAAGAAGCCTTGCGCATAGAACCGGGTGGTTTGGTGATACGCAACAGAGAAATGCTGATGAAAATCAGTGCGGCGGAGTAAGTACATGAGCAACTTTGACAATTTTGTCGGTACCCGCGAAGTCAGCGAATCACACCGTTTTGATGTGGCAGCTTTGCAAGCCTGGTTGAGTGCCCACATGCCAGGTTTCAAAGGCCCTTTGCAGGTAGAAATGTTCAAAGGCGGCCAATCCAACCCCACTTACAAATTGGTCACACCCGGCAAAAGTTATGTCATGCGTGCCAAGCCTGGTCCGGTGGCCAAATTGCTGCCGTCTGCTCACGCCATTGAACGTGAATTCGCCGTCATGCGCGGCTTGAGTGGCACAGCGGTGCCTGTGGCACACATGCACGTGCTGTGCGAGGACGAATCCGTCATTGGCCGCGCTTTTTATGTCATGGAATTTGTTCAAGGACGGGTGCTTTGGGACCAAGCATTGCCCGACATGACGCGTGAGCAGCGCCGCGACATCTACCTTGAAATGAACCGTGTCATCGCCGCTTTGCATGCGGTAGACCACAAAGCCCAAGGTTTGGAACATTTCGGCAAGCCCGGCAATTACTTTGACCGACAAATCGGCCGCTGGAGCAAACAATACCGCGCCTCTGTCACCCAGCCGATTGACGAAATGGACAAGTTGATGGAATGGCTGCCCGCACACATGCCCGACAGTGCGCGGGCAGATTTGACTTGCATCGTGCATGGCGACTTTCGTCTCGATAACATGATTTTTCACCCGGATCAGCCGCGCATTTTGGCGGTGCTCGATTGGG
>SXWY01000181.1 GCA_005789825.1 Burkholderiales bacterium | reverse complement strand
CCCACATCGGCTTACCCCACAGGGCACCGGTCCACAAAGACAAGAAGGCGAACATGGCACCAGTGGGCGCCAACGCGCGGGTCATCATGCCGGACAAACGGGTGTTGAAAGTCAAACCCAATATGCTCCAAAACGCCATGGCCAAATAAATGATCATCGACATCCAAGACACTGGCACATGGACAAAAATAATGCGGTAACCCTCGCCTTGCTGCGCGTCCTCAGGGGCCAACGCAAACCCGACCCACAGTCCAGCCAACCCCAAGGCCACGGCCAGCGCCGCCAACCAAGGCCACAGCCGGGTTGCCAATGCATAAAAATTTTGCGGGGCGGCGTAATAAAACCAGCGAATAGCCATTCATTCATTCCAGGGCGATGCGTAAACCGGCGCTGCAAGCCCAAGGGCTGAAAAACAGGGCAGGCAACAACATGGCCAGCAAAATCGACACATGGGCTTGCGCACCCACACCAGACTCAAGGGCTTGCACTGCGCCGGCACCAAACACCAGCACCGGCACATACAAGGGCAATACCAACAGGGAAATCAAAATACCGCCACCGCGAACGCCCAAGGTCAGGGCTGCACCGATGGCACCGATACAAGACAACACCGGCGTGCCCAACAACAACGACAAACACAACATAGACAACGCCTGCGGGCTCAAGTCGAACTGCAAACCCAAAACCGGGGCCAATATTACCAAGGGCACCCCACACAGCAGCCAGTGCGCGGTGATTTTCCCAAGCACCATAAGCCCTAAGGAATGCGGGGACAACAACATATGTTCCAGGCTGCCGTCACGAAAATCACTCTCAAACATGCGCGACAGGCCCAGCATGGTGGCCAGCAGCGCACCGACCCACAACACGCCAGGGCCTATTTGCCGCAGCATCTCGGGCTCTGGCCCAATGGCCAAAGGAAACAGCGTGGCCACCACGACAAAGAAAAACACGCTGGTCAACACCTCGGCCTTGCGGCGCATGGCCAAGCGCAAATCGCGCCACACCACGGTGAAGAATATGTTCATGCTTGCAGCCTCAACACGCTGACTGCATCGCCCAAGTCCTGCGATTGGTGGCTGGTGAATAACAACAACCCACCTTGCGCCACATGCGAACGCAACATGTCGGTGAGCGCGGATTGTGCGGCTTGGTCCAGAGCCACCCAGGGCTCGTCCAACAACCACAAACGCGCGGCAGACACTTGTAGCCGGGCCAATGCCACCCGCCGCTTTTGGCCTTGGGACAAGACCCGCAACGGCAAATGCTTGCGTTTGCTCAAGCCTTGGGCCTGCAAGGCCGATACCGCCGCATCGGTGTTCAATGGTTGGCCAGCCAGCGCACAAGCGGTTTGCAAATTTTCCAAAGCAGACAGCTCATCTTTCAGCCCCAAGGCGTGGCCCAAATAAAACACCTCTTTGCCAAAGGCTTGTCTGGCCGCAGGGAGCGGTTCGCCGCACCAACGCACCACGCCTTGCGCCAAAGGGGACAGGCCGCACAAAGCACGCAACAAACTGGTTTTCCCCGAGCCGTTTTCGCCCTGCAAATGCAATGCCTGTCCGGCGTGCAACTCAAAACTCACCGGCGCAAACAGTTGCCGACCGCCACGCTGCACAGTCGCCTGATCCACAAGCAATGACCCTGTACTCATAGCAAGTAACTGCCGGCCAATTGACGAACGGCTCCGCCGGTGGCGATTTTGAAACGCGCCATACCGGCACTGCGCTGGGTATTGACACCCCCCAAATCTAACAAACGCACGCCACGTTGTTGCAATTCTTCTATGCCACGCCACAGCATCAAATGGTGGGCATTTGTCTCGCGACCCGTTGGAGTGGTCCAACCAATCTGGTAGGTGGCGGCCTGACCATGGATCAAAAACAGCATGCCTGCCAAGCGTTCGCGTCCTATGTCTGCACGAAATGACAACATATTGCGCGAAACTTGTTTGCGCGATTCGGCGTAACGCTCAAACCAGACCATGGGCATGCCGTCGATATTTCGCTCAGCCCGTTGCTGCATTTCGGCATCGAGCAACCAGCGGTATTGGCCAGGGTTGGTACCCATGCGCTGCACATTCAGCCCCGCGTTTTCGGCATTCACGAGAGCTTGCTGCCAAAGGCTGTCAAGATGGGTACGCAGCACATCCAACGGTTGCGAAATGTCCAGCAGCACGGTGCTGTAACCCGACATCACCCGCCGGATGCTCGGCAAACCCAAGCCATCGGTGAGCGGTTCATCCGGGGTGACCACCACCAAGCGTAGCTGGCCCAAAGGCATGGTTCGTCGCAAAAGCCGGTAGGCCTGCGCCTTTTCATGGGCTGTCAGCGGTTGCAACCACAGCGGGCCACGGGTACACCAGGCAAACGACAACCATGGGCTGTATTGGCGAACAATGAATTGCGCTTGCGCGACCGAGACACCGTCGGCCACGACCCTGGCACGCAAGACGCGAGCGCCCAGCGACACCATGGTCGAACCGTAGGCCCAGTCCTGTTGCAAAGGCCCGGCGGCAGCGGCATGCGCTTGGTCCCAGACCTCCATGTCGGTGCTGCGCCATTCCACCTTCATGCAAGGCTTTCCGTATTGGTTACCATGCTGGCATGTGGAAGAAGTTTTTCAAACGCCATCCGGTGCAAACCGTGATGGGTCACCGAATTCCAGAACCCCGACTGACTGGGATGGCCATCGGCTGGGCATTGGTGTATTTGGGATTGCCCGTGCTGTTGGTGGGCACGCTGATCGACGGCCTCATACAACTGACCACCGGTGTTTGCACCGGCTTGTGGTGTTTTTTCTGATTCAAATCGGTTCATCAAGCAGGCATCTTAGCGGGTGAATACACCGTGAATCCTCGTCCTACCTCCCTCAGCGGCTTGTTGCCGTTTGTCCGTCCCTACAAGGGCCGCGTGGCGCTGGCCGGGCTGTTTTTATTGCTGGCTGCAGGCGCCACGCTGGCTTTCCCTTGGGCACTGCGGCAATTGATCGACCAAGGCTTTGGCGGTCCCGACAGCGCACAGCGTCTGGCGGGTCAATTCATGCAATTGTTCGGCGTGGCCGCTTCATTGGCCTTGTTCTCAGCGGCGCGTTTTTACACCGTCACTTGGCTGGGCGAGCGCATCACCGCTGATGTGCGCAACGCCGTCTATGGCCATGTGCTGGAACAAAGCCCGGCTTTCTTTGAAACCACGCAAACCGGCGAGGTGCTGTCGCGCTTGTCTAACGACACCACGCTGGTGCAAACCGTGGTGGGTTCTTCGTTGTCCATGGGCTTGCGCAATTTGGTGATGGGCACCGGGGCCTTGCTGATGCTGGTGTGGAACCACCCGATGTTGATGGTGCAAGTGCTGGGCTTGCTGGTGCTGGTGGTCTGGCCCAGTGTGACACTGGGGCGCAGAGTGCGGCGTTTGTCGCGGGCCAGCCAGGACCGGGTGGCAGACGCCAGCGCATTGGCCGCCGAAGTGCTCAATGCGATTCCCGTGGTGCAAAGTTACACCGCCGAAAAACGAGAAGCCGAGCGTTTTGTGGATTCCACCGAGCAAGCCGTGAAAACTTCTCTGCGCCGAGCGTTGGCGCGCTCGGTGTTGGTGGGTTTCATCATTTTGGCCAGCAGCGCCGCCTTGTTGTGGGGCCTGTACCAAGGAACCATGGCGGTGCGCGACGGTAGCATGAGCGCCGGGGAACTGGGCCAAACCGTGGTTTATGTGATTTTGCTGGCCAGTGCGTTTGCGGTGTTGGGTGAGGTGTATGGCGATTTGTTGCGAGCGGCCGGTGCCACCGAGCGCTTGATGGAACTGCTCAACACCCGCTCGGTGGTCAGCTCTCCGGCACAGCCCAAGCAAGCCGCATGGCCCGAGCGCGGTTCGTCTTTGTATTTAGACCAACTGAATTTCCATTACCCCTCCCGACCACAGACCTTGGCCTTGGCTGGACTCAGTGGCGAGATTCGAGCGGGTCAAACCGTGGCGGTGGTGGGCCCCAGCGGTGCAGGCAAAACCACGTTGTTCGGTTTGTTGCTGCGTTTTTACGACCCGCAAGCTGGACAAATTGTGCTCGACGGTGTGGCTATCCAAGACCTGTCATTGCACGACCTGCGCTTGCGCATTGGCATCGTGCCGCAAGAGCCCGTGATCTTTTCGGGCAGTGCCCTAGACAACATCCGCTACGGCAAACCGCAGGCCTCTGATGACGAGGTGTTGGCGGCGGCCAAAGCCGCCTTTGCCGATGAATTCATCGTGCAATTGCCGCAAGGCTATGACACGTTTTTGGGTGAAAAGGGCGTGCGCTTGTCGGGTGGTCAACGCCAACGCATCGCCAAGGCTGTTTTTCAAATTATGCACTTGTTGCAAGCCTCTAAACAGCGGAGATCTTTTTCGGAAAATTGAATTTAAGGAGCTGATCAATGAAGAAATTCGTCAACGCAATCGATCAATTAATTCCACAAAGTCTAGTCGGATTCGTATCCGCTCATGGTTCGTTGGTTAGCCTTGGCGGTGATGGTAAGTTCATTCAGCGAAAAAACCTGAGTAAAGGCAAAGTTGCGCTGATTTCTGGCGGCGGTTCCGGCCATGAGCCGCTGCACGCCGGATTTGTTGGGCTCGGCATGCTGGATGCTGCTTGCCCTGGCCAGGTATTTACGTCGCCTTCGCCTGACCAAATGGCTGAGGCCGCAGCCGCAGTTGATACCGGGGTAGGCGTCTTATT
>SXWY01000180.1 GCA_005789825.1 Burkholderiales bacterium | reverse complement strand
GATACGCGCCGATTTTTTGTAAGGACGGTTCCAATCGTTGTTGAGTTCGTGCATGGCGAACAACACACGCCGATGCACAGGTTTGAGGCCGTCTCTGGCATCTGGTAATGCTCGCCCCACAATGACGCTCATGGCGTAGTCGAGGTAACTGCGGCGCATCTCCTCTTCAAGGCTGATGGGCAGTGTTTCTTTGGCGAACTGGGTCATGAATACCGTCTATTTTTTATCTGGAGAATGGATCATTTTAGGGTATGGTTTTTCTCAAAAATGGGGGGGGGCGTGTGCCATAATTAGAAGGTAGTAGGGGTTTAACCTAGCCCTTGCCCCAGAAAATTCAGGCTCTAACAGCACCAAAGGAAAGTTATGAAAAACGTCAAATCCGCAGTCGTCAGTCTTTCAATCTTGGCATTTGCCGGTTGGACGTCTGCCGCAGAAATCAACAACTGGTTGTCTTCTTCTGGCGAGGTCTGGAAAAACGCTTCCGGTGAATGCTGGCGCAACAGCTCATGGACGCCGGCCACGGCTGCCCCAGGTTGTGACGGTGCGATTGTGGAACAACCTGCCGCTACCCCTGCCGCACAAAACGCCTCTCAATCCTCTGCACCCGCACCTGCACCTGCACCACAAGTGGAACAAGCGCCAGCCGCTGTGCAAGCCCCTTCGCAAGCAGATGCGCCTGGACTCTCCGCCGCGCCAGCGCCTGCAGCGGCCGCCAGCCCTGCGCCAGCACCGACGCCTGTGGCTGCCTCCTCCAAAGTCACTTACGCTGCCGATGCATTCTTTGATTTCAACAAATCCGTGATCAAGCCTGAAGCCAAAGCCAAGCTGGATGACCTGGTAGACAAAATCAAGGCCATCAATTTGGAAGTCATCATCGCGGTTGGACACACCGATGCCGTGGGTTCCGACGAATACAACCAAAAGCTCTCTATGCGCCGCTCCAACGCTGTCAAGGCCTACTTGATCAACAAAGGCGTAGACAAGACCCGCATTTACACCGAAGGCAAGGGCGAAAAGCAGCCCGTGGCTGACAACAGCACCAAAGAAGGACGCGCCAAAAACCGCCGCGTTGAAATCGAAGTGGTGGGTGCCCGCAAAAACTGATATCCCTCCGTTGAACCGAACCCCGCCTGGTGCGGGGTTTTTTTTGACCCTTTGTTTTTGCCAGCTTTGCCCCTTGCAATTGCGGTTGGCTCGATCTCCTTGACAATCACCTCATGAACACTTCTAACGTAGATCCCGCCGAGCTGGCGAAATTTTCTGAATTGGCTCACCGATGGTGGGATGTCAACAGTGAGTTCAGGCCACTGCACCAAATCAATCCGTTGCGATTGGAGTGGATCAACCATTGGGCGCCATTGCACCACAAACAAGTGCTGGATGTCGGTTGCGGCGGCGGGATTTTGGCTGATGCCATGGCCAGAGCGGGCGCACAGGTCACCGGTATTGACCTGGCTAGCAAGTCGCTCAAAGTAGCGCAATTGCATGCATTAGAAACACAAACCCCGAATATTCATTACCAAGAAATCAGCGCAGAGGCCTTGGCCGCCCAGAGCCCCGCGCAATTCGATGTGGTGACTTGCATGGAAATGTTGGAGCATGTGCCAGACCCCGCGTCAGTGGTCCAAGCCTGCGCGACCCTGGTCAAGCCGGGTGGCTGGGTGTTTTTCTCCACCCTGAACCGCAACCCGAAATCTTTTTTGTTTGCCATCTTGGGCGCCGAATACGTGTTGAATTTGCTGCCCAAGGGCACACACGAATACGCCAAGTTCATTCGCCCCTCAGAATTGGCCGCTTACTGCCGCGCTGCGGGCTTGGCCTTGCAGGCCACCAAGGGCTTGCAATACAACCCGCTCACCCGCCGTTACTGGTTGGACGAAAACACCAGTGTCAATTACATGATTGCCACCCAGCGAACTGCCTGAACGGGTTGGCGCGATGACAACCATGCCCTTGCCCAAAGCTGTGCTGTTTGACTTGGACGGCACATTGATCGACAGTGCCCCGGATCTGGGCGCTGCCGCTGACAAAATGCGAATCGACCGTGGTTTGCCTTCCTTGGAATATGCCTTGTATCGCCCCATGGCAGGGTCGGGTGCCCGAGGCATGTTGCATGTGGCGTTTGGCATGACCGAAGCGCATGCCGATTACGAAGATTTCAAAAACGAATTTCTGAACAACTACCAGCAAGCCATGACCGTCAAAACCACCGTGTTCGATGGCGTGACCGACATGCTCGCGGTCTTGCAAGCCCATGGCTTGCGTTGGGGCGTGGTGACCAACAAAAGCCAGCGTTTCACCATCCCTTTGAGCCAGCAAATGCCGCTGTTCACAACCGCTGGCGCGGTGGTCAGTGGCGACACCACTCCATATGCCAAGCCGCATCCCGCACCCCTGTTGGAAGCTGCCCGTTTGCTGGGTTTGCTGTCAGGCGATTGTTGGTATGTGGGCGACGACGAGCGCGATATCGTGGCTGGCAAGGCAGCAGGCATGGTGACGGTTGCCGCCCATTACGGATACCTGGGCCAAGAGGCCGATGTGTTGCGCTGGGGCGCCGACCATGTGATCCACCATCCGCTTGAACTGGTGGATTTGCTCGGCAAGGCGTAGAATCGAATTTCTTGGGGCTGCATTGGTTTCGACATGGGTTCGGACGCGGCGCAGGGCATGTCGAGGTTCTGTCACCTCGTAAATCCGCAGAAAAAAACTAACTGCAAACGACGAACGTTTCGCACTCGCGGCTTAAACCCGCGAGCCTTGCAACAGTTGGCCGATAGGCTGGGCAAGGGCGGTCGCAAGACTGTCCAGGCTGCAAGGTAATTCATATGGGCTGGCACCACACCGGGTACCTTGGTGTGGCGCGAGAAAATAGGGTGCTGGTCTGGTGTGCAGCGTGTCGCTGCGCGGCACATTGGATGAGACAAAAAAACAGACGACTACACATGTAGAACTGTCCGAAAAAGGCTTGTGGACGCGGGTTCAAATCCCGCCAGCTCCACCATATGCAAAGTGAGAAAGCACTCTCTCACTTTTTGAAGAACCCCGCTGAGGCCCAGTCTCTGTGGGGTTTCGCCGTTATTGGGTGTTGTCTT
>SXWY01000179.1 GCA_005789825.1 Burkholderiales bacterium | reverse complement strand
GCGTTGACCAAATCGGTGTCGACCGACAAAGGCAAATGCGGACCGTGTTGTTCGGTCGCGCCCAAAGGCAGCACCGCCAACGTGTGTAACGGGTTCAATTCGGCAAAGTCGGTGCTGACGCAATCAGCCCAGTAACGCGGTAAAACCTTCATGCACGCCATCTTAAGCGCTTGGGTAACATGGCCTGCATGCGTAAAGTTCTGTTCTTGTTAAAGACATCTTGGTGCTTGGTGGGGTTGCTGATCGGCCATGCAGCTGCACAGTCACCCACCCTAACCGGTGCCGTTGTTCAAACCGCGCAAGTGCGTGCGCAATTGCAGGCCTATGCGCCACAAGGGGTGCGCGCCGGTCAACCCCTGTGGCTGGGCTTGCAACTGCAACACCAACCCGGTTGGCATACCTATTGGCGCAACCCGGGCGACAGCGGATTGGCTACCCAATTGCAATGGCAACTTCCACCAGGCATGTCAGCTGGCGACACGGTATGGCCGACGCCAAGCATGATTCCCGTGGGCAACATGGTCAACCACGGCTACGAGGGCCGCGTGCTGCTGGCTGCTCCTGTCAAAGTCGGCGGTGGGTTGACAGGGCGAGAGATCGAAGTTCGGCTGCAAGCCGACTGGTTGGTGTGCAAAGAAGAATGCATTCCGCAGTCTGGGCAATTTGTGTTGAAGCTGCCGTTGGCTGCGAGTTTGGCTGAACACAGTGATGCGTTCGAACAGCTTTTAGCCACGCAACCGGTTCGCATATCGCCTGCCAAACAGCCGGTTTCCTTCGATGCCGATGCGTTGGCGCTGCGCGTACAAGGTTTGCCGACTGAACTGCAAGGCAAGTCCCTGAAAGCTTATGCCCATGCACCGGAAGTGTTGGCCAGCGGATTGGGCATGACCGGTGGCGGCGAATGGCAAAGGGGCGAATGGCGAATGCGCGCGGCTCTCCACAACATGCGCAACACCGAGCCCCCCGAATTGGATCTGCTGTTGGTGGATGACAGCAGCACACCGGCGCGCTCTTGGCAAGTGACGCTGCAGATTCAAGGCGAGTGGCCCCAACCCCCAATCGCTGCACCACAGCCAACGGTGACAAGCCCAGCAACCACCGCAGCCGCGTCTTGGCCGGGTTTGATCAGCGCTTTGGTGGGTGCCTTGATTGGCGGTTTATTGCTCAATCTCATGCCCTGTGTTTTGCCCGTGCTGGCTATCAAGGTGTTGTCGCTGACCCGATCCACCTTGACACCGTTACAACGCCAAGGGATTGGCACCGCTTATGCCTTGGGCGTTCTCAGCAGCATGCTGGCGCTGGCGTTGTTGGTGATGGGCTTGCGGGCCGCGGGTGCGCAATTGGGTTGGGGCTTTCAGCTGCAATCGCCCGGTTTGGTCGCTGGTCTGGCGCTGTTGTTCACACTGATTGCGCTGAATTTGTGGGGTTTGCTGGAATGGCGGGGCCAATGGGTGGGTGGTTTGGCTGCCCAGATGGCGCGTCACCCCGTGGTGGATGCGTTTTTGTCCGGTGTGCTGGCGGTGGTGGTGGCAGCGCCTTGCACCGCACCTTTCATGGGTGCGTCGGTGGGGGTGGCTTTCACCCTGCCGGCTTGGCAAGGTTTGTTGATTTTTTTGAGTCTGGGTACGGGTTTGGCTTTGCCGTTCACGCTCAGTGCTTGGATACCTGCCACCGCCGCTTGGCTGCCTAAACCAGGCGCTTGGATGCAGGTCTTGCGCCAAACCTTGGCTTTTCCGATGTTGCTGACCGTGGTCTGGTTGCTGTGGGTGTTCTCCAAGCAAGCCGGTGAAGAAGCGGCTGCGCTGCTGTTGGCCGGCTTGGTTTTGGCCGGTGGTTTGGTTTGGTCGTTGGGGGTGTCCAAACCTGCTGGGCAATGGGTTCGTGCCGTGTTCATCGCGTGCTTGTGTGGCTTGCTTTGGCTGGCTCAACCGGTTGTGCGAAACGCCCCTGTTACGCAGGCAAAAGCGTCGGTCTCAGCCGATTGGCAAGCCTGGTCGCCTGAGCGCGTGAACCAAGCCATGCAAGAAAAGCAAGCGGTGTTTATCGACTTCACCGCTGCTTGGTGCGTGACATGCCAAGTGAACAAGCAAACCACGTTGCGCAATCCTCGGGTGCTCAAAGCCTTTGCGGATCGCCGTGTGTTGTTGCTGCAAGCGGATTGGACGCGCCAAGACCCGGTCATCAGCCAAGCCTTGAACCAGTTGGGTCGCAGCGGTGTGCCGGTGTATGTGTTGCAAGCGCCCGGTCAACCGCCCCAGGTGTTGTCTGAGTTGTTGTCGCCCGATCTGGTGATTCAAGCTTTGGAAGCCATTCCGCGCTGATAAATTTAGTTGGGGTCAGGTTCCAATTATTAAAGCCAAGCGTGTCTTCAAACTTTGAACGCAGACAAATGGGGAATACACCCTACACAAAGTGTCAATTTGCCCTGTCACAATAGCCAAATGACTACCCCACTACTCAACGACAGCTTCCTCAAAGCCTGCCTGCGTCAGGCCACCGACCACACCCCCGTCTGGCTGATGCGCCAAGCCGGGCGGTATTTGCCTGAGTACTGCGCCACACGCGCCCAAGCAGGCAGCTTCATGGGGTTGGCCACCAACGTGGATTACGCCACCGAGGTCACCCTGCAACCCTTGGACCGCTACCCGCTGGATGCCGCCATTTTGTTTTCCGACATCTTGACCGTGCCCGATGCCATGGGTCTGGGCCTGAGCTTTGCGCAAGGCGAAGGGCCGCGTTTTGAAAAAGTTGTGCGCGATGAAGCCGCCGTAGCGGCCTTGGCCGTGCCGGATATGCACAAACTGCAATACGTGTTCGATGCCGTCAGCTCGATCCGCAAAGCCTTGCATGGGCGGGTGCCGCTGATCGGTTTTTCTGGCAGCCCCTGGACGCTGGCTTGCTACATGGTCGAAGGTGGCGGCTCTGACGATTACCGCTTGGTGAAATCGCTGATGTACAGCCGTCCAGACCTGATGCACCGTATTTTGGCGATCAATGCAGATTCAGTCGCCGCTTATTTGAATGCGCAAATCGACGCCGGTGCCCAGGCCGTGATGGTGTTTGACAGTTGGGGCGGTGTGCTGGCTGACGGCGCCTTCCAAACCTTCAGCTTGGCCTATACCGAACGCGTGTTGGCACAACTCAAGCGCAGCCATGACGGACACATCATCCCGCGTATCGTGTTCACCAAAGGTGGCGGTCTTTGGCTGCCCGACATGAAAGACCTGGATTGCGAGGTTTTGGGCTTGGACTGGACCATGCATTTGGGCAAAGCGCGCCAGTTGGTCGGCGGCATTCCCGGTGGCCCGGGCAAGGCCTTGCAAGGCAATATCGATCCCAACATTTTGTTTGCACCGCCCGAGCACATTGCCACTGAAGTGCGCCGGGTGCTCGACAGCTTTGGCCGACCGCATACCGACGGCTCGACAACTGGCCCCACGCATATCTTCAACCTCGGCCACGGTATCAGCCAATTCACACCGCCTGACCATGTCAGCGCCCTGGTTGAAGCGGTTCACAGCCATTCCAAGGCCCTGCGTCAGCCGACACCATGATCCGGCCATGTCAACCCTGGCTGGCGCAAAAGTGAACTTATGCACAAAATTTAATTCCTTCCTATACCAAGGGCTTACACCCGAAAAAAAATATACATCGGCTTGGTTTTTTTGTAAGTGCTTGATTTTGAAAGGATCCCACGGTTGCCAAATTTTCGGGCATTGTGTCCAAAGCCTTGATATATCGGGGTTTCTGAAGCCGTCTGACAAGCTGTCAACAAAGTTATCCACAGAAATTTTGGATCGTTTTTAAATCCCTTGTCAATCAACCACTTAGGCCGGTATATGAAGTTTTCTCTGAATATCCTCGCGCAAATGGGGGCTTGACATGGCCAGACTTTTGCAAGTCTTGGTGGCCACCCCGGCACACAGCCGCTTGAGCGGGCCACTGG
>SXWY01000178.1 GCA_005789825.1 Burkholderiales bacterium | reverse complement strand
GGTTTTGGGCCCTGGCCATCAGCAATACCGGCAGTAACCCGGCGATCACCAGGGCCAGCGATGGCAGCGCTGCTTCGCCCAAACGCTCGTCGCGGGCCAGTTGGTAAGCCATCACCGCCAAGGTATCGGTGTTGAACGGGCGCAATACCAAGGTGGCGGGCAGCTCTTTCATGACATCCACCCAAACCAGCAGCAACGCAGAGGCGGCAGCCGGGCGCAGCAGCGGCCAATGCACTCTTGCGAACACATCACGACCGCTTGAACCGAGCATGCGCGCAGTTTCATCGGCACTCACGGGGATGCGCGCATAACCGCTTTGTATGCTTTGCAATGCCACGGCGATAAAGCGCACCAGGTAGGCCCACAACACACCGAGCAGCGTGGCAGTCAGCCAATAGCCCACACCACTCTCAGGCCAGCGTCCTTGTACCCAGGACACAGGCATCAACAAACCCACCACGATCACCACACCCGGCACGGCATAACCCAAACCCGCCAAATGGGTGCTGAAACGACGCCACCACGTAGGACGGGTGCGCACACCATGCGCCAGCACCAGCGCCAAACCCACGGCCAGCACCGCGCTGATTCCGCCCAACTTCAGGCTGTTCCAGAACCAGCCCACGAATGCGGCCCAAGGCAAGGCTTGTTGCTGGCTACCCACCCACAGCGCATGTCCCATGATCAGCAGGGGCAACACAAAACCCAGCAACACCGGCAACACGCACAAGACAAAAGCCAGCGCAGCGTGCCAACCGTGCAAACGCAATGCTTGTGATTCGTGGCCGCGAGAAGCGCCGCGTCGGGTGACAAACCGCAGCCGAGATTGCGCCCGGTATTCCATCCACAGCACCACAGCGACCAGCAACAACAAAAACGAGGACAGCTGTGCTGCCGCCACCCGGTTGTCCATCACCAACCAAGCTTTGTAAATGCCGGTGGAAAAAGTTTGCACACCAAAATAACTGCTGACCCCAAAGTCGGCCAAGGTCTCCATCATGGCCAAGGCCAAGCCAGCCGCGATGGCCGGCCGAGCCAATGGCAACGCCACGCGAAAAATGCGCCGGACCAAACCAGCGCCCAACAAACGCGCCGCCTCCATCAACTGCGGCGCCCGTTCTGCCAACGCACTGCGGCAGAGCAAATACACATACGGATACAAACTCAAGCTCAACACCACCGCCGCACCCCAGGTGCTGCGCACATCCGGCCACAAAGCACCTTGCCAACCTGTGTGTGATCGCAACCAAGTTTGCAGCGGCCCGCTGTATTGCAAGAAATCGGTGTAGGCGTAGGCCACCACATAAGCCGGCATGGCCAGTGGCAGCAACAACAACCAACCGAGGGTTCGTCGGCCTGGAAAATCGAACAAACTGACCGCCGCCGCACTGACACTGCCCATGCTCACCACACCCAACGCCACCAACAGGCACAGCCACAAACTCGTGAGCGTGTACTCGGGCAAAACGGTGTGTAACAAACCCTGCCACACATCAGCAGATGCAGCGTCCCATTGCGACCAAGCGGCCAGCACCACCAGCACCGGCGTGACAAGCATCCAAACGGTGAACCCGCGAAGAACAGTGAACAAAGGCATGGCGTGAATCGGCGCGTAGGCGGGCAAGGGTAAGCGGCGATTGTAGGCAGTGGGTCATGTGCCTGCCTACAATCGCTTCATGTTTATCGATGTGTCTGATTTGCAAGTGCGTTATCCCGGCCGGGACCAAGCAGCGGTGAACCGCGTGAGTTTTGGTTTGCATCAGGGCCAAATGGGTGTGTTGATCGGGCCATCAGGATGTGGCAAGACCACGTTGCTCAGAGCCGTGGCAGGCTTAGAGCCGGTCAGCGGTGGCGTCATTTCGATGAACGGCCAAGTCATCAGCAGTCCCGGGGTTCACCATGCCGCAGAAAACCGCCGCATTGGCATGGTGTTTCAAGACTATGCGTTGTTCCCCCATTTGAATGTCGAAAAAAACATCGCCTTTGGTTTGTCGCAGTGGAACGCCTTGGAGCGCGAAGCGCGTGTGCAAGACATGCTGTCTTTGGTGGGCTTGTCATCCGCTGCGCGGCGCTATCCGCACGAGTTGTCCGGGGGACAACAACAGCGCGTGGCCTTGGCAAGGGCGTTGGCACCAGAACCGTTGTTGTTGTTGTTGGATGAGCCGTTTTCCAACCTCGATGTGGATTTGCGCGAGCGGCTGGCGCACGAATTGCGCGAGATATTGCAGCAGGCACAAATCACCGCGCTGTTTGTCACGCATGACCAAATGGAAGCCTTTGCCTTGGGTGACGTCATTGGCGTGATGCACCAAGGCCAATTGGAGCAATGGGATGACGCCTACCAGCTCTACCACCGGCCCAAAACCCGTTTTGTGGCCGACTTCATCGGACACGGCGTGTTCGCACCCGCCAAGGCCAAACAAGAAGGCCAGCACATGGTGTTGCACACACCCTTGGGTGATTTGCAAGACATGGATGAAGATATCGCGCAACACCCGATCTCAGCCGATGGTGCGTGCGAAGTTTTGTTGCGTGCCGACGATATCGTGCATGACGACGATGCGCCTGTGAAAGCCGAAATTCTGCGCAAAGCATTTCGCGGCTCGGAGTTTTTATACACCTTGCGCTTGGCCAGTGGACAAACCCTCATGGCACATGTGCCCAGTCACCACGACCACCATGTGGGTGAATGGATAGGCATTCGCTTGCAAGCCGACCATGTGGTGGTGTTTGGCGCGAGTGCCGCATGATGCCGTTCGCCCCGGCCCGCAGATCGGGCTTGTTTGTGTGGCGTGGGTTCAGCGGTTAAGGTTGATGGATGAAAAGCGGACGCTGAAACGCGCCCCGGGTGGCGAGTGGCCCTCGTGGGTGTCGCTGATGCTGACTTGGGCATGGTGCTTGACAGCGATTTCGCGCACGATGGCCAAACCCAAACCTGAGCCATCGGCTTCGTTGCCCAAGGCCCTGTAAAAAGGCTCAAACACACGTTCGCGTTCGCTCGCGGCAATGCCTGGGCCGGAGTCTTCCACTTCCAAACGCCAACCGGTCTGCGCGTCTCCACACACGCGTGCTGTCACCACGCCGGGCTGGGTTTCGGACGAAGGTGTGTAATTCAATGCGTTGTCGATCAGGTTGCGCACCATTTCTTTGAGCAAGGTGGGGTTGCCCGGCAGCATGGCTTGGTGCGGCTGCGGTCCTTCAAACCCGAGGTCAATGCGCAACTCCATGGCGCGGGGCAAGGAGTCTTTCACCACTTCCATGGTCAATACCGACAGATCGCAGGTTTGCGTGGCCATGCCCATGCCGCTGCTTTCTGCGCGGGCCAGCGCCAACAATTGGTTGACCGTGTGCGTGGCGCGCATGCTGGCAAGGCCAATGTGTTTGAGCGATTGCTTCAAATCTTGCGCATTGGCGTCGCTGCGTTGTGCCAAATCGGCTTGCATGCGCAAGCCTGCCAGCGGGGTTTTCAGTTGGTGAGCAGCATCGGCCAAAAAACGCTTTTGGGTGGCGATCGACCCTTGCAAACGCACCAGCAAATCGTTGATGGACAACACCAACGGCACGACCTCTGAGGGAACGGTGTGTTCATCCAAAGGGCTCATGTCACCGGGCTTGCGTTGGCGAATTCTGTCTTCGAGTTCGTTCAAGGGTTTGATGCCACGCGTGAGCGCCAACCAGACCAACAACACCGACAAAGGCAAGATCACAAACAGCGGCAGCATCACGCCACGGATGATTTCACGGGCCAGCACCGAGCGCTTTTCCAAAGTTTCCGCGACTTGCACCAAGGCCGGCCGAGCCTCTTGCGGTTGCACCCGCACCCACATGTACGCCACGCGAATCGGTGTGCCATTCAGCATGTCGTCGCGCAAGCGCATTTCATCGGTCACAAATTTTTCATCGTCTTGCGGCAGCGGCAGTTTGGCTTCGCCGCCCAGCAGTTCGCTGCGACCACCCAGTACCTGGTAATAGACCGTGTCGGTGGCGTCGGCATGCAGTATGCGGTGGGCGGTGTCTGGCAATTGAAAGCGGACATGCGTGTCATCGCTTTGCACCAATTGCGCCAACACGTTCACGTTTTGTTGCAAGCTGCGATCGAAAGGGACTTTGGCAATGCCTTCTGCCACCAGCCATGTCAAACCAAACGTGATCGGCCACAGCAGCAGAAACGGTGTGAGCATCCAATCGAGGATTTCGCCAAACAGCGAGCGTTGCCGCCCTTGGAACAGTTTCACCATGGGCGCACCGACATCAGGTGGGTGGTGGCAGGATTTTTTCTAAGCAATAACCCAAGCCCCGAACAGTGGCAATGCGGATCGGCCCCTTTTCAATTTTTTTGCGCAAACGGTGTATGTAAACCTCGATGGCATTGTTGCTGACTTCTTCGCCCCATTCGCACAAACGCTCGACCAATTGGTCTTTGCTGACCAAGCGTCCTACACGTTGCAACAGCACTTCTAGCAAGCCGAGTTCTCGCGCGGAGAGTTCGACCATGCGTCCATCGATGGTGGCCATGCGACCCGCTTGGTCATACACCAAAGGACCGTGTTTGATGGTGGCGGTGGTGCTGCCCATGCCACGGCGAGTCAGGGCACGTACCCGGGCTTCGAGCTCTTGCAGGCTGAAGGGTTTGGCCATGTAGTCGTCTGCGCCGTAATCCAAACCTTTGACACGTTCTTCCACGCTGTCTGCCGCGGTGAGTATCAG
>SXWY01000023.1 GCA_005789825.1 Burkholderiales bacterium | reverse complement strand
TGTCGATGGTTTTCACGTGGCCAGCGCCGGTGCACTCATGACCGGATTGCCAGGCTACTGGCCATGCACTCCCCACGGTTGCATGAAGATGCTCGAGCACATTGGCTATTCACTCAAAGGCAAGCATGCCGTGGTCATTGGCCGCAGCAATATCGTCGGCAAACCCATGGCACTGATGCTGCTGCAAGAACACGCCACGGTCACCGTCTGCCACAGCGCCACGCCCAACCTCAAAGCACATACCTTGCAAGCCGATGTCATCGTGGCAGCTGTGGGCAAACGCAACATACTCACGGCTGATATGGTCAAACCCGGTGCGGTGGTGATCGATGTCGGTATGAACCGTGACGACGCGGGCAAGCTCTGTGGCGATGTCGACTATGACGGTGTCAAACAAGTCGCGTCTCACATCACACCGGTGCCCGGCGGCGTTGGCCCCATGACCATCACCATGCTGCTGGTCAACACGCTGGCATCTGCCGAACACCACGCTGCTTCCTGAACGCATGACAAACCCACTGCTCGACTTCTCTTCTCTTCCGCTGTTTGACCGCATCACACCCGCTGACGTTGAACCAGCGATCACGCAACTGTTAGAGAAAGCAGATGTGGCCCTTGCCCAGGTGACCCAAGAGGACTTTCCTGCCGACTGGGTACACATTTCCAAAGTGCTCGATACCGCCACCGAACAACTGGGCCGCGCTTGGGGTGCAGTGAGCCACTTGCAATCTGTGGCCGATACGCCAGAGCTTCGGGCAGCCTACAACGCCCAACTTCCCAAGGTCACCGAGTTTTGGACTCGCTTGGGTGCCAACGAAGCGCTTTACGCCAAGTACAAAGCCATTCGCCCTGACAGTTTGAACCCGGAACAAAACCATGCCAGAACCTTGGCGTTGCGCAACTTTGTGTTGTCGGGTGCAGAGCTGACCGGTACTGCCAAAGAACGCTTCGCCGCCATCCAAGAGCGTCAAGCAGAAATCAGCCAACTGTTCAGTGAACATGTGCTCGATGCCACCGATGCCTGGTCCATGTTCATCACGGACGCGCAGACGGCTGGAATTCCAGATGACGTCCTGCAAACGGCGCAAACGCTTGCACAAGCAGAGGGAAAATCTGGCTACAAATTGACCCTGAAAATGCCTTGCTATTTGCCGGTCATGCAATATGCGCACAGCAGCAGTGTTCGCGAAAACATGTACCGCGGCTACGCCACCCGCGCGTCTGAGTTGTCAGAGCAAGCGCAATTTGACAACAGCGCATTGCTGGTGGAAATACTGCAGCTCAGAGAAGAAGAAGCCCAACTGCTGGGCTATGACAACCACGCACAGGTTTCTTTGGCCAGTAAAATGGCCGAGTCTCCCGAGCATGTGGTGGGTTTTTTGCGCGACTTGGCCGCTCGCGCCAAGCCTTATGCCGTCAACGATCTGGCTGAAATGCGCCAATTTGCCGCCGAGCATTTGCATCTGCCTGATCCCCAGGCGTGGGACTGGACCTTTGTGGGCGAAAAGCTCAAGCAAGCGCGTTATGCCTTCAGCGATCTGGAGGTCAAAGCGTATTTCACCGCGCCCAAAGTGCTGCAAGGTTTGTTCAAAATTGTCGAAACCCTGTTTGAAGTGGCCATCCGTCAAGACCAAGCCCCGGTGTGGCACCCCGGCGTTTCGTTCTACCGTATTGAGCGCCAAGGACAGTTGGTCGGCCAGTTTTATTTAGACCCCGGTGCCAGACAAGGCAAACGCGGCGGCGCTTGGATGGACGATGTCCGCGCACGTTGGCTACGCCCTGACACCGGGCAGTTACAAACGCCAGTGGCGCATTTGGTCTGCAACTTTGCTGAAGGCATCAACGGTCAACCGCCTTTGCTCACCCATGACGATGTGATCACCTTGTTCCATGAGTGTGGCCACGGCCTGCACCACATGCTCACACAAGTCAACGAGCGTGATGTCTCTGGCATCAGCGGCGTGGAATGGGACGCGGTTGAATTACCCAGCCAGTTCATGGAAAACTTTTGTTGGGAATGGTCTGTGCTCAAGCACATGACGTCGCATGTGGAAACAGGCGAACCCTTACCGCGCGCACTGTTTGACAAGATGCTGGCCGCCAAAAATTTCCAAAGCGGCTTGCAAACCTTGCGTCAAATTGAGTTTTCGTTGTTGGACATGTATTTGCACAGCTTGCCAGCCAAAAATATCCGTGTGCTCGATGTGCTGAATCAAGTGCGCCAGGAAGTGGCGGTCATGCATCCACCGGCATTCAACCGCATGCCGCATTCCTTCAGTCACATATTTGCAGGCGGCTATGCCGCTGGCTATTACAGCTACAAATGGGCAGAGGTATTGAGTGCGGATGCTTATGCGGCATTTGAAGAAACCAGCGCAGCCGATGGTCAACACAGCGTTGAGACAGGCAGACGCTACAGAAGCGCAATTTTGGAAGCGGGCGGCAGTCGCCCCGCCATGGCATCTTTCAAAGCATTTCGTGGCCGCGAACCCAGCCTAGATGCATTGCTTCGGCACCAAGGCATGGCGCATCAGTCATAAACCATGGTTTGCACGCCTTGTGCCGTGCCCAGCAAACACACATGCGCTCTTTGGTGGGCAAACACCCCAACGGTGACAACGCCCGGCCATTGGCTCACTGCGTTTTCAAAACCCAGCGGGTCGGTGATGCGCAAGCCCACCACATCTAACAAATACTGGCCGTTGTCCGTCACCAATGGCTGGCCATGGGCCATGCGCAAACCGGCTTGTCCGCCCAAAGCTTTGAATTGCCGTACCAACTCCGGGGCGGCCATGGGAATGACTTCCACCGGCAAGGGAAAGCTGCCCAGTACGTCAACGCGCTTTGACGCATCGGCAATGCACACAAACCTGTCAGCTTGCGCCGCGACTATTTTTTCGCGGGTCAAAGCAGCACCGCCACCTTTGACCATGAAGCCTTGGCCATCGATTTCATCTGCCCCGTCGATGTACACCGCCAAGCGCTCCACTTGCGACAGCTCTACCACTGGCAGGCCCCATGACTGCATGCGCTGGGTGGAGGCCACCGAACTCGACACGGCCGCTTTGATGGCAATGCCACTGGCCGCCAAGGCGTCAATGAATTTATTCACTGTAGAGCCAGTTCCCACCCCCAAATATTCGCCCGGCACCACATAACTGAGCGCGGCTTGGGCCACCAGCGTTTTCAATGCATCCTGGGTTTGGCCGGTCTGGTTCATCGGTGACAATTCCTTATTCATCTTTGCCGGATTATCCATGTCAGTGTTGCCCTACGCCTTGCTTCGCCCTTTGTTGTTCGCTGCAGACCCGGAAGCGGTGCACGACCACACCTTGCAATGGCTGGCAGCCACCCAACACACGCCACTTCGGCACACCTACACCCAAGAAAAAATCAGCGATCCTGTGCAGCTGTGCGGACTGACGTTTCCCAACCGGGTCGGCTTGGCCGCAGGTTTGGATAAAAACGCGCGTTGTATCGATGCATGGCAGCACATGGGCTTTGGGTTTGTCGAAGTGGGAACCGTCACGCCATTGGCACAACCAGGCAACCCCAAGCCACGCATGTTTCGCTTGCCCCAAGCGAGCGCCTTGATCAACCGGTTGGGTTTCAACAATGGCGGCTTAGACAGTTTTCTGTCCCATGTGTCAAGAGCGCGGTTCAGACAAAACGCCCACTCGCCCATGCTGTTGGGTTTGAACATTGGCAAGAATGCCGCCACGCCCATAATCGACGCCAACGATGATTACCGTCAATGCTTGGAAGCGGTTTACCCCTATGCGGACTACATCACGGTCAATATCTCCAGCCCGAACACACAACATTTGAGACAGCTGCAATCGGATGAAGCCTTTGTGCAATTGATTGAGATGCTGCAAACACACCGACAGGCATTGGCTACCAAACACCAACGCCACGTGCCGGTGTTCATCAAAATTGCGCCTGACTTAGACGATATGCAATTGGATCAACTTTGCACTACCTTGCGTCAATGCTGCATGCGAAACGGTGCATCTGCCGACAACGCTTGGGGGGTGATTGCCACCAACACCACATTGTCCCGCGAGGCGGTTCAAGGGCTGCCATACGCATCGGAAACGGGCGGCTTATCAGGTGCGCCTGTGCGCGAAGCGAGTAACCGCGTGATTCGTTTTGTGCGTGAGCAACTCGGGCCACAGTTTCCGATCATCGGTGTCGGCGGTGTGATGAGCCCCGAAGACGCTGTACAAAAAATACAAGCCGGCGCCGATCTGGTGCAGGTTTATACCGGTCTGATTTATGCAGGTCCGGCTTTGGTGCCTGCCTGCGCATCAGCCCTCAAGCGCATGCCGAAAAATAACGTTCCGTGATTGCTATGACCCTCTCTATCCCCAACGATAGCCAAGCCGCTGACATGGCTTTGTCGCTTGCGCTGCACCCTGACTACCGAATACTTCGCCGGCTGCAACCCCAGCTTGTGTTCAGCGAAGCGCCAGCAGGCCGTCAAATGCTCAAGGGCATTGTGTTGGACACCGAGACCACGGGTCTGAACACTGCAGAATGCAAAGTGATCGAATTGGGCATGATTTTGTTTGAATTCGATCCGCAAACAGGTCAAGTGCATCGCGTATTGAAAGTATTTGACGAACTCGAAGACCCAGGCGTTCCGATTCCACCCGAAACCACTGCGGTTCACCACATCACCGACGACATGGTGCGAGGCAAGCGTATCAACGACCAAGAAGTGCTGTCCATGTTGGCGCAAGCATCGGTGGTGATTGCACACAATGCAGCTTTTGACCGTCCCTTTGTCGAACAACGCTGGCCTGAGTTCGAAAACAAACCTTGGGTATGCAGTATCAAAGACATCGACTGGAAAGCTGAAGGTTTGGGATCCGCCAAGTTGGAATATTTGCTTCAAACACAAGGCTATTTTTACGAAGCACACCGTGCGGAAATGGATTGCTGGGCCTTATTGACATTGCTGCTCATGGTGTTGCCGCAAAGCCAGCAACCGGTTTTGCTGCAGTTGCTAGAAACCCTCAATCAACCCCAATTTCGCTTGTATGCATTGGGCTCGCCGTTTGACACCAAAGACATGCTCAAAGCACGCGGTTACCGTTGGGACGGCGACCGAAAAACCTGGCACCGCAATTTGTCATCTGAAAAAAACGTGGACGATGAAATCAGTTGGTTGAAAAATAAAATCTATGCAGGCAAACGCGCCAGCATAGAACTGGAAAAACTTGGCGCCACACTGAAGCACTCACAGCGCCAAGGAGAAAAAACCATCGTGTCTTTGTGAATTTCAATAGCTGACGGTTTGCCAAGGCACCTGACACACCGGTACGACCGGGTAATACTGCTGACTGGTTTGACAAAAATACGCCACTCGCGGTGGGCTGTAAACCACTGGTGGCGACACAATCACGGTGGTCACCGCAGGCTGCGCCTGGAGTTGGGTCCAATAAAGGGTAGAGCCCAACAAGGCTGCGGTGGCCCAGGGTGTCCAGTCCGAAGACCCGTGGTCGTGCCGATGGCCGCGATGACCGTGGCGGTATCCGCCACCCGAGTGCCCATGGCGGACATAACCGCTGTGCATTTCTAACTTGATCACTGTGCGTTCACGGTGCTGCCAGCGCGGATGATCCGCCCAAGCACCCGACACAAAAGAAATCAAAATAATTAACAAGGCATGCGGTTTGAATCGTTTCATACGGGCTCCTTTGGGATGGGTTTCTCTCAAGCGGCGAAACACTTGCACAACGCTTGGCCTGCCGAGGTGGATGACAAGTGGTCTGGCTTAAGATCAGTCACATGAAAAATGTTTTGTCCTTGATGATCGGCGTGATGCTGTGCGCTGTGAACACCTATTCACTTGCCGAGCCTTATGTCTATCCTTCTGTGCATGTGCATGATTTGCCCAGCCCGCTGCAAGAGGCCTACCGAACTGAAAAACCCAACCTTGGAAACATTGGCCGCTGTGTGACCAGTTATGACAGCAGCATGGACCAAGAAAAGATGATCTTCACCTGTTCTATTTATGTCAAGATGTCAGCAGTGGCTGAGCGCAAAGCCATGGAGCGCTGCGAGCAAATGAAACTCAAAAGAAACATCAAAGGGCCTTGCAAAGTGATACAAGAATAACGGCCCAGACAAACAGTCACAACAACAATTGCACGTAAATCGCCAGGCAACTGGCATAGGCCACCACCCAGCACAAGGTTCGCAAGCTGGCCCAATTGGCCAAATAAGTCACCAAATACAGCACACGAGCTGCTACAAATACCAAGCAATAACGGTCCAGCACAGACTGATCCATCGACATGAACAAGCCGAGTACAACCGCTGCCGCGAAAAACGGAAACGCCTCAAACGCATTGTGCTGCGCGGCGTTGGCGCGGGCGCGAAACCCTGTTTGACGAGCCAGCCATTCGCGCGGATAGTGGTTGTCGAAATCGCGAAACCCCCATTTGGCAATCGCAGTACTGATCAAAGGCAACACCCCGGCGATCAGCAGACACAACACAGATATTTTCATGGCGAGACCGATACCAAGCCGCGGATTGCCAGTTCATAGCCACGGATACCCAAACCAATGATAGAGCCCCGCGCCACGGGTGACACAAACGAATGGTGGCGAAAACTTTCGCGGGCATGGACGTTGGAGATGTGGACTTCGATCACAGGTAGACCGCAACCCTTGATGGCATCGTGCAATGCCACAGAAGTATGGGTCAACCCACCGGGGTTGAACACTGCCCCCAAGGCTGAGCCCTCTTTGTGTAACTTGCCGTATGCATGGATTTTGTCGATCAACTCGCCTTCATGGTTGCTCTGAAAGCAATCGGCTTCTAAACCCATTACGTGGGCAGTTTTTACACACAAAGCATGAACGTCATCGAGTGTGCTCTCCCCGTATAGCTCGGGCTCACGGGTGCCCAGTAAATTCAAATTGGGGCCATTCAGGATCAGAATTTTCATCATTTAAGTATACGATGGGGTGATGCGAAACAGTGACACATCCCTGTTTTGCCTTGTTTGACAACCGATGACCTCATCGCAGGAGCAGCCATGATTCGACTGGTAGTATTTGATGCTTATGGAACGCTTTTTGATGTCTATTCAGTGGGCGCCATGGCGGAGTCGCTGTTTCCTGGGCAAGGAGCTGCCTTGTCGGTTCTGTGGCGCGACAAGCAAATTGAATACAGCCGTTTGATCTCGCTGAGCGACCCGCTCAATCCAATGGGCAGTCGCCACTACCAATCTTTTTGGGACCTGACCAGATTGGCCCTGCAATACAGCTGCCAGCGTCTGCAGCTTGAATTGACACCCGGGAAACAAAAACAACTGATGGACCAGTATTCACAGCTGCAACCGTTTGAGGAAAATGTAGAGGTGCTGCAAGCCCTGAAAAAAGCGGGCATGCGATCTGCCATTCTTTCCAATGGCAGTCCAGACATGCTGCATTCTGCGGTCAGCAGCGCTGGCATGACGGGTTTGATTGACAAAGTGTTGTCTGTGGATGAGGTCAGGCAATTCAAAACCATGCCGCAAAGCTATGGCTTGGTGACGCACCATTACCCCACAGATGTTCGCGAGGTCTTGTTCGTCTCCAGCAACAGCTGGGATGCCTTGGGTGCGACTTGGTTTGGTTTCAAAAGTTTTTGGGTCAACCGCCAAGGCTTGCCATTTGAAACGCTGGGTCCTCGCCCAACCCACAGCGGAGCCAGCCTGAGGGATATTCTGCCGCTGCTCTGACCACACTCGCCGTAAAATTCAATGGTATGAGAGGCATAAGTACCCGTTTTGTAGCCCTGTTTTTTGCATGCCTGACCAGCGTGGGTGTGGGCGGACCGCTGTTCGCCATGGGCTGGCTATCCAACGAGCCAGCACTTCGGCAATCAGAATTGACTCCCCAACAGCTCAAGCTATTGGGGATCCGTTCCGGTTGGTCCAGTGATGACCCCAGCCTCATGCTGTTTGAGGTCAGCAACCAAAACAGCGGCCCGGTGTTTTGTGTGGGCGCCCATTTTGAATTCAAGGATGGGAAAAAACGTGCTCAAGCGTTCGATCCCAAACTCTACATACCTTCAAATGCTGTGCGAAAAACCGCCATCAGAGGCATTGAAAAGAAAGACGTGAAAACCTTCGGGTTCAGCTGCTTGTGTATGAAGGCATCACCAGAAGGCCCGTGCGAAAACGCTTTCAGGTAGCGGCGTCTTTGTTGCCAGACGCAGGGCTGGCAGGTGTACCCGCAGGCGAGGTAGCCGCCGCTGAGGCTGGCTTGGCAGCACCAGCTGCTGTGTTGGGCGGATAAACCGGGGCCGCGCCCACTTGCTGCATTTCACCGCGAAATTCTCCGCCACGCTCGATTTGAATTTGTGAATATTCCAATTTGCCAGACACTTTGCCGGTCGCACGAATATGCAAATGGTCGCGGCAATGGATGACTTGGTGCAATTCACCTTCGACTTCAATGCTGCGGGCAGTCACTTTGCCCGTGATTTTTCCAGACTGGCCAATGAATATTTCCTCGGCGGTCAACTCGCCGTCCACAGTACCGTAAATGGTCGCTTTTTTAGGCACATTCAAAGTGCCCTTGAACGTCACGCCGTTACCGATCACGAGGTTATTGGATTGATCCATGTTGGTTGCCATGTGCGTCTTTCAGTCAAAATTACAAAAATGGAATACTCTTCATTGTAAGTCAGCGCTTGGCGGGCTTGGTTTCGTACGGGGCAATGCTAACGGCTTCCAACAAATAGCCACTGACGCCCTGCGACGTGCTGACACGCCCCTCTTTGAGCTCTCCCTCGACCCACAGCACATCCATGGATTCGGGCATTTTTTTGATCTTGCTTTGCGCTGTCGGTCGCACAAGCACAATTTGGTTGGCGGGCGGCGGTGGCGTGTGAATGCAAGCGCCAAAATACGGGACCAATAAAAACTCACGCTTGTCGGATCGGTCTGCATCCAAGGGCACGGCATACCCTGGGAGTCTTACTTTTTTATTAATCTGCGATTTGACAATAGGCGCTTCATCGAGTTTTTTGCGTATCGCTCCCATGGCTTTGTTGGCCTCTTCGCTGTTATCTTGCAAATAAGACAGCTTGCTGATGGCGGCCATTTCCTTGGTCATTTCTTTGACCCAAGGGTCTGGCATCAAATCATTCCAATCAATCGTTTTGTATCCTTCGGTCTCCGCCCAAACGGCCCAAGACACAGACAGCGAACCCGATAAAAACAGAAATTCGCGGCGCTTCAAACGATTTATACAGGCCATGTCAACTCCCAGATCAAACGGATGGCGGGTGCAATCCGTCCATCAAAGACAACCGATAAGCACGCCAGGCTGGCAACAAACTCGCCAACACCGACACAACAAACAACCCGCCCAAGCTCAAGAGACTGTCTGTGGACGGCCAACCCGGCTGCACCATGACCCCAAAACCGGTTCTGAGCGTATCTTGCGCAGCCCACATCAAACTTTGAGAGGCGATGTATCCACAAACTATACCCACCAGACAAACCAACACCGACTCCAGCAATACAAAACCCAACAAAGCGCGCGGCGCAGCTCCCATGGCTCGCAATATCGCCAGCTCTTTGCGTCGTCCAGCCATGGCCACCAGCAAGACAGCGGCCACCCCCAGCATGGCACTGACGGCCACCATGAATCCAACCAAGACCAAACTGTTTTCCACCACTTTGACCACTTGCCAAAGCTCGTCAAGCGCCACGCCGGGCAAGACCGCCATGAGCGGATCGCGGTTCATGCTTTCGATTTTTCGGCGTACAGAGAAAACGTCGGCCCGGTTGTGCAAACCGACCCACACGGCGGATAAGCTCACAGGCTGCAAGGCATTGACGTCCTGTGTTTGGGGCAAGGCCGCGGCGGCAGACTTCAGCGACTTGGGCGAAATGCCCATGCCCCAGCCTTGGTGCATGGCTTCAAAACCTTCCAAGTTGATCAACACAGCCCTGTCGATAGGTGCCCCCGTAGGCTTTAAAACCCCCACCACCACCAGAGGATGGTCGTCATGGTCGGTGTCCTCAGGGCCACCGCCTGTGCCGTGGGTCAGCACCAATAGGTCTGCGGCTTGGTGACCAAAACGCTGGGCCACTTCCGCGCCCAACACCACTTCAGACATGGCCTGAGGTTGCTCAGAAGGATTACCAAACGCGCGGCCCTGCGCCCATTCAAGTCCCCTGCCCTGGCTTTTGAATTCCTTGAACAAAACGGCCTTCGTGCCCAATACGGGATAACCTTGGTATGTATCTCCCAGTTGAATGGGTACCGCCCAGCGCACCTGGGGCATACGCTGTATCTCTTCAAACCCTGCAAACCCCATGTTGCGGGAAGGACGGCCAATTTGAAACACGCTGTAGAGCATCAATTCGGTGGCACTGCCGCGCGGGCCGACAATCAAATCCACGCCGCTCAAAGCATGCGAAAAACTGCGTCGGGCATCCTCGCGCAATTGCTGAACACCCAGCAAGATCAAGACGGACACGCTGACCGACAGCATGACCAGCAGCAATGCAAACCGGCGCGACCATGCGCTGTGCCATGCCATTGATAACCACAGCCTCATGCACTCCCTCCCGCGCGCATCTGAAACACCTGATGAAAGCGTGAGGCCAGGCGGGCATTGTGGCTGACCATCACCACACTGGCGTTTTGTTGTTGCGCGGTATCGAGCAATAAATCGATGAATTCCATTTGGTTGTCATCGTCCAACGCTGAGGTTGGTTCATCGGCAATCAACAACCGGGGCGAACCCATCAATGCGCGAACCGCAGCCACACGTTGCTGCTGTCCCACAGACAACTGATGAACCGGCTGATGCCAAACTTGCGGCGGCAATTTCAATCTGTCAGCCAAGGCTTTGGCTTGTTGCAAAGGACTGCCCCAATGCGCCGCAGACGCCTTGGCGCGACTGGCAAACAAGCGGGTTGGCAACAAAGCATTGCTCTGCACATCCAAATAGGGCAACAAATTGAACTGCTGGAACACGACGCCCATGTGTTCTCCACGCAAGCGGTCGCGTTGCACAGGACTGAGTGTGGCCATGTTGAAACCGAGGACTTCACAGACCCCACTTTGCGGTGGCTGTACCCCTGCAAGCAAGGACAGCAAGGTACTTTTGCCACAACCGCTGGGGCCTTGGATAAACAAATGCTCGCCTTGCGTCAAGGACAAATGGGCAATATCAAACAATGCCGGGCGCCCCGGCCAAGCGTGTGACAGTTGCGACAGTGAAAGTGCGTGGGTGCTCAAAAGCGTAAAACGGGATCTTTGGCGGTCAGGCTGAGCGATTTTTGACCCTTGGGTCCCACCATGTCTACCTTTAGGGATTTCAATCGCGGATGCTTGGCAAACAGTGCAATACGCAACTCAGTCAGTGCTGCCGGTTGGGCGCATTCAAATACAACATCAATATCCAAGTCGGAATGCTCAGATTTTTTTCCCTCAAACATGCTGGAACTGGCTTTGAGAGAAATCTGCTTGCACTGTGCGGCAGCAGGCAAGGCCATGAAGTAATCAGCAGAGGCCAAGCCGGATTGCAAATGGGCCATGGCTTTTTTCTGCGCTTCGGTGCGTGGCAAATGCTCGTGGCCCAACAAACTCTCCATAGGGATTTCAAAATTTCCGCTGACTTTGCCGCCTTGTACGCTGAGTTCCAACGAACCGACCCCATGGGAATGGGCAGCATGCGTATGTTTGTCTTGCGCAAAAGCAAATGGGGCAGCCATGCAAAAAAGTCCCAAACTGGCTGCCGTCAGAAAACGTTTCATATCCACCTCTTTTGAAAAACCTCGCTTAGGCAATGACGAAAGCTTAATGCATAAATAAACCAAATGCGGGCACCCAAGCCAAACCGAAAAATAACAACATGGTCTGCTTGGCAAAATTTTCTACGCGGTGCTGTTTGTGCAAAAAAGGAAAAAGATCAGAGACTGAAATGTATATGAAACTTGCCGCGGTCACCATCAATACGTACACGACCACGGGATCATCGGCTTTCAACAACCACCATCCCATGGCACCACCGGCGAATATGGGCAAGCCAGACAAACAGTTCATGCGCAAGGTATGTCGCCGCGTGTACCCCGCAGCCAAGTACAAGGAAAAATCGCCCAATTCTTGAGGGATTTCATGCACAAGAATCGCCAGCGTGGTGGTGATTCCAAGGGCGGGATCGGCCGCAAATGCCGCAGCAATCAGCAACCCATCAACCAGTGAACGTCAGCCTGCCCCGACTCCAAGGCCTCTGGTAGGACATCAAGTAATGCCGCTGACAACATAGTGCCCGCCGAAAAAGCCACCATCAAGTTCAAGGCACTTTGTGGTATTTTTTTGACCAACCAAAATGATGTCAGCAAGCTGAATGTGAGGCTGGCAAGACAGGCCAACAGAATCCAAGTCAAAGTCATTGATACTTTCTGTGGGGATTAAAAAGACACCTGCAAACCAAGTTTGAAGGAGCGGCCGGGCAAGGGTGCTTTGGGGCGGCTTGATGTGTCATCCACTGCAGTGGTGGTGAGGATGGAAGTGGCCGAGTAAGCCAGCGCGTCTGTCAGGTTGTCGACCCGGGCAAACCAAATGGCTTGTGAGGAAGCGATTTTCTGGCGGTAGCTCATATAGACATTCCACAAGGTATAGGCGCTGCTTGCCGCTTGGTTTTCACCACGGCGGGGCTTGGCGTTGTACTCGGCGCCCAAAGATGTACGCCATGGGCCGGACTCGCGCAGCAAGGTGGTGCCCAAGCGCGCGGCAGGAATGCGCGGCACAGCCTGCCCGCTGTCAAGGTAGGTGGCTCTGACCGCATCGGCACGCCATTTCATTCGCCATACCGCGTCACCCTCAGACGGCAGCCAGCCGTTTTGTCCGATCACGCGCCAGTCGCCCACCGCCTCTATGCCTTTGAATTCAGCGCGGGCGGCGGTGAACTGGTACACATCGTAGCCACTGTCCGCGGTATCCACATCACCGGTTGCAATCAGGCCGATGTAGTTGTCAAACCGGTTTTGAAAATAATTGAGCTGTGCAGTGTGCGGCCCCTGCGCCCAGCCCAAACCGATGTCTGCCTGCCAAGCCTTTTCGGTAGCTAAAGTCGGTGTCCCTACTTCCACGGCAGAACTCGCCACATGCACCCCATTGGCGCGCAGTTCATAGTCTTTCGGTGCTCTTTGGGTGCGTGCCAAATGACCGGTTAGTTTGAATGTTGGGCTGAGATAAACCAAACTGCCTATCGACACGCTAAAGGGGGTAAAGCGCTTCGAAGTGGCCGCCTCGTTGGCAGCATCGTAGCCGTCAAACGCATCCCCCTTGACCTTGACCTGTTCAGCACGCAAGCCCAAGCTGAACTTGCCCCAAGTCGGTGACAGTTCTTCCACCAGATACAGCGCAGATTCTTTGGTGTTGGTAGACGGCATGAAGGCTTCGTCTCCATCGGCTTCAAAATCGGAGCCACTGCTTTGCCAACCCAACACGCCTTCTAACTTGCCCATCGGGCTTTGCCATGCGCGGTGTTGCACACTCAGCCGCAAGCCGTGCCCCGATTTTTTAAAGACGGTGCCAGCAACACCATCATCGTATTCGGTGTGTTGGTAATCGGTGCTGCCCCATTGGGTGTGAATGCGCTCTATCAAACCCGAGAGCCTGATCTCGGCATCCAGGGTCTAGCGGTCAGATTGCATGCCAACGGTCACCGCATCGTCTGCCACCGTGCCGTAATCGCTGCGGTAATTGTTCACCCCCAAGCCGACATGGCCGCTGTCCCAAAAAATAGAACTGCCGATCGCATATCCGTAGGCGCGGTTGCTGGAGTTGCATATTTTTTTGGCGCTGCTGGCCGAACCGGATTTGCTGCAAGCCATGGTGTCGGGTACCGACACATCGTCGCTTTGTCGGCCAAAGGCATCGATATGCAGCCCATAACGGGCATTGCCTGCTTCCAGCAACACCGCAGCACTTCTTTCTTTGTTGCCGCTGGACCATCCCGCATCGGTTCTGCCACTGATACCGTCCATGGGTGCCGTTGGAATGCGGTTGTCGATCAAATTGACCACACCGCCCACGGCACTGCCCCCATACATGATGGCTGATGGTCCGCGCAACACCTCGATGCGTTCAACACTCAACACATCTTGGGGGACCGCATGGTCGTTGCTGAGTGAGGAAACATCTTGCGATTCCACGCTGTTGTTGAGGATTTTGATGCGGTCGCCGTCCATGCCACGAATCACTGGTCGGCTGGAATTGGGCCCAAAGTAACTGCTGCTGACCCCAGGCAAATGGCCCAATGTTTCACCCAGCGTGCTTTGCTGCTCTTGCCTCAAATCATCGCCTTGCAACACTTGCACGGGTTGAATACCTTGCGCATTCCCCAACGGGTTTGCGGTAACAATGATTTCAGACATGCGGCCCGTCTCAGACGGTGGTTGCGATTGCGCCCATGCCAATCCACTCACACACAAGACCAGCCCAAAAGCCCCTGATTGCTTTGTCAACAAGGGATGAAATCTGAGGGGAAATGCCATAATGGAGCTCCTATTTCTGATAACGATAACTCATTATCAATAAGAAACGTTTGACTGTCAACATGGAACGAATCACCAAACAAGGCACTGCCATACTGAACGCCATAGAAAAGGCGAAACGCCCTTTGCTGGCGCAGGAAATACAAGAAACAGCCGCTAACGACTCACCCGGCCTGGGTCAAGCCACGGTCTACCGAAATATCAAAGCATTGGTGGAGGCAGGTTTATTGAGCACAGTCCATTTGCCGGGGGAGAACCCTCGGTACGAGGTGTCGCACCTACACCACCACCACCATTTTCATTGCAGCTTGTGTGGCAAGGTCTACGATGTGCACGATTGCCCGGGAGACCTGAAACAACTGGCACCCGCTGGATTTCAAGTCGAGCGCCACGAAGTGACCTTGTACGGTTCCTGCGCCGCCTGTCTCGAAAAAAACTGATCTCCTGACAAGCTGGCACAGAGACTTTTTTGTCAGCCGCCAGCCACCTTGAGCATGATTTTGCCGATATGCGTAGATGACTCCATCAGCGCATGGGCCTGCGCTGCCTGCCCCAAATCAAACACCTGATGCACCACCGGCAAGCACTTGCCTTGCTGCAACATGGGCCAGACTTT
>SXWY01000177.1 GCA_005789825.1 Burkholderiales bacterium | reverse complement strand
GCCGCTGCCGGAATAGTTCAACACCCGCACTGCAGGGTTGTGGCGTCGGCTCAAGCGTTCGGCGGCGCGAGACAGGTCGAGCTTGAGGACCTCGGAAGGGCAGGAGCCCACCAAGAACAAGGTGCGTATGTCGGGGCGGCGCAACAACAGTTTGTCGACCACTTTGTCGAGTTCGTCGTTGCAGTCGGCCAAGCCCGCGAGGTCGCGCTCGTCGATGATGGCCGTGCCAAACCGAGGCTCGGCAAAAATCATCACACCCGCTGCAGACTGAATCAGGTGCGCACAAGTGCGCGAGCCCACCACCAAGAAAAAGGCGTCTTGAATTTTTCGGTGCAACCAAATGATGCCGGTGAGGCCGCAAAACACCTCGCGTTGACCGCGCTCGGTGGTGATCACAGGCGATGTGTCGCAGCCGCCGGCTTCGCTGCGAATAGGGATGACGGGCATGCCTGTCATGTGGCCAACCCCTGGTGCATGGCCAATGTGGCGCGTTCTTGGGCGCGAGCGGCGCGCAACTTGAGCAGGAATTGACCGGCGTTGATGGCGTAAGCAGCATATGCGGCCAGCGCCAGCCAGAGTTGATCGCGTGTGCCCATGTTGCCGGTGTACAAACTCCACAAATAGGCGGTGTGCAAACCCAGCACCAGAAAACTGAACACGTCTTCCCAGAAAAATGCGGGCGCAAACAACCATTTGTCAAACACCACTTTTTCCCAGATCGAGCCGGTGACCATGATGGCGTAGAGCACCAGGGTTTTGAATACCACCGACCACACCGCTGCAGTTTCGCCGTCGCCTGTCACCATGTAGCGGGCGATCAGACACACGCTGACCGCAAACACCAAGAACTGAAATGCCGCCAAAAAACCTTGCACCGGCGTCCAAATGGTGGCGTCACGCCGCGCCCGTTCTTGGGGCGTGTACAAACCGGCGCTGACAGACGGTTCTGGGGCGTCGCTCATGGCTGAAAAAGGGGAAAATCCATGAACTGACTGTAGGGTCAGAACGCCAATGTGTCAACTTGAATTGACGTTATTTAAAGATGACATAACTGGGGTTTTCCCTAGTCACTGACTGTCTAAAAACTCTGACACTTTGTGACTTATTTATCTGATTAAAGCAGGCATGTGGGCAGGGGGGCAAGTGCAAGACACGATCAATACCGAAATCAGCACACCTTTGCGTCAAGCCTTGGTGTCGCATGTCATTCCGCAATTGATCGACACCGCCGTGGGTGTGTACGCCAAAAAAACCATGTTGCCGACCCACAGTGTGGCGCTGGGTCGGGCCTGTGTTTCGTCAGACCATGCGGCGCCTGAAGCCTATGCGCGGTCTTTGCTGGCGCAGGATTTCGACATCGAAAGCCTTTACCTGGACACCATTCCCGAGGCGGCCCGCTTGTTCCACGACTGGTGGGAAATCGACGACATTGACTTCATCCAGGTCACCAGCGGCATTTTTCGGCTGGAAGAATTGGTCTACAGCCTGAGCGCAGAATTTGTCATGGGTTTGCAAAAAGCCAAGCCTGCCGCCTCTTTGACCGCTTTGTTGCTCAGACCACCGGCTTCGCAGCATTCGTTGGGATTACTGCTTTTGTCTCAATATTTCAAGCGTTATGGCTGGCAGGTCTACAGCGCCAACCAGTTTGCCGAGGAGGACATGGCGGTCGCGGTGCGTTCAGAATGGGTAGATATACTGGGCTTTTCGGTATCAGAAGACCGCCAGGTGCCCGTGCTGAAAAAGACCATTGCGCAATTGCGCAAGCAGTCAGGTAACCCGCATATGTTGGTCATGGCAGGCGGGCCTTTGTTGCGCATGCAACCCAATTTGGCCGATCTGGTGGGCGCAGATTTCTCGTGTTTGCGGGCAGACCAAGCACACACACAGGCACTGGAGAAAGTGCGACAAACCCAAATCCATGCCAGTGTCAGACCGCGTCGTGAACCTTAACGCCTTACCTACCGAGCAAGTGCAAAGTCTCTTGTCGGCTTTGTCTGATGTCATTTTCTTAACGGATGCGTCCGGCCATATCCAAGACATCCAAGTCAGTGGCAGGGAGCTGCAACGCCTGAACCTGACCGAGTGGACAGGCAAAAACCTCTCCGATGTGTCCACCTTGGACAGCTTGGAAAAAATTCGCCAATTGTTTGTCCCGCCCAAAGCCGGTACACCCAACGCGTGGCGGCATGTCAATTTGCTTGGCCCGGGTGAGACCGATGTGCCGTTGCAGGTCATGTCGGTGGCATTTGCCGAGAACACCCAATTCTGGTTGTTTGGCCGCGACTTGAGTGGCGTGTCGCAAATGCAGCGGCGTCTGGTCGATGCCCACCAATCGATGGAGCGCGATTATTTGCGCTTGCGCCACATGGAAGCGCGTTATCGGTTGTTGTTTGAATCGGTGGCCGATCCGATGTTCGTGGTGGATGTGGCGCAGCGCCGTGTGATGGAAGCCAATCACGCCGCGCAATCGGTGTTGAAAGACGCTGTCAAGCGTTTGCCAGGCAGCGATATCGCCCAGTGCTTTGAGCCTGCTTCGCGCGACAGTGTGGACGCGTTGCTGCGTTCGTCTCAAGCTTCCGGTCGCATGGAAACCGCGCGGGTGCGTCCCTTCAAAGCCGACGCAGACTGCCAGTTGCATGCCTCGGTGTTTGTACAAGAAGGCGGCCCGCAATTTTTGCTGCGCTTGCAACCCATGGACTCGCAACGCGGCGGCCAAACTGGCACCGGTGCAGGCAGCGATTGGTTCAGCAATGCCTTGGAAAACGCCCCCATCGGCTTCATCGTGACCAACCGCAGTGGCTTGATCAAGGCGGGGAATGCCGAAATTTGCGCCATGTTGGGTTTGAGCACCAGCAGCCAGTTGGTGGACAAGAATTTGGAAGATTACTTGGCGCGTGGCTCGGTCGATTGGGGTGTGCTGCTCAACAACTTGCGCCAGTCCCGCATCCTGCGAGGCTTTGCCACCGAATTGCGCAGTGTCGCCGGCGTGCAATTGGCGGTGGACATGGCGGCGGTCACCTTGGTGGCCGACGAACTCACCTACGGTTTTTTCATTCGTGATATCCGTTTGGGGGGTGGCCGCGAAAAATCCGCCACCTCGGGCATGGCCGATTCGGTCGAACAACTGTCGCAATTGGTCGGGCGCATGCCCATGAAAGATATCGTGGGCGAGACCAGCACCATGATCGAGCGCATGTGTATCCAAGCCGCCCTGGAACTCACCCACAACAACCGCGCATCTGCGGCGGAAATGCTGGGCCTGTCGCGCCAAAGCTTGTATGTCAAATTGCACCGGTACGGCATGGTGTCAGAGGCTGACTCAGAGTAAACCCTAGCCAACCCCAAAAAGCGTCAACTTAGATTGACATTTTGGGTTGTCAAATGAAAAATGGGGCAATGCAGTTTCCCCAAGCATCCGCAGTTGTAGAGCTGTTCAAACCTGTCACTTGGTTCCCGCCCATGTGGGCGTTTGCTTGCGGTGTAGTGTCTTCGGGGCAATCCATTCCCGACCAGTGGCCATTGGTTTTGGGTGGATTGGTGTTGGCTGGCCCCATGGTCTGCGCCACCAGCCAAGTGGTCAATGATTGGTTTGACCGGCATGTCGATGCGATCAACGAGCCGAATCGCCCGATTCCCTCCGGCCGCATTCCTGGCCATTGGGGTTTGGGCATTGCCATCGTGTGGACAGTGGTGTCTTTGTGTTGGGCTTGGCAACTCGGCGACTGGGCGTTCAAAGCGACATTGTTGGCGTTGCTGCTGGCTTGGGGCTACAGCGCACCGCCTTTTCGGTTCAAACAAGACGGCTGGTTGGGTAATGCCGCTTGTGGTTTGAGTTATGAGGGTTTGGCTTGGATCACCGGTGCTGCGGTGATGACTGGCGGGCAATGGCCCGGCGCGCATGTGGTGACGCTGGCGTTGCTCTACAGCTTGGCCGCGCACGGCATCATGACCTTGAACGATTTCAAAGCCATCGAAGGTGACCGGCAAATGGGCGTGTGGTCCTTGCCTGTGCAGTTGGGTGTCAAGCGAGCCGCTGGCACCGCATGCTGGGTCATGCTGCTGCCGCAATTTGTCGTGGTGGCGTTGTTGTTGCGCTGGACCGATTGGTCTTTCGGTTTGGCGGTGTTGTTGTTGATTTATGCCCAAGTGCCCTTGATGTACCGGTTCATGAAAGACCCGGTCAGGCAAGCCTTGGGGCTGAGTGCGTTTGGGGTGCCGTTGCTGGTGGCAGGCATGATGGTCAGTGCGTTCGCCTGGCGTCATGTGCAAACCAGTGCGACATGAGCATGTGTTTGAGAAGGTTCAGCGATGTGGAGAATTTTGATGCAAAACGATACCTATGACGTGGTGGTGGTGGGTGGTGGTCCTGCGGGTGCAACCGCTGCCGATGACCTTGCCTTGCAAGGGCACAAGGTGTTGCTGCTCGATCGACAAGGGCGCATCAAACCCTGCGGCGGCGCAATTCCGCCCCGGCTGATCAAAGACTTTCATATCCCCGACGAGCTGCTGGTGGCCAAAGCGCGTGCTGCGCGCATGGTGTCGCCCAAAGACAAAAAAGTCGATATTCCCATCGAAGGCGGGTTTGTTGGCATGGTCAACCGCGACCAATTTGACGAATGGTTGCGCGAACGCGCCGAGCAACACGGCGCGGTGCGCCAACGCGGCATGTTTGACAAACTCACGCGCGATGACGACGGTGTCAGCCGGGTGCATTTCACGGTGCGCACCGACGACGGCGTGACATTCGCTGCCAGCACCCGGGGGCGTTGTGTGATTGGCGCTGACGGTGCCAAGTCCGAAGTGGCCAGACAAGCCGTGCCAGGTGCTGAAAAAACCAAATACGTGTTTGCCTACCACGAGATCGTGCAAACACCGTCAGACATGCTGCAAACCGATGCCGATCCATCGCGTTGCGATGTGTATTACCGGGGCAGTTTGTCGCCCGATTTTTATGGCTGGGTGTTCCCCCACGGTGACACCATGAGCGTGGGCACAGGCAGCGCAGACAAAGGCTTTTCTTTGCGCGGAGCAGTCGGGCGATTGCGGGACGCAGCCGGTTTGCAAAACGCCACCGTGTTGCGCCGTGAGGGTGCGCCCTTGCCCATGAAGCCATTGCCGCGTTGGGACAATGGTCGCGATGTGGTGCTGGCAGGCGACGCCGCTGGCGTGGTGGCACCCGCATCCGGTGAAGGCATTTATTACGCCATGCTCGGGGGTCGGCTGGCAGCAGACGCCGCGCATGAATTGCTATTGAGTGGCAACCCCAAGGTGTTGAAACTGGCGCGCAAGCGTTTCATGAAAGACCACGGCACCGTGTTTTGGGTGTTGGGCATCATGCAGTATTTTTGGTACAGCACCGACAAGCGGCGCGAGAGTTTTGTCAAGATGTGCGAAGACCGAGATGTGCAAAAAATCACGTTCGATTCCTACATGAACAAAAAACTCGAACGCAAAAAGCCCATGGCGCATGTGAAGATTTTTTTGAAAGACATGGCCCATTTGATGGGCATGGCCAAGACCTGAGGCAGCCACAGGGGCCCATTCAACTCAAGGCGCAGGAGGCCGTTGGCTGTCTTCGGTCGCATGCGTTTTGCGCTTGGTCCATCGCATGGCCAGGCGCAGCAAACCGAGCACCAAAATCACCCCTAAAACATCGCCGGTGAACATGATCATCAGGCCATCCACCATGTTTTGAATCGCATGGTTCCAGAACAACAACAACTGGTTCATGGCCGAATTCAGCACGGCATACAACAGACCCATGAGCGCCAATACTTTGAGGCGCAAGTCACTCAAGTCGGGTTGAACCAGTTGCTGGTCTAGAAAAAACTTGACCGTCAAAAACGGTGCAGTGGCATTGGCGATGGCCAACTCGATGGACAAGGGCAGTTGTCCGGCGAAAAAAAACCCATAACCAGCGACCAAGGACACGGTGAAAACACTCAAAGCGCCGACCATGCCAAAAACCAAGACCAGCAACAATTTGAAACCACTTGGCAGGTGAACCAAGTGGGCCCCCGGGGCCAGCAGCAATGGCGCTGTCAATACATTGTTCAGCGCATACAAAGTCCCGAAAACCAGTGTCAACACCACATAGGTGATGGCCCGGTTGTTCCAGAACAGGTTGGCGTTCATCTGGGGGACGGTCGTGCCATTTGAATCGCATCCGACAAACGGCGAAAGTAGCTTTCCCCGTCTTGGGTCAACGCCATGTATTTGGTGCGGCGGTTGTTGTCTTGAAAAACCGCGAACACCATGTCGGCTTCGATCAGCAAGTTGAGTTTGCGGTGCAAAGTCGCGGGTGAGCCAATGTGCTTCAAGCCCATCACATCGGACACTGTCAGCATCTCGCCTTTGGCAACGCCGATGGCAATTTCTTCCAAGATCAATTTGCTGGTGACGTCGATGTCAGGTTGTTGAGAGGTTTGCTCCAGCGCTTTGAGCAAATTCAAAAATTGGATGTAGTAATTTTTTTTCATGGTGTGTTCCTCATTCAAATTCTAGGCGCAATTTTTGCTGGCAATAAAGCAAAGTGGCTTGCGGTGCCTCCTCATGCACCAAATGCCCGTAGGCGGGCCATTCAGTGAGTTCGGCGTTGTCAAGCAGCTTCAGTGCTTGTCGCGCTTGGGCGGGGGGCACGGTGCCATCCTTGCCGCCCACCAACAAGCGCACTGGGCAGTGCAATTGGCGCAATTTTTCGACGCCCCGCGACAAATCCCAAGCCGCCATCATGTTCAACGCCCCTTGTGCATGCGCTGGGCTGGCAACCAATTGCGCATACAAGCCCGTGCCGCGTTCATCCAACACAGAGCCCGTGCTTTGCAATAACTTTTCCAACACGCCTGGGCTGCTGGCTTGGCGGGCGAACCAGCGCGGCACGATTTCGGTCATGGCCAGTAATTTGGCGGTGGGTGGAAACAGCAAACCCGCCAAGCCCGGCAAGGGCAACCACGCCGGGTTGATGCCGATCAGCACCTCGGGCTGCAGTTGTTTGTCCAGCACCATTTGCGCGGCGATGGCGGCGCCAGCCGAATGGCCGATGAAGGCTTGCACAGGCCAAGCCAATTCAGTGAGGAGCTCGGCCACGCCTTGCGCCATGCCCGGCAATGACATGCCTTGGCCGGCGGCCAGGCTGCTAAAGCCATGCCCGGGCAAATCAATGGCCAACACTTGCGCATGCTGCGCCAGCGGCTGGAGCAGATCGCGCCATGTGTGCAAAGACGCACCGGTGCCGTGCAACAGCAACACGCGCGGGCCTTGGGTGCCGGCTTGCTGCACATGCCAGCGCACACCCGCAGCGTTCACAAAACGGCTGACATCGCTGTTGGGCCAGTTTTCTCGCTGGCGTTCCCAGTCCATGGCTCAGGCGCCGGGGTTGCGCCAGACGGGTGTCTGGGCGGACGGGGCGTTGGGCTGCCAAGCAGCACGCGCAGTGGCGGTGGCAGGTGGTGGTGTGTTCCCCGATTGCACGGCTTGTACCGCTTGCGCCATGCGGTTGCTGTTGGCCATGGGCAGTGGCACATAGTGGGCGCCCATGGCTTGCGCCAATTGCTGGGCCTGTGGCTCGGGTCGTGCGCTGGTGTCCAGCCAAATCGCAGGCAGTTGATGGCCACGCCAAACATGCGCCAAAGTGAGCGCATCCTCCAGCGCTTGGGCCCGCCCGCCTTGGCCTTGTAAGCTCACATTGGGCCTGCCGTCAGAGAGCATGACCAAACTGGGCGAATGCCCCAGACGTTTTTCTGCCAATGCCACTTGCAGGCATTGTTCGATGGCGCGGGCCAAGGGCGTGCCACCCCCACCGGGCAGGCCCGACAAACTGCGTTTGGCGCGTACCAGCGATTTGGTGGGCGGCAACAACACCTCGGCTTGGGTGCCTCTGAAACCGATCACACACACTTGATCGCGGCGGGCATAGGACTGGGTCAACAGCAATTCGACCGCGCCTTTGGCTTCGGCCAGTCGGTGCAGTGCCGCCGAACCGGACGCATCG
>SXWY01000022.1 GCA_005789825.1 Burkholderiales bacterium | reverse complement strand
CTCGCAGCCCATGATCAGGTCTAAGTTGCGCAATCCCACATCAAAATCGATCACCACAGTTTTGTGGCCACGCAATGCCAACCCAGAGGCAAAACTGGCGCTGGTGGTGGTTTTGCCAACCCCGCCTTTGCCAGATGTCACGACGACTATTTTTGTCATTGAAAAAAATCCCAGTGAATGAAAACAAAACCTGCTGTAGCGCAAAACCCGACGAGTTTACAAGCCCCGCATTTGCAACTTGTCGTCAGCCAACCAAACTTGCGCCGGTTTGCCCAAAACTTCCTTGGGCAACGCTGTGTCGCTGGTGCGGTAAACGCCTGCAATAGACACCAATTCTGCTTCTAAGCTGGTGGTGAAAATCCGTGCAGTGGCGTCGCCTTTGGCGCCTGCAATCGCTTTGCCACGCAATGGGGCATACACATGGATATGGCCATCGGCCATGATTTCAGCGCCCGGATTGACCATGGCCAACACCACCAGGTCGCGCCCTTTGGCATAGACATGTTGGCCTGAGCGCAAAGGTTTATCAATCACCATGGCGCTGGGAGAGGCCACCGACACCTCACGAACCACTTCGACTTCCCGCACCACTTCGCGAACGGTTTCTTGGACGGGGGTCGAGCCGCCTGGCATTGGGCGAAGTTCTTGCACCACCAACAAACCGGCCAAGGTGGCGGCAGCTTCTTGTACCGGGTTGGCAGCACGCAGTGCCACGGGATTCATGCGGTGGCGTTTGAGCAGTTGCAGCAAGCCGTTCATGTCCAGCGGGCCAGCCTGGGGGTCGAGGGCTTGCAAATCGATCAACACCGGGTCGTTGTCGAAAAAATCCGGGGTGTCGCCAAAGCGTTGCTGTAAATCGTCGCCCAAATTGGCCAGATCTGCGGACTTGACCAACACCGACATCAGCGGCAAATGCACGTTCTTGATTTCAAAAGACAGGTTTTTGGCAGCAGATCGGGAACTCATAGGGCATCCGTTAGGCGCGGGCTAAGCAGGGCGCCGCAAAGCCTCAGACTTTACACGCTCAGACCAGGCCAATAGCTTGGGCGCGGGGCGCTGGCAATTTCTGCACAATCGCAACGTTGGTAACAAAGGTGTGTGATGCGCATTTGGGTGGGTTTGTTTGTGCTGTATTTCGGGCTGCTCGCCTTGGGCATGTTTTACCGACAGCAAACCGTTCGCGGGCCTTGGTTTTTTTTGTTGCGGGCGTTTTTCCCCAATTGGCAGTTCTATCACCAGGTGGGACCAGTGCCCCATTTGTATGTCCGTGTTGCACCCAATGGCGGTGACTGGGGCGAGTGGCACTGGATTTACCCGCGTCAGCCCAGAAATTTCTGGCGTTTGTTTCACAACCCTTGGGGCAACCGGGACCTGGCTTTGCAAAATCTGGTGGACCACCTGTCCAGCGACATCAAAGAATTGGACGAAGGTGCGGATGCCAGCCATTTGGTGAGCTACCAACTGGTTTGCAGGCATGCCCTGCAAGCCGTCAAAGAACACACGGGCGGCGTGGCAACTACCGGCTTGTACCAGTTGGAAATACGCCTTGAGCGTCCCAGCCCGCAAGGATTGATCAGCAGCGACACGGTGCTGCGCAGCCCCGCCATGCCATGTTGATGTCTGGCGATTTGGTGGTGCGCTGGCTGGAACTGCTGGGCGGCTTCAGCGTGTTGTTGCAATGCTTTGAATATGCACGCATCACCGCCAGTACCGATGCGCACGGTGTCTGGGCGTGGCAGGTGCAACGCGCAGACATACCGGATCAACCAGCTTGGCTCAAGCGCAGCTTGGACTGGCTGTATCGACCCGTTCTGTACAAAATGCAATTGTGGGTCAGGGCCTTGGCTGCCGTGGCGTTGATGGTGGCGGGTAACCATTTGGCAATTGCCTTGCTGCTGTTCGTCGGCAACTTGTTATTACTGATTCGCTGGCGAGGTGCGTTCAACGGTGGCAGCGATTTCATGACATTGATCACCGCCACCGGCTTGCTGATCGCCCAAGTGGTTGAGAGGTTCACCGATGCACAAACCGGTTGGTCTGCGGGTCTGGGCTACATCGCCATCCAAACGCTGAGCTCTTACTTTGTGTCCGGTTGGGTCAAACTCAAACGACCTGAATGGCGCAACGGAGAAGCCTTGCCGGTATTTTTAAACAGTGGCTTGTATGGCCCACTCCAAGCGGACAGCGTCTTTCGCCGCCCAGTTGTGGCCTGGGTCTGCAGTTGGGCATTTATTTTGTGGGAAGGCTTGTTTCCATTGGTATTGGTCTTCCCAGATTGGACGTCCGTTTTCGTGGGCGTGGCTTTGCTGTTTCACTTTTTGGTTTTTTGGTTTTTCGGGTTGAACCGTTTTTTCTGGGCTTGGGCTGCCAACTTGGGTAGTCTGTTTTTTCTGGGCCACTATGTTTCTTCCATCGTATGAATCCTTTTTAATTAACTATAAAAATATTTGCACTGCTTTATATGATTTTTTACCGTTGTTAGTGCTTTGCGCCCTTCAGCTAACTGCATAGAATGACGATCCCTGTTCTCTTAAAGGGCTTTTCCTCAGGATGACTCATGCAGTTAATGTGGCTATCAGGGCCGACCGGTAACGTCAGGACCATTTCCATCACCACCCGCACGGTATTGACCGCGGCGGTCGTGGTCGGACTGTTTTTGGTCACGGCGGGTTTTTTGCTGCATTTTGTGGGGTTCAAAATCGCTGTGGAATACAACCCAGACTTGGCCCGCAGCATCGGCGGTGTCACCACCGAAGCCGAGCAAAAACGCATGGAGTCGGTATACCGTGACCACTTGAGCCAGCTGCGCGAATCCATGCACAACACGGTCAACGAAATCCGCCAGTTAGAGACCATGAAAAACCGGTTCATGGAAATGGCCACCCCCAATGTGGTGCGCGACAAAATCAACCGCCGTGACGACAACAAAGGCGGGCCGTTGGTGGCCCCTAAACCTTTTTCCAGCCTGTTCCGCCAGCCTTTGGGCATAGAGTTTGACCAAACCCTGCAAGATTTTTTGCAAACCCAGCAAGCCGTACTGGAATTGCGCTCCAACTGGGAAAAACAACTCGATTGGTTGCACACCTTGCCCACGGGTTTGCCTGTTCGAGGCGACTTCAAAATCAGCAGTGGTTTTGGTATTCGCAATGATCCTTTCACCGGCGGTTTGGCCATGCACGAAGGCTTGGACTTCACGGCCAGTTCGGGCACTTCGGTGGTTGCCACAGCCAAAGGCACCGTCACCCGCTCAGGGTGGGATTTTGGTTATGGCAACGTCATCGAAGTCCAGCATGCAGAAGGTTTTTCCACCCGTTATGCGCATTTGAGCAAACGCATTGCCCAAGTGGGCGATGTGGTCGAGCGCGGCGGTGTGCTGGGCGAAGTTGGCAGCACTGGGCGATCCACCGGGCCGCATTTGCATTACGAAGTCTTTATTCGCGACAGGGTGATCAACCCCGTGCAAGTGCTTCCGCTCAACGCAAGTTGAGTTTTCACGGAGAGAACCATGTTTGAGAAATTGCGTGACAAACCCTTGGCCAGTTCGCAAGAGCGTTTTGAAACCCTGATTGGACGCACGACACAAATTTATGGTCGTCTTGTGTTGGTTGACAGCGTGCGTATCGATGGCAAGGTGGTGGGCAATATCGAAACCGCCAAAGAGAGCAAAGTCACTGTGGCCATAGGCGCCAGCGGTGAAGTCTCGGGTGACGTCACAGCCCACAGGGTCATGGTGGCCGGCAAGGTAGAAGGCAATATTTACGCCTCTGAACGCGTCGAGTTCCACAAAGACTCCGTGGTGCATGGCGATATTTCTTACGGTTCCATCGCGGTTGAACACGGCGCCCGTTTATTGGGCTTGGTGATCCAAAACCCCGTGGGTGGTGCCAACCCTGGTGCCGAGGCCAATTCGGCTATTCGACAAGCTCAAACCAACAAATAACGCCCGCAAATGTATATGCGGCAAACGCCTGAATGGTATGACCGCATGTACAACAACCGGGCATGGGTACCGGACTTCGCCAATCACTTACAGCACTGGACCGAGCAATCCAAAGCTGCCCGAAACCAGTTGCGTGGGTTGACCGATATCAGTTACGGCGATGGCCCCAATGAAAATTTAGATATTTTTCCCGCCAACCTCGCGCATGCACCCGTGATGGTGTTTTTGCACGGGGGATATTGGCGAGCTTTGGACAAATCCGACCAGTCTTTCATCGCGCCCTCATTCACCCGTGAAGGGGTTTGCGTGGTGGTGCCCAACTACGCCTTGTGCCCAAGGGTCACCATTCCTGACATCGTCATGCAAATGGTCAAAGCGCTGACTTGGGTCTGGCGCTACATCAGCGAGTGGGGCGGTGACCCCAGCCGCATCCATGTGGTCGGGCATTCTGCGGGGGGGCATTTGGCCGCCATGATGATGGCTTGTCAATGGCAACGCTATGCAGACGATTTGCCTGCCGACCTGGTGAAATCGGGTCTGTCCGTGTCTGGCTTGTTTGAATTGGAATCTGTCATGCGTTCGCCGATGTTGCAGTCGGACTTGCGGCTTGACGAAGCGCAGGTGTTGCGTTGCAGCCCAGCTTGGATGCCGACCCCGGCGCAGGGCAGTTTCTGGAGTGTGGTGGGTGCGTTGGAGAGCGATGAATTTATTCGCCAACATGTGTTGATTCAGCAGGCGTGGGGCAAGGCTTGTGTGCCTGTGTGTGAGGCGTTGCCAGGCTTGCACCATTTCAATTTGTTGTCGGCGTTGGCGGAGTCAGGCTCGTATTTGAACCGTTTGGCTTTGCGTTTTTTGCACGGTTTGATGTAAGGTGCTCACGCCATGCCGGTTTTTGCGAGCGATAGCGCAGCAAAAATCATACCGGCGCGGGCGGCCATGCCACCGATCCGAATGGGTTAATCAGTGAGGTGCTCACGCCATGCCGGCTCGGTCGCCGCTCACTGCAGCAAAGCTGCAATGCTTGCGTCGGCCCGACCGCCATGTCGGTCATCCACTCGTACTGTTTCACGCAAGCAAAGCAGTCACGATGAAATAAGTTGCACGTTTAGCCAAGACATCAGTCGGGCCGTCTGTGCGGGGATATTTTTGCGAGCGATATCGCAGCGATGCATACCGTGGCGGCCAACCATGTCACCTAACCGAATGAGTTAATCAGTGAGGTGCTCACGCCATGCCGGTTTTTGCGCTGATGTAAGGTGCTCACGCCATGCCGGCTCGGTCGCCGCTCACTGCAGCAAGCTGCAATGCTCGCGTCGGCCCGACCGCCATGTCGGTCATCCACTCGTACTGTTTCACGCCGCCAAAGTGGTCACAAACACCGAAGGTGCATGCGTACCAACAGCATCTCGACAGGCCGTCTGTGCGGGGATGTTTTTGCGAGCGATAGCGCAGCAAAAAGCATACCGGCGCAGGCGGCCATGCCAATGACTTTAAGCAACTTGAAACGGGCGGCCATGCCAATGACTTTAAGCAACATGAAACGCTCAGCCATGCCAATGACTTCATGCAACACCTGCAACACAGACCGCACAGCAACAACCTAGCCCTTGCGCCTCACCGGCAACAACCCATTCGCCAAGGCCGTGCCCATCAAAATCAATATTCCACACCACAGCATTTGCCACGTGATCGCTTCGTCCAACAGCACAACACCGATCAGATTCGCCACCAGCGGAATCACATACGTCACACTCAAAGTTCGCGCCCCACCGGTTTTGGTAACCAAACGGAAATACAGCACGTAAGCCACGCCTGTGCACAATGCACCCACCAGCAACAAGCCCAGCCATGCTGAACCTTCAGGCCATTGTTGCGGCCAAAACCAAATACCTGGTATGGCCAGCGCCACGCAAGCGCCGAGCAAACTGCCGGTTGCCATGGTCAGTGCAGGCACCGATGGCAAATAGCGCTGTGAATACGCTGTGCCCAAGCCGTAGCAAGTGGTCGCCAATAAACAGGCCAGCACTGCCCAACCATTGGCTGGTTCCGAAAACGACAAACCGCCAGGCATGCCTGCCGCCAGCCAACCCACGCCCACAAAACCCAAACCTAAACCCAGCAACCGCCAATGGCCAGGCCGTTCGCCCAACCATACCCAAGCAATCAAAGCACCAAACAACGGTGAGGTGGCATTCAATATGGACGACAAGCCCGTGGTTAGCCACAGCACTGCAAACGCATAACAGCAAAAGGGAATGGCGGAATTCACAACACCCACGCCCATGACCGCACGCCAATGTGTCCTCAACACACCGCTTTGGCCCCGCCAGACCCATAAAGGCAGCAACACCAGCAAAGCGATAGTGACCCGCAACCAAGCCGTGGACCATGGACCAAATTGCTGTGAGGCCATGCGCATGAAGACAAACGAAGAACCCCAAATCGTGCCCAGCGCCACAAACTCTGGCAACCAGCGTTGCCAGCGCAAGTCAGCGGTCACAACAAGCTGCCTTCGATGGTCAGCAAGGCGACTTTGCGGTCTAAACCACCTGCATAGCCGGTCAACGCACCATTGCTGGCCACCACACGGTGACAGGGTAGAAAAATACCCAGTGGGTTGCGTCCGACAGCCATGCCCACGGCGCGGGCCGATTGTGGTTTGCCAATGAAACGCGCGATGTCCGCATAAGAGGTGAACTTGCCAAACGGAATCATGGCCAGTGCTCGCCACACTTGCTGCTGAAAGCCCGTGCCGCCTATTGGCGTGAGTGGTAACTCAAAATGTTGTCGTGTGCCTGCGAAATATTCTGCCAATTGCGTTTTGGCGTTGACCAACCAGCCATGGCTCGGACCCCATGGCAGGTGTTGCAAGTTCGGGAAATGTTTTTGGTGTTCAAACCATGCACCGCACAAGCCGTGCTCGTTGGCCACCAAGGTCATTTGTCCAAGTGGGGTGTGTATCGGCATTTGCCATTGTTTTGCTGCGAATGGAGGCGTTGCTTTGCTGGGGTTCATGTGTGAATTATTTATGAAAAAGGATGCGTGCTTGTTTCGCAGGTATCTGATACAGGTATGCGCAAAATCCGCCCTCTACAATGCCTCGGATGATGATTGAGCCTTCCATTTTCAAAGCGTATGACATACGTGGCGTGGTACCGGTTGCATTGCATCCCGACATGGCGGTGGCCTTGGGCCGCAGTTTTGGCACGCAAGCCTTGGCCCTTGGCCAACAACAGGTCGCGGTGGGCCGTGATGGTCGCTTGAGTGGTCCCGACTTGTCGCAAGCGCTGATACAAGGCTTGGTGCAAGCAGGCATACAAGTGTTGGATGTCGGCATGGTGACCACACCGCAGTTGTATTTCGCCGCCAGCACTTTGTGTGAAAGCGGCATTCAAATCACGGGCAGCCACAACCCCAAAGATTACAACGGTTTCAAAATGGTCATGGCTGGTCGCGCGATTCACGGCGACGACATACAAGCCTTGCGACACATGATGCAGGCCGAAACATGGCAGTTGCGCGATGGAGGCCGTGTGCAAACGGTGTCCGTGTTGCAAGCTTACGAAGAGCGCATAGTGCAAGACATACAACTGGCCCGTCCCATGCGCATCGTGGTCGATTCAGGCAACGGCGTGGCAGGTGCCACCGCACCGCAGATTTTGCGTGCCATTGGTTGTGAAGTGATTGAATTGTTCAGTGCAGTCGACGGTCATTTCCCCAACCATCACCCAGACCCGAGCAAGCCTGAAAACTTACGCGACCTGATACGCGTCTTGCAAGACTCCGATGCAGAACTGGGTTTGGCATTCGACGGCGACGGCGACCGCTTGGGTATCGTGACCCGTGATGGCCAAACCATTTATCCCGACAGGCAAATGATGCTGTTCGCGCGGGATGTGTTGTCACGGCAACCGGGTGGCACCATTGTGTTTGACGTGAAATGTTCGCAGCAACTTGCTCCATTTATTCGCGCGGCCGGTGGCGTGCCGTTGATGTTCAAGACCGGACATTCGCTGATCAAAGCCCAAATGAAAACCATCGGTTCCCCCTTGGGTGGTGAGATGAGCGGCCATGTGTTTTTCAAAGAACGCTGGTTTGGTTTTGACGACGGCACTTACGCAGGATGTCGATTGCTGGAAATTCTCAGCCGCCATGAAGACGCCAACCAAGTCTTGCACAGCTTACCGAGCAGTGAGTCCACGCCTGAACTCAATGTGGCCTGCGAGGAAGGCGAACCGCACCGCGTCACCGCTGAGTTGCTCGCGCTTGCAACTTCACAAGGCTTACCCAGCGCAGAGCATCAACCGGTGCTCTGCGATATAGACGGCGTTCGCATTGATTGGGACGATGGCTTTGGTCTGGTGCGGGCCTCCAACACCACGCCGGTGTTGGTGCTTCGCTTCGAAGGGCAAACCACTGCGGCATTACAGCGCATTGAAGCCGACATGATGGCTTTGCTGCGGCGTATCAAACCAGATGCCAAGGTGCAAGAGGCAGCGCATTGAGGGTTCTGGTGGTCAAATTGTCTTCCTTGGGGGATGTGGTGCACAGCCTGCCCGCAGCGATTGACATGCACACCGCATTGCCAGGCATACAGATCGACTGGGTGGTGGAAGAAGGATTTGCGCCGCTACTTCGCCTGTGTCCAGCGGTAGAGCGTGTCATTACTTGCCGATTGCGTGCCTGGCGCAAAGCATGGTGGACAGCACAGACCCGTATGCAATGGCGTGCATTTGTGCAAGAACTGCAAGCCCATTCTTATGACGCAGTCATCGATTTGCAAGGCCTCACCAAATCTGCATTGATTACGCGCTTGGCCCGTTTGACCGACAAAGGGAAGCGAATTGCCATGGCCAATCGCACGCAAGGCTCGGCCTACGAAGCGCCCACGCGTTGGGTGTCCGATATCGCGGTGCCATGCGCTTGGCGCAGCCACGCGGTGCAGCGTGCACGCCATGTGTGCGCACAGGCATTGGGTTATGCCCAAAGCACAGAGCCGCGCCAGACGTTGTTCATCGCCCCTGACCCGCTTGTCGCACCGCGCACTGTGGCGTTGGTGCACGGCACCTCCCGCCATGACAAGACATGGCCATTGGCACATTGGATCAAGCTCGGGTTGCAATTGAATCAATTCGGTTTTGCACTGGCTATCCCGCAATCCAACGATGCAGAAGCCGAAACCGCAACAGCCATCGCAGCCGCGGTTCCACATGCCGTGGTCTGGCCGCGCGGGGACGTGCTGTCGTTGACCCGTTCACTGGCGGCTTGCACAGGCGTTATCGGGGTGGACAGCGGGCCCAGCCATATCGCGGTGGCCTTGGGTTTGCCGCATGTGCAAATGTATAACTTCGACACGGCTTGGCGCACCGGGCCTCTGGATTGCGCATGGCAGCAAAGTGTGTTTGACACGCCGTGTCCGGCGCCTGAATCGGTATGGCATGCGTGGCTCAATGGTTTGCAAGCCCATGCGCTTGCCACGGAGCGACAAGCATGATCTTGTTCGTTTATGGCTGGGTCATGCGGTTGTTGTCACCGTTGTTGTTGCTCAAACTGTATTTGCGCTCGCGCAAAGAGCCGCTTTATGGGGTGTCGGTATCAGAGCGTTTCGGTTACTACAGTGTGCCTGCCAGCGCAGGTGGTGTGTGGATCCATGCGGTGTCTTTGGGTGAAACCCGCGCCATCCAAACACTGGTGGCCGCGATTCGCCAATCTCATCCGGGCGTCAAGTTTGTGTTCACGCACGGCACGGCCACGGGCCGAGAGCAGGGCATGGATTTGTTGCACGACGGCGATGTGCAGGTGTGGCAACCGTGGGACACGCCGGAGATGGTGGCCAGGTTTTTGCGGCATTTTCAACCCCGAGCAGGGTTTTTGGTCGATACCGAAGTCTGGCCGGTGATGGTCGATCAGGCGCATCAACATGGCATACCTGTGGTGCTTATCAATGCGCGACTCAGTGCCAAATCATTGCGCCGCTCGATGCAATGGTCGGCATTGTCCCGACCGGCGTTCAATAAGTTGCATGGCGTCTGGGCGCAGTCCGAGCAAGATGCCAAACGTTTTCAGGCGTTGGGTATCACGGTGCAATCGGTCATGGGTAACCTCAAATTTGACGCGGTGCCAGACAGCCAAACGCTGCAACAAGGTTTGGCCTGGCGCAAAGCCATGGCCAGACCGGTGGTGTTGCTGGCCATTTCGCGTGAAGGGGAAGAGGTGGCGTTGTTGGAATGTCTGGCGCAGCAGCCCACGTATTTACAAGATGTGCAATGGTGGTTGGTGCCGCGCCACCCGCAGCGTTTTGAGCAAGTGGCTGCCTTGGTGCATGCCCAAGGGTTTTCCTTGCAAATGCGCAGCGATTGGAGCGCGACGCCAGATGTGCAAGCGTGTCGCAGCGACACACAAGTGGTTTTGGGCGACAGCATGGGCGAAATGCCGTTTTATTTCGGCGTGGCCAGTGTGTGCTTGTTGGGGGGAAGCTTTGAGCCCTTGGGCGGTCAAAACTTGATTGAGGCCTGTGCTTGTGCATGCCCTGTGGTCATGGGGCCGCACACATACAACTTTGCGCAGGCCGCGCAATTGGCGCTGCAAGACGGGGCGGCAGTGCGTGTGCAAAACATGGCTGAGGCAGTGAAGACGTCATACCAACTCGCCATGGACCGACAAGCGTGTCAGCAAAAATCGGCACGGGCGACTGAGTTTGCGGCACGCCACCAGGGTGCGGTGGGGCGTTGCTTGCAGTTGATGCAGCCTTGGCTGTGAGAGGGGTCAGGGAACCAGCAAGCTGTTGATATTTTGCAAATCTTCCAGTTGCAGCACGCCGCTGAGTTGTCGCAATTTCAAGTGGCCCATCAGCACTTCGTAGCGTGCCTTGGCCAACTTGGCTTTGGTATCAAATAACTTGCTTTGCGCATCCAGCACATTGATGTTGATGCGCACACCGACGCTGTAGCCTAATTTATTGGCATCCAGCGCCACTTGTCCAGAATCTTCAGCCGCTTGCAATGCTTTGACTTGGCTCACGCCCGACACCACGCCGTAAAACGCACTGCGGGTGCTTTGTGCCACGGTACGGGTGATGGCATCCACATCGGATTCGGCTTTTTGGGTAAGTGCCATGGTTTCGCGCACACGGTTGCTCAATGCATTGCCATTGAACAAGGGATAACTCACCACCACTGCACCAGTAGCCACGCCATAACGTGAATCTATGCTGGAGCTGATGTTGCCGTTGGTATTGTTTGTCAAGCTGTAGCTGAGTTGCAAATCCACCGTAGGCTTGAGTGCGGATTGCGCTTTTTGGGTTTCAAATTTTGCCACGTCGCTGCTGATGCGGGACTGTTTGACATTGGGGTTGTTCTGTTCGCTGAGTGCCACCCAATCTTCAACCCGTTCTGGCACAGGTCCTTTGGACACGGCAGTCAATGAAACCGATTTGGGTTCGACATTGGCTTTGCCAACCAGTTGGTCTAGCGCCATTTTTTTCACCCGCAAATCATTTTGGGCTGCGATTTCTTGCGCCATGGCCAGGTCATAACTGGCTTGGGCTTCGCGGGTGTCGGTGATGGTGGCTGTGCCAACTTCAAAGTTTCGTTTGGCAAAGGCCAGTTGTTCAGACACCGCTTTCATTTGCGCTTGTATGAATGTCAGGCTGTCTTGGCTGGCCAGCACTTCGAAATAGGCTTGGCTCAACCGAACCATCAGGTCTTGCTCGGCGGCTTGCAACTGGGCATCAGCCACTTGCAATTGCAAATTGGCTTGTGACACTTCCGCTTTGTCACCTGGTCGGAAGAGGGGCTGCGAAGCGCTGACCGTGCCGGTTTGTGCGCTATAGGTGTGGGCTCTGGGATACAGGGCGTTGTCAGGCGTGGGCGACAGGGCGCCGCCATTGTTTATGTTGGCACTGGCGCTCAAAGCAGCGGTGGGACCCAATTTGGCTTGTGCTTGCTCGACTTTCAAGCGGGTTGCCTGCGCTTGGATTTGCACCGATTTGAAATTGGCGTCATAACCTTTGGCGATGTCGTAGAGCTCGACCAAACTTTGGCCACTGGCCGCGCCTGTGAAGGCCAAAGACATGGCCGCTATCAAGGGCAGTGTGCGAAACAAATTCATGGTCTTCCTTTGGGTTACTTCAGTGGGTCAAAATTGAAAAGCGGTGCTGTCGGCAAAGCCGTGCAAACGGGGAATCACCACATCCCACAACACGCGGCTGTGGCCCGTGCCATCGGTTTGTCGCCTTACCAAGGTGGTTTGCATGATGGGCTCATCACCCACTACAGCCAATAATCTGCCCGACGGTTTGAGGAGTGTGAGCAATTCATCCGGCACCGTGGCCACCGAGCCGCCCAGCACCATCGCATCAAAAGTGGCGTGGGGCAAGGGTTGGGGCACGCCTTGGTTCTGTAATAAGCGAACGTTGTGAATGTTGGCGCGTTGCAAATTTTTCTGCGCTTGTGTGAGCAAGTCTGCGTGGCATTCCAAGCTGGTCACATGGGCACATGACATGGCCAACAACGCTGTCAAATAACCCGAGCCGGTACCGATTTCAAGCACTTGCTCATGGGCTTGCAAGCCGAGGTCTTGCAAAAGTCGGGCTTCAACCCGTGGTGCCAACATGTGTTCACCGTGGCCGATCGGGATTTCAGTATCGCTGTAAGCGAGCGCATGGTAGGCGCTGGGCACAAACCATTCACGTTCTAATTGGGATAGCAGCGCGAGCACATGCTGGTCCAACACCTGCCAGGTGCGGATTTGCTGTTCAACCATGTTGAAGCGGGCGATTTCCGTGTTCATTTCAGCAAGAAAATTCATAAAAAAGCCATTCTAGCCAGCGGGGTGGGTCGCAAGGCTTGATTTGCCATGCCAACGTTTCTTCAACCACTGGCTCAAATCATCGATGTAACAGTAGACCACAGGCACCACCACCAGCGTGAGTATGGAAGAGGTGATCACCCCACCGATCACTGCTTGGCCCAAGGGCGCACGCTGCTCTGAGCCTTCGGAGACCGAAAACGCCAGCGGGATCATGCCGAACACCATGGCCAACGTGGTCATCAAAATCGGGCGCAACCGCACTTTGGCTGCCAGCAACAAGGCATCGGTTCGGCCAAGCGGTGCATCATGCGTGCCGTCGCCTCGGTCTAGGCCTTCGCGGGCACGAATCGCAAAGTCGAGCAACAAAATCGCGTTCTTGGTGACCAAACCCATCAGCATGATCACGCCAATCACCGAGAACATAGACAGTGTGGAGCGAAACACCATCAACGCACCCACCACACCAATCAGGGTCAGTGGCAAAGACGTCATCAAGGCCAAGGGCTGCAAAAAGCTTTTGAATTGGCTGGCAAGAATCATGTAGATGAAGATCACGCCCATGGCCAACGCCACCACAGCGTATTGAAAGGACTCTTTCATGTTTTTGGTGGCTCCACCAAACTGATAGCGGTAACCGTCAGGCAGTGCAATGCCCGCCATCATGGTTTGTATGTCTTTGGAAACCTCGCCCGTGGCACGGCCATAGGTGTTACCGCTGAAAGCCACTTCGCGCGAAAGTTCTCGGCGGTTGACTTGGTTGGGGCCGACGCTCTCATTGACTTGCGCCACTTGGTTCAGGCGCACGATACGGCTGCTGCCATCGGGGTTTTGGCCAATATTGAATGGCAGGCGCTCCAAGTCTTGGGGGTAGGTGCGCAGGGTGGGGTCCAGCCTGACCTGAACATCGTAAGTTTGGTCGTTGTCGGCACGCCAAACACCGACATTTTGCCCAGCCACCAGAGTACGCAATTGGTTGGCAATGCTGCCCACGCCCAGTCCGAAATCGGCGGCGGCTTCGCGTTTGACGGTGATATCGACCGTGGGTTTGTTGGGCTTGACGCTGGACTCGATATCGACCAAACCTTTGATGTTTTGCAAACGTGTCATCACCACACCAGCAATCCGCTCAAGCTCTGCTTGGTCGGGGCCTAGCAAATAAAACTCGATTTGTTTGCTGCCACCCACCGAATCGAGCAAACCCACATGGGTGACAGTCAATCCACCCATGTTGCGCAGACGCTCGCGAATCATGGGTGTGAAATCGTTCACATTGAGCGTGCGCAGTTGTCGATCGACCAATCGGTAATAAATATTGGCGTAGATTTTTCCATTGGCGTTGCCTGTGTTGATGGTGCTGAGTGTGTAGCGGACTTCGGGGAAGCTGCGCAGCATGCGCTCGACTTCACGCGCTTTGGCTTCGGTGACTTGCAAAGACGAACCCACTGGCACATAAAACGTGACACTGGCTTCGGAGTAATCGGCTTTGGGCACAAACTCTGTGCCCAGAAACCGCACCATGAATATGCTGGTGATGAAAATGCCCAGTGCCACCAACACTGTCATCAAGCGGTGCCGCAGCGCCATGGCAAGCATGCGCTGGTAAACACGCCCGAGCGCCTCAGTGGCGTCTTCAAACCATTGGGTGACGCGGCCCAAGGTCATGTCGTACCAACTGCGCTGTTGCTGTTTTTGACCGCTGCGGTGGATACTGGGGTCATGCCAGACGCTGGAGAGCATCGGGTCCAGGGTGAAACTGACAAACATGGAAATCAGCACAGCCACCACGATGGTCAGGCCAAACTCGTGAAAAAATTTGCCAATGATGCCCTGCATGAAACCGATCGGCAAAAACACCGCCACGATAGAAAAGGTGGTGGCCAGCACCGCCAACCCGATTTCTTTGGTGCCTTCCATGGAAGCATTGAAAGCAGTTTTGCCCATTTGCACATGGCGAACAATGTTTTCTCGCACCACGATGGCGTCATCAATCAACAAGCCAATGCACAAGGACAAAGCCATCAACGTGATCATGTTGATGGTGAAGCCCAACATGGCCATGAACAAAAAAGTGCCGATGATGGCGATAGGCAATGTCAGGCCAGTGATGATGGTCGAACGCCAGGAGTTGAGAAACAAAAACACAATCAACACCGTCAGCAACGAACCTTCGATCAAGGTTTTACGCACGTTGTTCACGCCCACACGGATTTGCCTTGACCCGTCGTAAATGTTTTGCAATTTCACGCCGGGTGGCAACTGGTCTGACATCTCATCCACGGTGCGAGCCAAACCGTCAACCACGTCGATGGTGTTTTCATCTTGTGACTTTTGCACCGACAACAGCAAAGTGCGCTCGCCGTTGTAGAGCGCCAGGTTTTCTAACTCTTGTGCGCCATCGTTGACCCTGGCCACTTGCGACAGCCGCACGATACTGCCACCTTTACGCGCCACGATGATGTTGCCAAAATCTTCGGGCCTTTGCATTCTTCCCTGCACCTGCACCACACGGTCTTGCTGCAAAGAGCGAATAGAGCCTACTGGCAAATCTTGGTTTTCGTTGCTGACCGCATCAACCACCTGTTGCGCTGTGACACCCAGCGATTCCATGGCTTGCGGGTTGAGGTAGAGATTGATTTCGCGTTTGGTGCCGCCCACCACCACCACCGAACCCACACCGCGCACATTCTCCAAACGCTTTTTCAATACTTGGTCGGCCCAGTTGGTCAACTCCACTTGGCTGGGTGGTTTGACGCCTTCGGGCAAGCTGGACTTCTCGGTGATGACCGCCAATGACCAAATCGGGCGACTGGCCGGGTCGAACCGCAAAATGCGCGACTCTTTGACTTCAGGGCGCAAAAACGGATGCACATTCGAGACTTTTTCGCGCACATCGTCGGCAGCTTTGCGGCCATTGACAGTCAGCTCAAATTCGACAATGACCACCGACAAGCCTTCGTAACTGCGAGAGGTCAGAGCACTGATGCCAGCGGTGGAATTGACCGCTTCTTCAATTTTTTTACTGACTTCGCTTTCGATGATCTCGGGCGAAGCGCCAGGGTATTCGGTGGTGATGACCACAACCGGTAAATCGATATTCGGGAACTGGTCGATCTTGAGCTTTTGAAACGAAAACAAGCCCAGTACCACCAAGGCCAACATGACCATGGTGGCGAACACCGGATTGCGCAGGCTGACTTGGGTGAACCACATGGCTTAGGGCTTGTTGGCTGGGGAGGATGAGGGGTCAGACACCACGCGCACATTCAATCCTTCACGCATGGCGCCCACGCGAGACGACAGCACCTGGGCGCCCGTTTCAATGCCTTTGATTTCGACCCAGGCCCCTTCGTTAGAGCCGATGCGCCCGCGTTTGCCCAATGTGACAGCCTGATGGCTCAAGCGCGAACCGTTGAGCACTTGTACATAAGGTTCGGGTTTGTCGGTGCGCACATATTCCAGCGGCACGGCCAATACCTGTTCACGGCCCAATTCGAGTTGACCTTGCCCATACAAACCTTGGCGCAGGCCTTGGGTGCTTTGCAATTTCAAATAGACCAACACGCTGCGACTGCCCGATTGCACATTCGGGTTGATGCGTTGTACTTGGGCATTCACGGGTTGGTCTCGACCTTCGAGCGTGAGCATGGCCGATTGCCCAACCCGCACGTCCATGGAGTCTGCCGGGCTGAGGGTGGCTTCCAGTTCCAAGCTACTGAGGTCAACGATATCGAGCAATTTTTGGTCGATACCAACCCTTTCACCAGGTTGAGCCAGACGCGCAGAAATTTGTCCGCTGATGGGAGACAGCAACACGGTGTCATCCAGTGTTTTGCGTGCCACATCGGCTCCCGACAATGCAGCGTTGTAAGTGGCTTTGGCACCGGCCAAGGTGGCCTCCGACGCCTCCAGTGCGGTTTTGGAAATAAAGCCTTGGTCTACCAATGCTTTGTTGTTGTCGTACTGCCTTTGCGCAATGTCGATTTGGGTTTTGGCCGCATCGGCTTGCTGCTCGGCTTGGCGCAATTTGCGTTGGTACTCGGCAGGGTCGATTTTGGCTAACACCTGAGACGCTTTCACGGTGTCGCCTTCGCGCCCAGCCAAGCCCAGCAATTCTCCAGCGGTGCGGGCTTTGACCGTGACCGTGTTCAGGGCTTTGAGGTTGCCTGACACCGGCAAGGTGAACACCATGGTTTGCTGTCTCAGCGTGAGCAGGTCTGAAGATTGCAATTCAACGACTTGTTCGCTCAGCACAGGGGCGGTATTGGCAGAAGCCATGGGTGCTGAGGCAGCGGTGGAAGGAGCGGCGGTTTTGCGCATTTGCCAGTAGGCAGCGCCCGCCAGCACCACCACCAGCAACAACGTCCAGACAATTTTGGAACGCAATCTCATGTCATCAAGCTCCGAGGTGCAAGAAAATGGGTCAGGGTCGAGTGGTCAGCCAACCATGCATCAAGGCTTGGACATGTGACTGCAAAAATGGTTCAGGTTCGAAACGCGTTTGGGCGACACAGGCAGACAAGGAATGCTTCCACATGCTGACAAAAAAGATGGCGGATACCAGGCTGTAGACAGCGGTGTCGGTGTCAAAAGGTTTGAATTCACCGCTGTCTATGCCGCGTTGCAGGATTTTTTTGAACAAGGTGTGACCGGGTTGCATCACCTCGGTTTCATAAAACTTCACCACTTCGGGGAAGTTGCTGGCTTCACTGGTGACCAATTTGGTGATGCCGCTGGCGGTGGTGTTGCCGATGCGTTGCCACCAGGTTTGCATGGCATAGCTGACCATCTCGGACGTGCTGCCTTGGAATTCGTCAAACTCTTGGTTCCAGACCGGAAAGTGGTCAGACAAATTGCGTTGTATCACCGCTTTGAACAAATCTTCCTTGGAGTGGAAGTACAAAAAAAGCGTGCCTTTGGAAACACCCGCCCGAAGCGCAACTTCCTCCACCTTGGTGGCCGCAAAGCCTTTTTCGACAAACAGGCTCAACGCGGCATCCAGCAATTCCTGCGGGCGGGCTTCTTTGCGCCGCTCGCGCTTGTGCGGGGAAAGTTCGGTTGAGGGAGAGAAAGAAGAGATGGGCATGTTAATGACTGACTGGTTAGTAATGTATACCGCGCCTGGTGCCAAGTCAATCGCAAAACCCCAGTGGATCAGGTCAATAACCGGCCCAACCACTCTTTCAAAATCAGCTGGGTTTGACCCAAAGCGCTGGCAGAAGGCAGGCAGTCCAACAACGGGTTTTGCGGCGGTTGGATGAAACCCATGGGCGCAGGAATCACGGTGAATCCTGCTTTTTCAAACTGCTTGACACTGCGGGCCATGTGCCAGTCGTTGGTGACCAATAAAACCGTGGTTTTGTGGAGCGGGGCCAAAATTTCGAAGGCTTTGAGAGAGTTTTCACGCGTGTCTCTGGAAGATTTATCCAGCCATTCAATGGCCATACCCGTGTCTCTTTGCAAAATAGCGGCAGCGACTTCGGCCTCACTGATGGTTTGCGCCGAGGAGGCGCCCCAGCCTTTGCCCGCGGCAAACAACATGGGCAAGCCGGTTTGCCGTTTCAAGTGGGCACCATATTGCAACCGGGCAGTGGCGCGACCGCCCATGGTGGGTGCGCCGTATTCAGGGGCATAAAGGTTGACGCCTGCGCCCAGCACCACAATGGCTTGTGCCCGCTTTAAGTCAGACGCAGAAACCGCAGGGTAAGAGGGCAACAACCAGCGACCCAAACCGTAGCTGGCGGCATGGGAAGACAACAGCCACAACAATGCGCTGGCCGTGACCACCAGTGTCCAAGCCAAACGCCGGTGTTTGCGTGCCAAGGCCAGGGCCAATCCCAACAACAGCAACAGTCCCCCGGGGGGCAAAAGCAAGGTTGTGAGGAAGGGTTTGAGAATTCCCAAGGCATCCATGCGGGCAAGTGTCCCACAGGCCATGGCCCCGAAAGCGAGTAGCGTATGTGTTGAATTTTTTCACATGACAAGCAAGGCTGGCTAAGATGCTTGCATGACTACATCCATCATCACACTCGGCGGCGGTTGCTTCTGGTGCACAGAAGCCGTGTTTCAACGCGTCAAAGGCGTGACCCGCGTTGAATCAGGTTATTGCAACGGTTTGCGTGCAGCGCGTCCGACCTATGAACAAGTGTGCAGGGGGGACACAGGGTTCAACGAAGTGGTGCGGGTTGAATACAACCGCCAGCAGATTACGCTGCGCCAGTTGCTGGAGATTTTTTTCGCTGTCCATGACCCCACCAGCCTCAATCGGCAGGGCAATGACACGGGCACACAATACCGCAGCGGTATTTATTATTCAGACAAAGACGACCAAGTGTTGGCGACCCAATTCATCGCTGAAGCCACCAGCATGGGTCATTACGACAAGCACATCGTGACTGAAGTGCTGCCACTGGCCCATTACTGGCCAGCTGAGGACTACCACCAAAATTATTTTGTCAACCACCCCGAGCAAGGTTATTGCACCTTCGTGGTGGCGCCCAAAGTTCGCAAACTCGGGCAGTATTTTCAAGATTGGGTGAAAACCTGAAGCCTTTGTCAGGGCGCCAGCCGTTGTATCAGCCAATGGCCGTTGCGCCATTGGTATTGCAGCCTGTCGTGTAACCGGGCTGAGCCACCTTGCCAAAACTCCCATTGTTCGGGTATCAACCGATAGCCACCCCAATGCGGAGGGCGCGGCGGATGTTGGGCAAATTGGGTCGCGAATTTTTGGGATGACATTTCTAACCATTCGCGCGATGCAATGACCTCGCTTTGCGGACTGGCCCAAGCGCCAATGCGCGAGGCCAATGGACGCGAGTGAAAGTATTGGTCACTTTCTTCTTCATTGATTTTTTCCACCCGCCCCTCGATGCGCACCACGCGTTCAAGTTCTACCCAGTGAAATTGCAGCGCAGCAAAGGGGTTGCCCGCCAATTCTCGGCCTTTGCGGCTGTCGTAATTGGTGAACCAGACCAAGCCTCGCTCGTCGTAGGCTTTGATCAACACCACGCGCGTGCTCGGGCGCAATTCGGACGACACGGTGGCCAGTGTCATGGCGTTGGGTTCAGGGATTTCTGCTTTCAGAGCCTGGTTCAGCCAAAGCGTGAATTGTTCAAGGGGGTGTTTGGTTGCGCTGGATTCCAGCAGTTCAGCATGCTGGTAGTTCTTGCGCATATCTGCCAAAGAAGGAGTATTCATAAAGCCTGTGTGTGGTCTGACAGGCTGTGATCTTATTCCTTGACTGCGCCGGTCATGCCTGAGACGTAATGGTCGACAAAAAACGAATACAGCACTGCCACCGGTAACGACCCGAACAAGGCGCCCGCCATCAGCGAGCCCCAGTGGTAGACATCGCCTTCGACCAACTCGGTCACCACGCCCACGGGCACGGTTTTGACTTCAGAGGAAGAAATGAAGGTGAGGGCGTAAATGAATTCGTTCCACGAAAGAGTGAACGCAAATATGCCTGCTGAAATCAGCCCTGGCACGGACAACGGAAGAATGATCTTCCAGAGAATTTCAAACCGTGTTGCGCCGTCTATCAATGCGCATTCCTCCAACTCGAAAGGAATCGAGCGGAAGTAGCCCATCAGCAGCCAAGTACAAAACGGAATCAAAAAGGTGGGATAGGTCAGTATCAACGCCCAGCGTGTGTCAAACAAACCCAGTTTAAAAACAATGGTCGAGAGGGGAATGAACAAGATGGAGGGGGGCACCAAATAGGCCAGAAAAATACCCAGACCCACTTGTCGCGATCCTTTGAAGCGCAAGCGTTCTATCGCGTAAGCCGCCAGTACCGCACACACCAGCGACACCACGGTGGCAATCACGGAAATAAACACGGTGTTCCACAGCCATTCCGGGTAAGCGGTTTTGAACAACAGTTTGTGGAAATGTTCGAGCGTGGGTTGAATCACCCAAAACGGGTTGCCGTCGCGAGAAAGCAGTTCGTTGTTGGGCTTGACCGAGGTGATCACCATCCAATAAAAAGGAAACAACAACACAAACACAAAAATAGCCAAGGGTATGTATACCGTCACCCAACGGCTGCGCACTGTGTCCAGGTAGGACATGCCTTGGCTGTCGTCTTCTAGGCTTGTACTCATGTGTCGCTGCCCCCTTGTTGCCAGGCGCGCCGTTGCAACCCGAAATAACTGAACAAAATCGCGGCCAGCAAAAAAGGCACCATGGCAATCGCGATGGCAGCCCCTTCACCCAAGGCGCCGCCAGAGATAGCGCGTTGAAAAGACAAGGTCGCCATCAAATGGGTGGCGTTCAATGGGCCGCCTCGGGTGATGACATAAATCAGTTGAAAGTCGGTGAAAGTGAACAGCACCGAAAACGTCATCACCACCGCGATCATGGGGGTGAGCAAAGGCAGCGTGATGTGCTTGAAGCGTTGCCAGGCAGTGGCGCCATCGATGGCTGCCGCCTCATACAAAGACGGTGAAATGGTTTGCAAACCCGCCAGCAAAGTGATGGCGACAAACGGCACACCCCGCCAAACATTGGCCGCCAATACCGACAAGCGGGCGTTCCACGGGTCGCCGAGAAAATCGATGTAGTGGTCAATCCATCCCATTTTGATCAGGACCCAGCTGATGATGGAAAACTGTGCGTCATACAGCCACCAAAAGGCCAGCGCCGACAACGCTGTTGGCACGATGTAGGGCAGCAAAATCACCGAGCGAAAAAAGGTTTTGAAGGGCAAGCGTTCGTTGAGTAAAACGGCCAGCCACAGCCCCAGAAAAAACTTCAGCACACTGGCAACGAAAGTGTAGAAAAGGGTGTTGAACAAGGCCAATCGGGTGACCGAGTCTTCCCATAAAAATTCGTAGTTTTCAAGACCGATGAATTCGCCGCCTCTGCCAATTTTCGTATCAGTGAAGCCCAACCAAACGCCCAAACCCAGCGGGTAGGTGAGGAAGAGCACGAGCAACAGAGTGGCTGGCGCCATGAACAGCAGACCCAAGCCATTGCGGCTGTTTTGAAGTTTTTGCAGCATCAGGATTTGTAGTAGCGCTCAGCGCGTTTTTGGGCACGTTGGGCCGCTTCGGCCGGCGATTTAGAGCCCGATGCGGCTTCGGCCACCATGTTGCTGACGATGAAATCTGCCATGGCGCCAGCAGACGCATAACCCAGTTGTCCGGCGTAACCCGAGGGGCGCATGTTTTTGGCCGAGTCTCGGTAAGGCGTGTGTTTCGGGTCTGCGGTCCAAATCGGGTTTTTGCCGTAGGCCGCCAACGGGTGCGAGACATAACCACCGCCGCCTTGCAACCAAGCGTCGTATTGTTCGGCTTCCATCATGAAACGCAAAAATTCTTTGGCAGCTTTGGGGTACTTGGTGTATTTGAAGATCATTTGGTTGAAGAACAAATGGTATTCGGTGGGAACCCCTACCGGCCCGACAGGGAAGGGCGCGTGTTGTATGTCTGCGGCTATGGCTTTGACCGCAGGGTTGTCAGAATTTTTGGCAGCGTAATAAATGGACATGCCGTTGTTGGTCACGCTGATTTGGTTGTCCAAAAATGCTTTGTTGTTGTTCGGGTCCAGCCACGACAAGGTGCCCGGGATGAAGGTTTTGTAGAGCTCTCTGCCGTACTCCAGCGCCTTGATGGTTTGCGGGCTGTTGATCACCACCTTGTTGTTTTTATCCACGATAGATCCGCCAAACGCCCACATCAGCCAATGCGTCCAACCGCTGTCGCCGGTTGCGTTGCCCAGCGCCATGCCGCCTGGCGTGCCTTTGGCATGTAACGCCTGAAACATTTTTAAAAAGTTGTCGGTATCTTTGGGAAAGCTGTTGAAGCCGGCTGCTTTGACATGGCTTTGGCGGTACACCATGATCGCGCCACTCGCACCCAGTGGTACGCCAATCCATTTTTTGCCATCGGGCCGCATGTAGGTTTCGCAAGCTGGGTACCAGCCCCCGTACTTGTTGCCCAAGTACGTGCACAAGTCGGTGACATCCAACAGCTTGTCGGGGTAGAGATTGGCATCGTCATTGGTCGACAAAATGATGTCAGGGCCAGCGCCCGTGTTGGCGGCCACCGCGGCTTTGGGGCGAACATCTTCCCAGCCTTCGGTGTCCACTCGCACCTCAATGCCTGTTTTTGCAGTGAACTTTTTCACGTTCGCCATGTAGGCATCAATCTCACCTTGGACAAAACGGCTCCAGCGCAGCACGCGCAGCTTGGCACCCGGTTCGGGCACGTTGTTCCACTGAGCCTGGGCAGAGCTGGTCCACAACAAGGGGGCTACCGCCGCAGCACCGGTGGCGACCCCCGTGGATTGGATAAATTGACGGCGCGTGGTTTCAGTCATGACAGGGCTCCATACTCAAGACAAATCAGATCGCCAGCGATTGGCCGCTGTTGGCATCGAACACATGGGCGCGGCTGGCATCAGGCAAAAGACGAATGGTGCTGCCGGGAGTGAACGTGTGGCGTTCTCTGAACACAGAAGTCACTTCTACACCCGCGATTTTGGTGAATACCTGTGTGTCCGCTCCGGTGGGTTCCACCACCACCACTTCAGTGGCCAAACCCTCTGTACCGCTGGCGATATGCAAATGCTCGGGGCGAATGCCGTAGACCACCGATTGGCCCTCGGCAACCCGGGCTTGCACCGGCATCGGCAGTACCAAGCCGTCGGCCAAAGCCACTTGGTTGCCACGCACCACGCCCGGCAAAAAATTCATGGCGGGTGAACCAATAAAGCCCGCCACAAACTGGTTGGCTGGGTGGTCGTACAAATCGAGCGGGCTGCCGGTTTGCTCGACCACACCGTCGCGCATGACGACGAGTTTGTCGGCCCTGGTCATG
>SXWY01000176.1 GCA_005789825.1 Burkholderiales bacterium | reverse complement strand
TTGATCACATCCTTGCTGCGGTCAGTGATTTGCAAAAAACCATCCGGATCCACCGTGGCAACGTCGCCAGTGGGGAACCAGCCGTTTTGCAACGGTGAAGCACCCTCTTGCTTGAAATATTCTTTGATCACCCAAGGACCTTTGACCAACAAATCGCCATAGGCTTTGCCGTCGTGGGGTTGCTCTTTGCCCAGCTCGTCCACGATTTTGAAATCGATGCCGAAAATCGCCCGCCCTTGTTTGAGGCGAATTTTCATTTGCTCTTGCGGCGGCAACGCCAAATGTTTATTTTTCAAGGTGCACAACGTACCCAGGGGGCTGAGCTCTGTCATGCCCCATGCATGCAGCACTTCTACGCCGTAGTCATCGTTGAACGCTTGGATCATGGCAGGCGGACAGGCCGAGCCACCAATCACCGTGCGTTTCAAATGGTTAAAACGCAAGCCTCCTGACTTCAAATGCGCCAGCAACATCTGCCAGACTGTGGGCACGCCAGCGGCCAAGGTGACTTTTTCAGCGTCAAGCAATTCGTAAACCGATTTTCCGTCCAGAGCGGGCCCTGGAAACACCAATTTCGCACCCACCATGGCCGCGCTGTAAGGAATGCCCCAGGCAGTGACATGGAACATGGGTACGACCGGCAAAATACTGTCGCGTGCAGACAAACACATCACATCTGGCATGGCACAGGCATACGCATGCAACAACGTAGAACGGTGGCTGTAGAGAGCCGCTTTGGGGTTGCCTGTGGTGCCACTGGTGTAGCACATGCAAGACGCTGTTTTTTCGTCCAGCGCAGGCCAATCGTAGGAAGTCGATTGTTGGCCCATCCAGCTTTCATAACTGACCAAATGCGCAATGCCGCTGTCCGCAGGCAATTTGTCAGCATCACACAGCGCCACCCAGTGTTTGACGCTTTGGCAGTCGCCGTGGATTTTTTGCACGATGGGCAAAAAACTCATGTCAAAGCACAACACCGTGTCCTCGGCATGGTTGATGATCCAGGTGATTTGCTCGGGGTGCAACCTTGGGTTGAGCGTATGCAGCACGCGGCCACTGCCGCTGACACCGAAATAAAGCTCGAGGTGGCGGTAGCCGTTCCATGCCAAGGTGGCAACACGGTCGCCTTGGCTTATGTTCCAGTGGTCAAGCGCTTGGGCAACTTGACGTGAACGCGCTGCGATCGTGGCCCAGTTGCTGCGGTGAATGTCGCCCTCCACTCGCCGAGACACGATTTCGGTGTCGCCATGGTGCTTTTCGGCGAATTCAATCATGTCCGATATCAACAAGTTCTGTTGCTGCATCAATCCCAGCATGCGAAGTCTCCTGTGAATGGCACTGCCGTGCGCGTTGTTTCGCGTATTGTGCACAATCGCCATATGCAGCAATCCTCTACTCAGCGAATTTCCTTGGATTGGCGACACCCGTTTGACGCATTGGGGACTGATTTTTATTCGCCCGTCACACCCACTGCGCTCAGCAACGTGCACTGGGTATCTCGAAATTTCGCGCTAGCCCAAGAATGGGGTTGGCCAGATGATGCATTCGACAACGATTGGTTGGCAGTGTTGGCGGGCAACACCGTGGTAACTGACAACCCACCCTGCGCCAGTGTGTACAGCGGGCACCAGTTCGGTATTTGGGCTGGACAACTGGGGGACGGACGTGCGTTGTCATTGGGTGTGATGGATACCCCATCAGGGCCCCAAGAAATCCAACTCAAAGGTGCGGGCAAAACACCGTACTCGCGCATGGGGGACGGTCGGGCAGTGCTTCGCTCAAGTATTCGTGAGTATTTGTGCAGTGAAGCCATGCATGGTTTGGGCATACCCACGACCCGCGCTTTGGCCTTGGTCGGCTCGTCCGATCGTGTGTTGCGTGAAGAGATCGAAACAGCTGCTGTGGTGACCCGAGTGGCCCCGAGTTTTTTGCGCTTTGGCCATTTGCAGCATTTCGCCGCCAACGGTCAAACCGGTGCCCTCAAAACCCTGGTTGATTTTCTGATTCAAACCCAATTCAATGGATTGCTGCAGTTGCAGGCGGGCGCGCCTCGCTACAGCGCGTTGTTGTCAGAAATCACCCAAAGAACAGCGTCGTTGCTGGCGAAATGGCAAGCAGTGGGTTTTTGCCATGGCGTCATGAACACCGACAACATGAGCTTGCTGGGGCTGACCATTGATTACGGTCCGTTCCAATTTTTAGACGGCTTTGACCCTGCGCACATTTGTAACCATTCAGACCACCAAGGTCGCTACGCCTATGCCAGGCAACCGCAAGTGGCTTATTGGAATTTGTATTGTTTAGGACAAGCCTTGCTGCCGCTGATTGAAGACCAGGACATGGCCGTGCAAGCCTTGGAAACATTCAAAGCGCTTTACCCCGCGCTGGCTGATCGGGAATTTGCCCAAAAGTTAGGCTTGCCAAATGTGCTTGCCCAAGACCATGTGCTGATTGAATCTTTGCTCAAGTTGTTGGCTGCTGAAAAAACAGACTTCCCTATTTTTTGGCGCAGGCTCAGCCATGCTGTTTCTCGTTTGCAGGACCAAGGGCCTGTGTTGGCGTTCGAAGCTGTCAAAGACTTGTTCATCAACCGCCATGCTTGGGAGGCGTGGCTTCCCAGCTACTTGCAGCGGTTAGAAGGGCTCAATACCGAACAAGCAGCGGCGATCATGCTAGAGACCAACCCGAAATACGTGCTTCGCAACCACTTGGGCGAACAAGCCATTGCACAGGCGAAAATAGGCAACTTCACGCTTGTAGATGATTTGCTGCAAGTGCTGTCATCGCCCTATGACGAACACCCTCGGTTCGAACATTGGGCGGGTTTTCCGCCCGATTGGGCATCTTCCATTTCCATCAGTTGTTCATCATGAAATTCCCTCAAAACAGCGCCGAATGGCGTGCGCATCTGGCAGCCAAAAATGCCGAACCCGTTGCTTATGAAGTGACCCGACATGCCGCCACCGAGCGCCCCTATACGGGCCGTTATGAATCGCATTGGGCGAAAGGTACCTACCAATGCATTTGCTGTGATGCCAGGTTGTTCGACTCCAGCACCAAATTTGACGCGGGCTGCGGCTGGCCCAGCTTTTACCAAGCTGCGGACCCAGCCACCATCGAAGAAAGGGTTGACCGCGCCCACGGTATGTTGCGTACCGAAACCGTGTGTGCAGTGTGCAAAGCCCATCTGGGCCATGTGTTTCCTGATGGTCCTGCGCCCACAGGATTGCGCTATTGCATGAATTCTGCAGCGCTGTCTTTTGTTCCTGAAGAAGGCAAGCCATGAAGTTGTTGATAGATTTTTTTCCGATCGCTTTATTTTTTATTGCGTTCAAATTGGCTGGCATTTATGTGGCCACGGGCGTGGCGATGGTTGCCACATTGGTACAAATCGGATGGTTGTATTTCAAACACGGCAAGGTTGAACCCATGCAGTGGTTGAGCCTGGGCATCATCACTTTGTTTGGTGGCGCGACTTTGCTGACCCAAAACGATACCTTCATCAAATGGAAACCGACGATTTTGTTTTGGTTGATGGGTGGTATTTTGATGGGTGGTCAGTGGTTGATGAAGAAAAATTTCATCAAATCGCTGATGTCTGCGCAACTGCGTTTGCCCGATGGTGTGTGGGACAAATTGCTGTGGAGTTGGGTGCTGTTTTTTCTGGCCAAAGGCGGTTTGAACCTGTGGGTAGCCTTCCATTTTGATACCGACACTTGGGTCAATTACAAATTGTTTGGCAGCATGGGGTTCATGCTGGTGTTCGTGCTGGGACAAGGTGTTTATTTGAGTCGACATATTCAAGCAGACAACGAGCCTGCGCCCGCGCAGGCCGACCCAAAGACCGCGGGGGAGCCATGAACATCACCTCTGAGCAATTGATGAACAAGTTACAAACCGATTTGGACCCGTTTTACTTGTCAGTTGAGGACGAAAGTGATCAGCATGCTGGCCACGCCGGGTCGGATGGATCTGGTCAAGGTACCCACTTTCGTGTGCGCATCGGCACCTTGGGGTTCACGGGTTTATCGCGGGTGGCGCGGCATCGGCTTGTGTATGATGCGTTGCAACAATTTGTTGACCAAGGACTTCATGCCTTGGCGATTGAGATTGTTGAGCCCCCTGTTTGATTTTGGCTGGTTTAACACCTACTCAGACTCCCTTTTCTTCTGAAAGTCACTTATGCATATTTCTTTTTTCAAACCAGCCCTATTGACCGCTGCGCTGGCTTTTTCCTTTGCTGCAGCACACGCGCAAAACATTGCCATCGTGAACGGCAAGGCTGTTCCCAAGTCTCGCGTGCAAGCTTTGGCAGCCCAACTCGAGCGATCAGGTCGTGCCGTGACCCCTGAAATGGAACAGCAACTTCGCGAAGAAGTGATCATCCGTGAAGTGTTTCTTCAAGAAGCCCAAAACAAAGGCATGGACAGCACCGATGACTACAAGACCCAAATGGAGCTGGCTCGTCAAAGTATTTTGATCCGTGAATTGTTTGCTGATTTTCAAAAAAATAACCCGGTTACTGATGCTGAAGTGAAAGCCGAGTACGACAAATTCGCCTCCATGAACGGTGGCAAAGAGTACAAATCTCGGCATATCTTGGTCGAAAAAGAAGACCAAGCCAAAGCCATCATCGCCAGCCTGAAAAAGGGTGGGAAGTTTGAAGACATTGCCAAAAAACAGTCCAAAGACCCGGGCTCTGGTGCCAAGGGTGGGGATTTAGACTGGGCCAACGCTTCTAGCTTCGTCAAAGAATTTTCAGACGCGATGGTGTCTTTGAAAAAAGGTGAAGTCACCTCTGCGCCCGTGAAAAGCCAGTTTGGTTTTCACATCATTCGACTCGACGACATCCGGGACGCGCAACTGCCCAAAATCGAAGAAGTCAAACCCCAAATACTCCAGCAATTGCAATCGAACAAGCTGGCCGAATTCCAACAATCGCTGCGCGAAAAGGCCAAGATCGAATAATTGGTACGCTACGCAAAAAAGCCCTCGCTTGACCAACGAGGGCTTTTTTCATGGGCGATTTACTTGTCGGCTTTTTCAGGCGAAATCACATGGGCCAGGGCAAAGGTCTTGCTCTGTAAAAGTTCAGAGGTGCGGATTTTTTCAAACTCGTTGAGCAAACTGCTGGCATCCGTGTGGTTTTGGGTCAGCAGTTTGATCAGCCGAATCAGGTTTTTTTGCAGCGTGATATTCCTTGTCATGGCCTTTTGCAAAACCTTTTTGGCTTGACTCGGGTCGGTGTGTTTGTCGATCGGTTGATCGACCAAGGCCACGGCGGTCTCGCTGTGGAGTTGGTTCAGTTCGGTCAAGTCTGCTTGTAGATGCGTCAATTCCAGATGGCTTTGGTAGAGCAAATCGGTGAGCTCTCGGTCTCTTGTGATGTTCAAGTTGATGCTCATAAAACGGCTTCCTTTGTGTGTTCAATCGGCCCCAAGGCCAAACACTTGATACGTGTTTCAGTCTACCCAACGTCGGGCATTGCGCCAAATCCGCATCCACGGGCTGAAATCTGTGGATTTTTGAAAGCTGCTGCTGGCCGTCCAACTGAATTGCAATTGCCTGAAAACGCGTTCGGGGTGCGGCATCATGGCGGTGAATCGACCGTCTGGCGTGGTCACAGCAGTCAAACCACCTGCGCTGCCATTGGGGTTGAAGGGGTACGCATCCGTGGCTTGACCATGGTGGTCGACAAAACGCATCGCGCCCAACACCTTCTGCGGGTCTCCCCGGTCAGTGAAGTTTGCATAGCCTTCACCATGGGCGACAGCAATGGGTAAACGGCAGCCTGCCATGCCTTGGAAAAACAAGCTCGGGGATGCCATCACTTCCACTTGCGACAAACGCGCTTCGAAACGACCGCTTTGGTTGTCGGTAAAGCGCGGCCAGGCGTCTGCGCCAGGAATCAGCACGGCCAATTCGGCAAACATTTGACAACCGTTGCAAACGCCCAAGGCAAATGTGTTGTCTCGCTGGAAAAAACGCTGAAACTGGTCTGACAACTGGGCATTGAAGGTGATGCTGCGAGCCCACCCCTTGCCTGCCCCCAAGGTGTCGCCGTAGCTGAACCCCCCGCAAGCCACCAAGCCTTGAAAATCTTGGAGCTTGGCACGGCCTTGTTGCAAGTCCGTCATGTGCACGTCATAGGCTTCAAAACCCGCCTCGGTGAAAGCGTAGGCCATTTCCACATGCGAATTGACTCCCTGTTCGCGCAGCACAGCCACCCGTGGTTTTTGTTGGTGGATATAAGGTGCAGCCACGTTGTCAAGTGCGCCGGGGGTCAAGTGCACATGCATCCCGGGGTCTTGCATTTGTCCGCAGGCGGCATGTTCGGCATCTGCGGTTTGGGGGTTATCGCGCTCGCGGCAAATTTTCCAACTGACGCTGTCCCACACTTGGTGCAGGTCGTACAAACTGGCCGTGAAAATTTCTTTGGCGTCGCGCCAAATACTCAACGCATCAGTCCCTTTGCTGATGGCAGAACCGACGGGACGGGTTTTACCTACTACATGGCTGCAAGCGGACAGGCCGTGCTGACGCAACACTTGCATGACTGAGTCGCGTAATTCGGTGCGCACCTGAATCACGGCGCCCAATTCCTCGTTGAACAAAGCGTGGAGCGTTTTTTCTTCGCGCCGGGCGCTGATTTGCTGTGACCAATTTTTGCTGTCGCCGTGGTCGGCTCGGCTGTCAGAAATGCCGTCTCCTTCGGTGACCAACAAATCGACATTCAACGCCACGCCCACATGGCCAGCAAACGCCATTTCCGCCACACAGGCCAACAAACCACCGTCGCTGCGGTCGTGGTAGGCCATCACCCATTGTTTGGTGCGCAATTCATGAATGGCGTTGACCATGCGAACCAAGTCTTGGGCATCGTCCAGATCAGGCACCGCACCGCCTGCTTGATTCAACACCTGCGCCAGTATGCTGCCGCCCATGCGCTGCTTGCCGCGCCCCACATCGATCAAGATCAGACTGGTGTCTGGTTCGCTGGCATTGAGCTGAGGGGTGAAATTGCCTCGCACATCGTCCAAAGCGGCAAACGCGGTGACGATCAAACTCACGGGCGAGGTGACTTGTTGGGGCTGACCATGGGCTTGCCAACGCGTGCGCATGGACAAACTGTCTTTGCCCACGGGAATGGAAATTTCCAGCGCAGGACACAACTCCATGGCGACCGCTTTGACGGTGTCGTACAAGGCGGCATCTTCGCCAGCTTCACCACAAGCTGCCATCCAATTGGCAGACAACTTGACCTTGCCCAGATCGATGGGTGCAGCCAACAAATTGGTGATGGCTTCGGCCACTGCCATGCGACCTGAAGCGGGGGCATTGATGGCGGCTAACGGAGTGCGCTCGCCCAGCGACATGGCTTCGCCAGCCACACCTTTGAAATCTGCCAAAGTGATGGCGCAGTCCGCTACTGGCACTTGCCATGGCCCCACCATTTGGTCGCGGTGGCTCAATCCTCCGACGGTGCGATCGCCAATGGTGATCAAAAACCGTTTGCTCGCGACCGTCGGGTGTGAGAGTACTTGCAGCACCGCGTCTTGCAAGCTGATCTGTTCGGTTTGCAATGGCTCAGTGTCAACCAAGATACGCTGGACATCGCGAAGCATTTTGGGTGGTTTGCCTAGCAACACGTCCAAAGGCATGTCCACTGCACGCGTTTCATCGGTGTGTTGCACCGCGAGATGGCGGCCATCGGTAGTGACGCCCACCACGGCAAATGGACACCGTTCGCGTTCACAGAAAAAAGCGAACTGCGACAAGGATGCGGGCGAAATGGCCAACACATAACGCTCTTGGCTTTCGTTGCTCCAAATTTCTTTGGGCGACAAACCGCTTTCTTCAAGGGGAACTTGGCGCAAATCGAAACGGGCGCCACGACCCGCGTCATTGACCAACTCTGGAAATGCATTGGACAAACCGCACGCGCCCACGTCGTGGATAGCCAATATGGGCGTGTCTTTGCCCAAGGCATTGCAATGGTTGATCACCTCTTGTGCGCGGCGTTGAATTTCAGGGTTGCCCCGCTGCACAGAATCAAAATCCAACGCGACATCGTTGGTACCGCTGGTCAATGAGCTGGCCGCACCGCCTCCCATGCCAATGCGCATGCCCGGGCCACCCAATTGGACCAACAAAGTGCCCGGCTCGAACACCTTTTTGTGCGTCAATTCGCCACGCACCACCCCCAAGCCACCTGCGAGCATGATGGGTTTGTGGTAACCCCTTTGCACGCCGTGGATACGTTGTTCGTATTCGCGGAAATACCCCAATAAATTGGGCCGACCAAACTCATTGTTGAATGCCGCGCCGCCCAAAGGACCGTCGGTCATGATTTGCAAAGCAGACGCCATGTGGGGCGCGTGACCGATATCACTGCCCCATAATTTGGACACACTGAAACCCGTCAAACCGGCCTTGGGCTTGGCACCGCGTCCGGTGGCACCTTCGTCACGAATTTCTCCGCCAGCACCGGTGGCCGCACCAGGAAATGGCGAAATCGCGGTGGGGTGGTTCTGGGTTTCCACCTTCATCAATATGTGATGCACGCCAGCGCTTTTGTCGTAACGCGGCATGTAGCCTTGCAACGCTGCGGTGAAGCGCTCGACCGTGTGGCCGTGCATGATGGCCGCGTTGTCTGCATAGGCCACGACGGTGTGTTGTGGATGGGTTTGGTGCGTATGCCGAATCATGCCGAACAAACTGTGGCTTTGCGGCTGTCCATCGATGACGAATTCGGCGTTGAAAATTTTGTGGCGACAGTGTTC
>SXWY01000175.1 GCA_005789825.1 Burkholderiales bacterium | reverse complement strand
CGTTCTGCTTCTATCCGTATTCCTCACGTGGCTTCTGACAAAGCGCGCCGCATCGAGGCACGTTTCCCAGATCCCATGGCCAACCCATATCTGTGCTTTGCAGCATTGATGATGGCGGGCTTGGACGGCATCGAAAACAAAATCCACCCCGGAGAAGCCGCCACCAAAGACCTCTACCATTTGCCACCCGAGGAAGACGCGTTGGTGCCTACCGTGTGCCACAGCTTGGACCAAGCGCTGGAGTATTTGGACAAAGGCCGAGGTTTCTTGACCAAGGGCGGTGTGTTCACCGACAGCATGATCGATGCTTACATCGAACTCAAAATGCAAGAAGTCACACGCTTTCGCATGGCCACCCATCCGGTGGAATTTGATATGTACTACTCTCTCTGAGAGAAGTCATGCGGGTCAATCACCGGTCTCAAAACCGGTGACAAGGGGCGGCCTGGTGCCGCCTTTTTTCATGGTGCCAAGGAGAGTTTTGCAATGAACAAGCCGCTTCAAGTTGTTTGCATCTTGGCCAGTCTGTGCGCTATGCCGCTGTGGGCGCAAGACCCCGCCTACCCCGTGTGGCGCTGCGGCCATGAATTCACCAATCAACCCCGTCCTGGACAAAATTGCCAAGTGGTGGAATTGCCCGCTGAGATCACCATGACCGCGCCGCGCAGGCGTCCCAACCTCGACAAGACTGAGCTGCCACAACCGCCCATCGTGGTCATGCCACGCATAGACCTCAATGACCAACGGCAACGCGATGGTTGGGCGAAAAGCATTTTGAATGACGAATTGATCAAAACCCAAACGCGATGCCAGCAGCTTACCGCCAACAGCACCGAGCTGGTGCGTTGTCGCGCCGATGAAGCGGCTTTGCGCCGCGAATTGGCGCGTGCGCCCTGAGTTGGACGCATTCCATGCCTGAGACTCGCTTCCAAGCATTCGATTTATTGGCCACGCTGGTGTTGGTGGTTCAAGCGGACAACCGCGTGTTGTTTGCCAATGCATCGTTTGAGGATGTGATGGGTTTGTCGCGTCGCCACTTGCAAGCAGCCGATGTCCCATCGTTATTCGTGGATGAGGCCGCGATCGCGCAGTCCTTGGATGGGGCCCGACGGCATGATTTCGCAGCCTTGCGATTTGATGCGCAGCTCAAGCGACAAGCTGCCGACCCATTTGCCGTGCATGTGGTGGTCGCTGCCACCGAAGATCCGCGCGAGGTGTTGATGGAATTGTTGCCACAAGAAACGCAAAGTCGCCAAGACCGCGAGGAACGCCAGTTGGAGCATGCACAGGCCAACAAAGAGTTGATCCGAAATTTGGCGCATGAAATCAAGAATCCTTTGGGCGGCATTCGCGGCGCAGCGCAATTGCTGCAGCTGGAGCTGGACTCGCGCGATTTGACCGAATACACGCAAGTCATTGTTCGCGAAGCAGACCGTTTGCAAACGCTGGTGGACCGTTTGCTCGCGCCACACCGGCGACCGCATGTGGTGGGCAACGTGAATATCCACGAGGTCTGTGAGCGGGTGCGTACTTTGATACTCGCCGAATTTCCCAAAGGGCTGCAGGTGCAGCGCGACTATGACATTTCGTTGCCTGAATTTCGTGGCGATATGGAGCAATTGATACAAGCGGTGCTCAATATTGCACACAACGCAGCGCAAGCATTGAGCGAACGCATAGCGACTGGCGACGCCCAAATCGTTTTGTGCACCCGTATCGCCAGACAAGTGACCTTGGCCAAGCAACGCCATCGGTTGGCACTGGAATTGCATGTGATTGACAACGGTCCAGGCATTGCGTTGGACATCAGAGAACGTTTGTTTCATCCTTTGGTGTCAGGTCGCGATGGCGGTTCAGGTTTGGGATTGAATTTGGCCCAGACTTTTGTTCAGCAGCACCAAGGTGTGATCGAGTGTGACAGTCAGCCGGGGCAAACAGATTTCAAACTTTTGATTCCGTTGCCTTGAATGCACCCAGCCCAAGCAACCAGCATGAGACAACAGGTGAAGTGAATTTATGAAACCGATTTGGATTGTGGACGATGACCAGTCGATTCGCTTTGTGCTTGAAAAAGCCTTGATGCGAGAAAACTTGCCTACGCGCAGTTTCACGCACCCGCGCGAAGTCCTGCAGGCCTTGACGCATGTCAGTCCCGAGGACTGCCCGCAGGTGTTGGTCAGTGACATACGCATGCCAGGTGGTTCGGGTTTGGATTTGTTGGCCCAAGTCAAAGAACGCATGCCCGGTTTGCCAGTGATCATCATGACCGCTTATTCAGACTTGGACAGTGCAGTTTCGGCATTCCAAGGCGGCGCATTTGAATATTTGCCCAAACCCTTTGACCTGACCAAAGCGATTGAGTTGATTCGCCGAGCACTCGAAGAAAGCCAGCGAGAAGCTGTGGGTGCTGTCGATGTGGACAGCACGCCCGAAATGTTGGGGCAAGCCCCCGCCATGCAAGATGTGTTTCGTGCTATTGGGCGATTGAGCCAAAGCAATGTCACGGTGATGATCACCGGCGAGTCGGGTTCTGGCAAAGAACTGGTGGCGCGTGCATTGCACAAACATTCGCAACGTGCAGCCGGCCCGTTTGTGGCCATCAATACCGCCGCCATTCCCAAAGATTTGTTGGAAAGCGAATTGTTTGGCCACGAGCGCGGTGCTTTCACGGGCGCACAAAGCATGCGCCGTGGACGCTTCGAGCAAGCCGACGGAGGCACTTTGTTTCTGGACGAAATTGGCGACATGAAATTTGATTTGCAAACCCGTTTGCTGCGTGTGCTGAGTGATGGCAGCTTCTATCGGGTGGGCGGCCACAGTGCCATCAAAACCAATGTGCGCGTGATTGCCGCGACACACCAAAACCTGGAGCAAAGGGTGGCCGAAGGAGCGTTTCGCGAAGACTTGTTCCATCGCTTGAATGTGATTCGACTGCGTTTGCCGCCGCTGCGCGAGCGGCGCGAAGACATTCCTGTGTTGACGCGACATTTTTTGCAACAAAGCGCTCAACAACTGGGTGTCGAAGCCAAACGTATTTCTGAAGCAGCGGTCGCTTTGTTACAAGACTTTTCATTTCCGGGCAATGTGCGTCAATTGGAAAATATTTGCCATTGGTTGACCGTTATGGCGCCGGCGCAAGCGATAGAGCCCAAAGATTTGCCGCCCGAGGTGCTGTCGCCTTCTGTGGTGTCGTTGGTGCCATCACCCACGGTCACCCACACGGTCAATGGCGCATTTGAGCCAGCACAAGTGCCTGAAACACCAGCGCCTTTGGTCAACGGTTCGCATGCTTCTTCAGCGTTGAAACCCTTGGTGCTCAACATGCCGGGCGAAGACTGGCAAAGCGGCTTAGAGGCGCAAGCCATGGCCTTGCTGGCCAATGGCAGAACCGATGTGTGGGACGAGTTGACCAAACGCTTTGAAGCCACGTTGATACAAACCGCGTTGGCGCATACACGCGGCAGACGCATAGACGCCGCGCATAAATTGGGCATAGGGCGCAACACCATTACCCGAAAAATTCAGGAATTGGGTTTGGAGTGATGATTGGCAGCTGTGTGCATCGACGTTTACAACCAAAAAAAATAAATCGCCGAATGGCGGTTGGTATTACAAAGACAGTGTGGCGATCACGGGTGTGTGGTCACTGGGCCTCTCGTTTTTTCGGGGGGCTTTGTCGATGGTGCAGGCACGGACCTGTGGCTTTAACCCGTTCGAAACCAGCACATGGTCGATGCGCAGGCCACGGTTACGGCGGAATGCAAATTCACGGTAATCCCACCACGAATAACTTTTCTCAGGTTGTTCAAACAGCCTGAAAGCGTCCACCAAGCCTAAATCAATCAGCGCTTGAAAATGTGCGCGTTCTTCATCGGTGCAATGGATGGTACCGGCCAGCGCCACCGGGTCCCACACATCTCGGTCGTCCACCGTGATGTTGAAGTCGCCCATCAACACCAATTTGTCATGGCGCGTGAGCTCGTCTTTTAACCACTGCTGCAAAGCAGCTAACCAAGCCATTTTGTAAACAAACTTATCGCTGTCGGGCGCTTGTCCGTTCGGGAAATACGCACCCACCACGCGCACGCCCTGAATGGTTGCTGTGATCACGCGGGCCATGTCATCGGCAAACCCGGGAATGTTGTGCACCACATCTGTGATCGGGTGTTTGGCGATCAAAGCCACGCCGTTGTAAGTTTTTTGACCGAAGAACGCTACTTGGAATCCGGCTGCTTCAATCTCTGCGCGGGGAAATTTATCGTCTGTGGTTTTGGTTTCTTGCAAAGCCAATACGTCGATGGATTCATCGCCAGTGTGTGCGTTAAGCCATTCAAGCACTTGCGGCAACCGCACGGTAAGAGAGTTGACGTTCCAAGTGGCGAGTTTCATGGGTATTTATGTGGTGGTGATGCCCAGCTTTCCCAGCAAAGCCTGATCCCGTTGCCAATCCGGGTTGCCCGTGGTCAACAGTTTGTCGCCATAAAAAATGGAGTTGGCGCCCGCCATGAAGCACAGCGCTTGAATGGCTTCGCCCATTTGCTGACGGCCGGCAGATAAACGCACTCGCGCGGTGGGCATGGTGATACGGGCCACGGCAATGGTGCGAACAAATTCCAGCAGGTCCAGTGACTCGGTGCCGTGCAAAGGCGTGCCTTCTACTTGCACCAGGTTGTTGATGGGCACCGATTCGGGATAGGGTTGCAGATTGGCCAATTGGTGAACCAAGCCTGCACGCTGTGCGCGACTTTCGCCCATGCCGACAATACCGCCGCTGCACACATTCATACCAGCGCTGCGCACATGCGCTAAGGTGTCCAAGCGCTCTTGGTAATCGCGCGTGCTGATGATGTCGCCATATAACTCTGGCGCGGTGTCCAGGTTGTGGTTGTAATAGTCCAGGCCTGCGTCTTTCAAGGTGTCGGCTTGCGAGGCGCTCAACATGCCCAGTGTGCAACAGGCTTCCATACCCAGAGATTTGACCGTGCGAATCAGTTCAGCCACTTTTTCAATGTCACGGTCTTTGGGCTCACGCCATGCCGCGCCCATGCAAAAACGGCTGGCACCATTTTTTTTGGATTCAATCGCAGCGGCTTTTACTTCGTCTACATCCAGCATCTTGGAGGCTTCTACACCGGTGTCGTAATGCACCGTCTGCGGACAGTAGCCGCAGTCCTCGGGACAACCACCGGTTTTGATGGATAGCAAGGTAGAAAGCTGTACTTCATTGGGGTTGAAATGTTGGCGATGAATCTCTTGCGCCTTGAACATCAAGTCGTTGAAAGGCAGATTGAACAACTCTTCAATAGATTGGCGCGACCAAGTTTCGACATTTGCAGTGTCTTTGCGAGGCTTGATGAAATGAACAGCTTGTTGAGTGACTGCGGTAGGCATAAGAGGTTTTTGAAGAAGGCTAAACTGGTTGAATATAGCAACAAATAAATTCATCGTAATTATTGGAACCTGACCCCAATTACCCAAAGGATGACAGCGCACGGGATAATCGCTTCACAAACAAGAAGCTTGTTATTTTCTTAAGAGGTTTGATCTGAGCTCTCTATCTACCGAACTGGTGCAACGCAGCTTGCGCAGTGTCTGGCACCCGTGTACCCAAATGCAACACCATGAATCCGTTCCTTTGGTGGCAGTTCACCATGGCAGTGGTGCATGGTTGTTTGACCATGAGGGCAACCGTTATTTAGACGCGATCAGTTCTTGGTGGGTCAATTTGTTCGGCCATGCCAATCCTCGTATCAATGCAGCCATCAAGCATCAACTCGACACCTTAGAACACGCCATGTTGGCTGGCTTCACCCATGAGCCGGTGGTGGCTTTGTCTGAAAAACTCTCTGCCCTGACGGGTGGCGTTTTGGGCCATTGTTTTTATGCGTCAGATGGTGCGTCAGCAGTGGAAATTGCGTTGAAGATGAGTTTTCACAGCTGGCGCAACCAAGGCTTGGGTGATAAAAAAGAGTTCGTGTGTTTGAAGGGTGGTTACCACGGAGAAACCGTCGGTGCGCTTGCCGTGACCGATGTGCCTGTCTTTCGTGATGCATACCAAGCCATGTTGGCACCTGCGCATTGCTTAATGTCCCCCGATGCCAGGCAGGCGCAGGATGGTGAAAACGCAGACCTGGTGGCGCTGCGAGCCGCCCATGCGCTCGAAAAACTGTTGCAAGAACGTGCCACACATATCAGCGCTGTCATCATCGAACCTTTGGTGCAATGTGCGGGGGGCATGGCCATGCACAGTCCGTTGTACGTGCAAGAGGTCCGTCGTTTATGCACAGCGTTCAACGTGCATTTGATCGCTGATGAAATTGCGGTAGGGTGCGGTCGCACGGGTAAATTTTTTGCATGTGAGCACGCAAACTTATGGCCAGATTTTTTGTGTTTGTCCAAAGGCATCAGCGGCGGTTATCTACCCTTGTCCCTGGTCATGACCCGTGAAGCCATTTACCAATCTTTTTACAGCGACAGTTTGGCGCGTGGTTTTTTGCATTCCCATTCATACACGGGTAATCCGTTGGCTTGCCGCGCTGCGCTTGCCACGTTGGAGATTTTTGATGAGGACAATGTGCTGGTGCAAAACCGTGAACGTGCAGCGCAACTGAATGGTGCGCTTGCGAGCTTTGCGGTTCATTCACAGGTAAAACACTTTAGGCAGCAAGGCATGATTTGGGCATTTGACGCGCAAGTTGATGACCCTCATTTGGCTGCCACTTTTTCACGTCGGTTTTTCTCGTGCGCTTTGAAGCATGAGTTACTCGTGCGTCCCATCGGCACCAGTGTTTACCTGATGCCCCCTTATGTATTGAGCGATGCAGACATCAACCTCTTGGCAGAGCGTTTGCAGTCGGTGTTCCATGAGGTGATGTCTCCATGAGTTTTGCACCATTGGCCCAATTGACATTGCATCTGCGCGAATTGGAAGAAACGGGTTTGCGCCGATTCAGGCGCACCACTGAAACCCCTTGTCAGCCGCATACGGTTGTCGATGGCGAAAAATTGCTGGCGTTCAACAGCAATGACTATTTGGGTTTGGCAGCCCATCCTTTGGTGGTCGAGGCTTTGCGTGAAGGTGCCAGCCTGTATGGTGCAGGCAGCGGCGCATCGCATTTGATCAGCGGGCATTCGCAGGCGCATGAGCGGCTGGAGGAAATGCTGGCCATGATGATCTCACCATTCATCCCATCGGTTCGTGCGCTGTCACTGAGCACAGGCTATATGGCGAATTTGGCTGTGCTGTCAGCGCTGTCTGGCATGGCGAAGGATGACATCACTTTTTTTTCCGATGAGCTCAATCACGCCTCACTCATAGACGGTATCCGTTTGACCCGAGCGCCTTACAAGGTATACCGACATGCTGACATGGAACATTTGTCGCAGACATTGGCAGCCTGTGCAAGTGCAGCCAAGGTTGTGGTCACAGACGGCGTATTCAGCATGGACGGTGATATTGCACCTTTGCCTGTGTTGTTGAAGCTGTGTGAACAGCATGGCGCTTGGCTGCTGGTTGATGATGCGCATGGCTTTGGCGTCTTGGGCAACAGGGGTGCAGGCGTGTTGGAGCATTTCAATCTGCGGTCAGAGCAATTGATTTACATGGGAACGCTTGGCAAGGCTGCCGGGGTGTCAGGTGCTTTTATCGCTGCACATGAACATGTCATTGAATGGATGGTGCAGCGTTCGCGCCCCTACATCTACACCACAGCTTCAGCACCCGCACTGGCGCATGCATTGTTGACCAGTTTGCGCATTCTGCGAAGTGATGAGGGTTGCCGTCGCCGATCACATTTGCACAGCTTGATCCATCAACTGTCCTCTGCGCCTGTGCCCAATGCATGGAAAAGAATGGTTTCCACCACCGCGATTCAACCTATCGTCATAGGCAGTAACCAAGCCGTATTGCAGGCATCCCACGATTTGATTTCGCAAGGTATTTGGATCAGTGCGATACGCTCGCCCACCGTCCCAGTCAATACCGCCAGATTACGTATCACTTTGTCGGCTGCGCACACATCGACAGATGTCGACCGTTTGGTGCAAGCCTTGGCGCCTGTGGTTCTGGCATGAAACATGTGTTAAATACCAAACCCTTTTCTTGTTTCGTCACCGGAACTGATACCGAAATTGGCAAGACTTTGGTGGCCAGTGCGTTGGTGCAAATGCAAGCGCATCGTGGCTGGCGGGTAGCTGCAAGCAAGCCGGTTGCCGCGGGGGCGGAATGGCGTGGTGACCGATGGTTCAATGAGGACGTTGAGGCTTTATCTGCTTGTGTGTCGGTCAAATTGCCGCAAGCCTTGACCACCCCGTATTTGTTCAGGACTCCGGCCGCACCGCATATCGCGGCTTCGTTAGAAGACAGGTTGATTGACCGCCAGCACTTGATCGATTGCCATCAACAGGTGCGTGCGCAGGCGCAAGCGGTGGTGGTCGAGGGCGTGGGTGGTTTTTGTGTGCCTTTGAATGACAAGTACAACACCGCTGACTTCGCACAGGATTTGGGTTTGCCGATGGTGTTGGTCGTTGGCATGCGCTTGGGTTGTATCAGCCAGGCGTTGTTGACCGCAGAAGCGATCGCAGCGCGTGGTCTTTCGTTGTTGGGCTGGGTGGCGAATACTGTAGACCCGCACATGTTGTATCCGCAAGAGAACATCGACTCTATCGCGCAAAGAATCCACGCGCCTTTGTTGGGGTGCATTCCTAGGCTGGACGTGGCAGATGCGGCGTCTGCAATACCGTTTTTGCGGTAATTGGGATCTGCAGAATTGGCAGAGCAGAATTGGGGTCAGGTTCCAATTAATTGGAACCTGACCCCAATTCTGGGAACCTGACCCCAATTACCCACCCGATTACTTTCTTTGCAAGGTCACCAGGCTGTATGCAAGTCCTTGTGCGGACACGTGGCGGGTACGCGCAGTTTCTTGCCATTCATTGGCGATGAGGTCAGGAGCCCATGCGTCGCCTTGAAAATCGGCATCGATTTCTGTCACGACCAATTGTTGTGCGTATGGCATGGCTTGGGCGTAAAGCTGCGCACCGCCGATCAACCACACCACTTGAGCGGGGCTGAATAAATCCATCGCGGCTTGCAATGAAGCGACCACTTGCGCACCAGTCGCTTCAAATTCAGTTTGACGGGAAACAACCACATTGGTGCGGCCGGGCAAGGGGCGAAATTTTTCGGGAATAGATTCCCAAGTGATGCGGCCCATGATGACCGGCTGACCCAAGGTTGTTCGCTTGAAATGCGCCAAGTCTTCGGGCAAATGCCAGGGCAAGTCGCCGTTGACGCCGATGACGTTGTTGCGAGCGCGGGCGTAAATCAAATGCAAAGGCATAGAAATGGCGTGCTTAGGATTGAGAAAGGCAGTGTGGCAAGGCAATCATTCTGCATGCATCACAGGCCGGGCTTTGGAGGGTAGCAGCACCGCTGCAATGGCTGTCACCACGCACACCATGGCCACGTAGTCTTGCCAATGCGGCCATTCACCCACCATGAAAGTGGCGCACAAGGTGCCCGTGACCGGTACCGCCATGATGCTCATGGCGCTGGTGGCCGGCGGCAAGTCCCGCGCCATGCCAAACCAAATGATTTGCGCAAACCCATAGTTGACGAAGATGGCATAAAACAAACTGCTCCAAGCCAACGGAGAAATATCCCAGCTTGGCCAAGTTTCGGTGGCCGAGGCCAGCAGCAAAATCACCGGGGAACTCAACAACATCATCCACACGGTGAGCGACTGCACCGGCATGGTGAAGGGGATACGGCGCATCCACAAGGTGCCGATGGCCCAACTGATCGCACCCAATTCCATCCACACAACGCCCATGGGTCGGCCTTGCAAAGCGCTGAGTTCGTGAGAAACCAAAAGCCCGATACCCAACAATGCGGCGACCACGGCAATGACGATGCGTTTGTTCAATGCTTGACCCATGAACAGCACGCCAAACACCACGGTCCACACTGGAAACATGAATCCCAAAATGGAAGCACGGCCAGAAGGCAGTGCCATCACGCCCAAAATAGACAAGGTGTGCCATAAAAAAATATTCGGTATGCCCAGCAATACGATGTCACGCCATTCACGTGCAGTGGCTGGCCACAAGCGAAGCCCGCGCATGCGAAAGTAAAACATCAACCACAAAGACGCCAGCCCCATGGTGATGCCGCGCACATAAAGCGGTGGCAGTTCGCGCACGGCTATTTTCATCATCGGCCAATTGATGCCCCACATCAACGTGAGTGCCACCAGCGCAATCAATTGTGCGCGGGAAATTTGCAGCGTGTTCAAACAGCCACCGGCGCTTTGATAGCCGCATGGCATTGGTAATCACGAAACTCAAAGTCATCGAACGCGTAATCAAATATGCTGGCTGGCTTGCGCTTGATATGCAGTGTGGGAGGAGGAAATGCCGTGCGTGACAACTGCAACGCCACTTGCTCGAGGTGGTTGCTGTAGATATGGCAATCGCCGCCTGTCCAAATGAATTCACCGATATCGAGGTCGCATTGTTGCGCCACCATGTGGGTGAGCAGCGCGTAGCTGGCGATAT
>SXWY01000174.1 GCA_005789825.1 Burkholderiales bacterium | reverse complement strand
TGATGATTGACTTTGCGTTGGATGCTGAACGTCACCAAGGCTTGAGTCCGCGCGAAGCGATTGAGCAGGCGTGCTTGTTGCGCTTTCGTCCGATACTGATGACCACGATGTGTGCTTTGCTCGGCGCTTTGCCTTTGATGCTGGGCAATGGCGTGGGCAGCGAATTGCGCCAACCTTTGGGCGTGACCTTGGTCGGTGGTCTGATCGTCAGCCAGTGGTTGACCCTGTTCACCACCCCCGTTATCTACCTGTTGCTTGAGCGCTGGAACAAAGCCAGCCCCAGGACCACACCGCCATGAATCTGTCGGCTGTGTTCATCGCCAGACCGGTGGCCACCACCTTGTTGAGTCTGGGTGTGGCGATAGCCGGTGTGTTGTCTTATGCCCTGTTGCCGGTCGCGCCTTTGCCGCAAGTCGATTACCCGGCCATTTCCGTCCAAGCGAGTATGCCGGGTGCGAGTCCGGAGACCATGGCCGCGACTGTGGCCACGCCATTAGAACGTGCACTGGGCAGCATTGCCGGCGTCAATGAGATGACATCAACCTCGTCGCAAGGCAGCACACGCATCAGTTTGCAATTCGATTTGGAACGTGACATCAACGGTGCGGCACGCGATGTGCAAGCCGCCATCAACCAGGCGCAAACCTTGCTGCCAAGCGGCATGCCAAGCCGACCCACCTACCGCAAAGTCAATCCTGCTGAAAGCCCGATGATGATCATCGCGCTCACCTCCACCCAGTTTTCACGCGCAGACATGGTGGATATCGCGTCAACGGTGTTGGTGCAACGTTTGTCACGGGTCGACGGTGTCGGGCAGGTCACTTTGGGTGGTGGCGCCTTGCCAGCGGTGCGCGTGGCGGTGCAACCCGATCGCTTGTCTGCCTATGGCTTGTCTTTGGAAGATGTGCGCAAGACCTTGGTTGCTGGCAACGCCCATCGACCCAAAGGCATGGTGGAAGACGAACACCAAGCTTGGCAGATCGAAGCCAATGACCAGGCTTTCACCCCCGCAGATTTCGCGGGCATGGTGATTCGCCATCAGAACAACCGTGCGGTACGGGTGCAAGACGTGGCGCAAGTCAGCGAGGCCATGCAAGACGTTCGCACAGATGGCGTATCGCAAGGCAAACCCGCGGTGTTGTTGGTGCTGTTTCAGCAACCGGGTGCCAATGTGATCCAAGCGGTCGATGCCGTGCGTCGCTTATTGCCTGCATTGCAAAAAGAGGTGCCCACCGGCATGGCCATGGAAGTGGTGTCGGACCGCACGCCGACGATTCGCGGTTCGCTGGCAGAGATTCAAAAATCGCTGGCCATTTCCATGGGCTTGGTGATTTTGGTGGTCGCGCTGTTTTTAAAGCGCTGGCGCACGGCATTGATTCCAGCCGTGGCTGTGCCACTGTCGTTGGCAGGCACATGCGCGGTCATGTATTTGCTCAATTTCAGTTTGAACAATTTGAGTTTGATGGCGCTCACGATTGCCACGGGGTTTGTGGTGGATGACGCGATCGTGGTGCTTGAGCACATCACCCGTTTGCGTGATCGTGGTATGCCGTTGCGACAGGCGGTGTTGCAAGGCAGTCGAGACATCGGTTTCACGGTGGTGGCCATCAGTGTGTCTCTGGTGGCGGTGTTCATTCCGATTTTGTTCATGGGCGGTGTGCTTGGGCGCTTGTTCCATGAATTTGCGGTGGTGATGACAGCGGCCATCTTGATGTCGTTGGTGGTGTCGCTGACCACCACCCCGATGATGTGCGCGCAGTTGCTGCCCGTCGGTGCTTTGCCGGTCAAACCGCGCCGACAGCAGTACATGCTTTGGGCCTATCGACGCAGCCTCGCCTGGTCGTTGCGTCACCAGTGGTTGATTTGGTTGCTGCTGCTGGCCACAGTCTGGCTCAATGTCAGTTTGTACCGCGCCATTCCCAAAGGCTTTTTTCCGCAACAAGACACAGGCCGCATCAATGGCTACATACGGGCTGACCAGAGTTCATCGTTCCAAGCCATGCAACAGCGTTTGCACAGCATGTTGGCGATTGTTCAAGCCGATCCGGCGGTGCTCAACGTGACCGGCTTCACGGGCAACAGCCAGCGCAACGCGGCGCAAATGTTCATGACCTTGAAGCCGCGCCATGAGCGCGATGCCAGCGCCGACGAAGTGGTCAAACGCTTGCGTGCCAAATTGTCCAAAGAACCGGGGGCCCGATTGTTCATGACGCCGGTGCAAGATTTACGCATGGGGGCCAGAGCCGGTGGCTCGCAATTCGAATACACCATCAAGGCCGATGAATTGGCAGAGCTGCGCGAATGGGAACCCAAGATCAGACGTGCATTGGCCAAACTCAAAGAACTCGAAGACATCAACAACGATTACGAAGACCGTGGTTTGCAAACCTCGTTGTTGATCGACCGGGATGCGGTGGCCCGGCTTGGGTTGACCATGCGCGACATTGGTGCCACCTTGGCCAATGCGTATTCACAGCGACAGGTCAGTACCATTTACAACCCGCTCAACCAATACCGGGTGGTGCTGGAGTTGGGTGCCAGTTATTTGCAAAACCCGTCCTCATTGGACGACTTGCATGTCATCAACAACCAGGGGCAGGCGGTACCCCTGCGTGCGTTTGCGCAAGTGGTGATGACCGGTGCCTCGTTGTCTGTGTCGCACGATGCCGGTGTGCCGTCGGACACCTTCAGTTTCAGTCTGGCGCCAGGGGTGAGTTTGTCGCAAGCCACCGAAGCCATCCATGACACGGTAGCGCAATTGCAATTGCCGGTGTCTGTGCGCGGTGGTTTTGCCGGGACGGCGAATGCATTTGAAAAATCGCTCAAAACACAACCGCTGTTGTTGCTGGCTGCCTTGCTCACTGTGTATTTGGTGTTGGGTGTGTTGTATGAAAGCCTGTTGCACCCCTTGACCATTTTGTCTAGCCTTCCTTCTGCTGGCGTGGGTGCTTTGTTAACGCTGATCTGGTTTGACAAAGAGTTCAGCGTCATTGCCATGGTCGGTGTGATTTTGTTGATCGGCATCGTCAAGAAAAATGCCATCTTGATGATTGATGTGGCGTTGCAAACCCAACGCTCGGGGCGCACCGCCGCGCAGTCGATTTTTCTGTCTGCACAGTCGCGGCTGCGCCCGATATTGATGACCACGGTGGCCGCCATGCTCGGCGCAATCCCTCTGGCACTCGCGTTCGGTGTGGGCGCTGAATTGCGTCAACCTTTGGGCTTGTCGGTGTTGGGTGGCTTGGTGTTGAGTCAATTGCTCACGCTCTACACCACACCGATCGTGTTCGTCGGTTTGGAACATGCCAGGGCTTGGGTGCTGGGGCGACGCCCGCAATACACGCAGAGGCACAATGCGTCTGGCATGGATGGAACCGTTGCATGAACCTTGAAAGCTTTCGCTGGTGGCTGGTTGGTATGGCCTTGTGCTTGGGCGGCTGCAGTGTGTTTTTCAAGCCAGCACAGTTACCGCCTGCACCGGCCATGCCGGAGATGCAGCAGATCGAGGTACCGATGGTCACCATCGATCCGGATTGGTGGACGTTGTTCAATGACCCGGTGCTCAACCAATTGCAAGCGCAATTGGCATCGGGCAATCTGAACATGCAGTTATTGGCGGCTCGCGTGCGACAAGCTCAAGCCAGCTTGGCCTCGGCACAAAGCAGTGTCTGGCCCACGGCAACTCTGAACACGG
>SXWY01000173.1 GCA_005789825.1 Burkholderiales bacterium | reverse complement strand
GGTTGCTCGGTTCCCATCGAACTTTGCAAAAACATTGCAGCTCGTTGTACGGATCCTCAGTACTCTTCGTCAGACCGTCTGTGCGGGGATGTTTTTTGCAAGCGAAAGCGCAGCAAAAAAGCATACCGGCGCGGACGGCCCACCAAGATTGAACTGAGAAAAAGTCAATGCACCGTCTGATAACTGTGCAACGTCTTCACCACCGCATCAGAAAGCACAAAACCGTCACCATGCTGATCAGCCAACCGCTGGCTGTTGGCGACAAACCGCTCCAAGCCTTCCGAGTAAACAAACTGCAACGCGCCACCCGTCCACGCCGGAAAACCAATGCCAAAAATAGAACCGATGTTGGCATCATGGCTGGACATCAACACGCCTTCTTGCAAGCATCGCGCTGTTTCGATCGCTTGGCGGTACAACAATCGCTGCTTGATCGCCTCTTGTGCCGCGAGCGGATCGCCATCAAACGGTTTTTCAAAATGCGTCTTCAAACCTGGCCACAAGCGCTTCGGGCCGTTGGCTGGGTAATCGTAATAACCCGCACCTGCCGCCCTGCCGTGACGCCCAAATTCCTTGACCATGCGCTCGACCAGCAATTCGCCCGTGGACGCTTGGTAACCGCGACCTTCGGCTGCAAAGTCACTGCGGATTTGGTCCAGCACATGCACCGACAACGACAGCGCCGTGGCGTCGAGCACCTCCAGAGGGCCAACGGGCATGCCCGCCATGACGGCGGCATGTTCGATCAACGGGGCAGGCACGCCTTGGGCCAACATTGCCGCACCTTCCATCACGTAGGTGCCAAACACGCGGCTGGTGAAAAAACCCCGCGAGTCGTTCACCACGATCGGTACTTTGCCAATCGCATTCACATAGTCGTAAGCCCGCGCCAGCGTTTCGTCGTCGGTCAATTGGCCTTTGATGATTTCCACCAATTTCATTTTGTCGACCGGCGAAAAAAAATGCAGGCCAATGAATTTTTCTGGCCGCGCACTCGATTTCGCCAGACCGCTGATAGGCAATGTCGATGTATTGGAGGCAAACACACCATCAGCCGCCAACATGGGTTCGGCTTCTTGCGTAACTTGCGCTTTGAGTCCACGGTTTTCGAACACGGCTTCGATGATCAGGTCGCAACCTTTCAAATCTTCGGTCTTCTCGGTGGCCTGTATCAACGCCATGGTTTTCAACTGCGCGCTGGCTTGCATGCGTTGTGACTGCACCAATTTGTCGGTGAGTTGCTGGGTGTAGTTGCGCCCGTGCTGCGCTTTTTCCAAATTCACGTCTTTGAGCACACAGGCGATGCCACGTGTGGCGTTGGCATGCGCAATGCCTGCGCCCATCATGCCAGCACCCAAAATCCCCACGCGCACAGGTTTCCAGGTTTCAAAACCAGGCGGTCGCGACTTGCCAGACTTGATCGCGTTCATGTTGAAGAAGAAGGCTGTGACCATGTTCTTGGTGGTTTGCCCCACCATCACGCGAGCGAGTTTGCGCGATTCAATGCGTGTCGCGGTGTCGTAATCCACTTGCGCGCCTTCGACCATGGCTTCCAAGATGGCTTGAGTCGCCGGATACAAACCGTGCGCCTTGTTGAACAACATGGCGGGCGCCACCGCCAGACCCGCAGCCATCGCCGGGCTGTTGACATGGCCACCGGGCATTTTGTAGCCCTTGACATCCCAAGCTTGCACTGCTTGCGGATGGTTTTGAATAAAGCTCAAAGCCATGGCATGCAGTTCTTCAGTCGTGGATGCCAAGCCCTGCACCAAGCCCAACTCCAGTGCCTTGTGCGGTGAAAACAATTTGCCTTCCATCAAATAAGGCTGCGCACCGGTCAGTCCCAACAGGCGGGTCATTTTGGTGATGCCGGTGGCACCGGGTATCAACCCCAGCGTCACTTCGGGCAAACCGAAACGGATCTTGGGTTGGTTCAATGCAAACCGTGCATGCGCGACCAGTGCCAACTCCCAACCACCGCCCAAGGCTGCGCCTTGCAACACCGCCACAACGGGTTTGCCCAAGGTCTCTATGTGGCGAAAGGCGCGCTTGAGGGCTTCCAAAGATGTAAATGCTTGAGGCGCATCTTGCTCACGGATTGAAAGCACGCCCTTGAGGTCTGCACCTGCAAAAAAAGTGGTTTTGGCCGAAGAAAAAATCACCCCATGGATGCGTTCGACATCTGCAGTCAAGCGACCGGCCAAGGCCACCATGTCGGCTTGCCAAGCGGGCTTCATGGTGTTGACCGGAGAACCGGGTTCATCAAACACCACCTGGGCGATACCGTCGTTGCCCAATGCATAACGCAAAGTAGAAAAGGCCATGGTCACACCCGCTCGATGATGGTGGCAATACCCATGCCGCCGCCGACACACAACGTGATGAGGCCGCGTTTGAGTTGTCTGCGCTCCAGTTCGTCGAGCAAGGTACCCACCAGCATGGCACCAGTTGCCCCAAGTGGATGCCCCAATGCAATCGCGCCGCCATTCACATTCACCTTTTCATGCGGCACATGCATTTCATGCATGAAGCGCAAGGGTACCGCAGCAAATGCCTCGTTGACTTCAAACAAATCGATGTCATCCACCGTCAGCCCTGCTTTGGCCAACACCTTGCGTGCAGCAGGCATGGGGCCGGTCAACATGATGGTCGGGTCCGCACCTGACAACGCGGTGGCCACGACACGACCGCGTGGTGTCAGGCCCATGGCTTTGCCCTTGGCCTCGCTGCCGATCATGACAGCCGCGGCACCATCCACAATGCCGGATGAATTGCCAGCGGTGTGCACATGGTCGATGCGTTCCACCTGCGGGTAACGCGCCAGTGCCACCGCGTCAAAGCCCATTTTTCCCATCTCTGCAAAACTGGCTTTCAAAGCAGCCAGACCTTCCAAGGTGGTGCGGGGTTTGATGAATTCGTCACGCTCCAACACCGGCATACCGATTTCATCGAGCACTGGCAAGACCGAGCGATCAAAACGGCCTTCGGCTTGGGCGGCGGCGGCGCGTTGTTGCGAGGTCAGGGCAAAACGGTCCACATCTTCGCGGCCCCAGCCCGACATGGTGGCGATCAAATCGGCGCCAATGCCTTGTGGCGTGAATCCAGTGGCTGCATTGGTGGCCGGGTCTTGTGCCCAAGCACCGCCATCTGAACCCATGGGAACGCGTGACATGCTTTCAACCCCACCGGCGATGACCATGTCTTCCCAACCGCTGGCCACTTTTTGAGCGCCCAAATTGACAGCTTCTAAGCCTGACGCACAAAACCGGTTGATCTGCACACCTGAGACGCGCACATCCCACCCGGCTTTGAGCAACGCGGTTTTGGGCAGCACAGAACCTTGCTCTCCCACGGGGCTGACACAGCCCATGACGACATCATCGACTTGCGCGGTGTCAAAGCCATGCCGCGCCTGAAGTTGGTTGAGCAAGCCCCCCAACAAATCCACCGGCTTGACCGAATGCAAACTGCCGTCTCGTTTGCCTTTACCGCGCGGCGTACGCACCGCATCAAAAACCATGGCGTGGGTCATGAACATCTCCTGAGGGGGGTTGTGTTGAGGGTTAGCCCTGCATTGACAGACCTATTATGAACAGCCTAAAGTCACAAAGCAAGTGCTTGGTTGAAAACCTGACAAGCTGTTGAATAGACTCGACTACGATGGAACCCGCATGACTTACCAATCTATTTTTCGTGCCGGCTTGTTTCAGGGTCAAGTGGTCATTGTCACCGGCGGCGGCTCTGGCATTGGCCGCTGTACCGCGCATGAATTGTCTGCTTTGGGCGCGGGTGTGGCGTTGGTCGGTCGCAACCCTGCCAAGCTCGAACAGGTGGCACAAGAAATCACACAAGCGGGCGGCTTGGCCTCAACCCATGTGTGCGACATACGCGAAGAAGAACAAGTCGCCGCCACTGTCACAGCGGTGCTGCAAACCCACGGACGCATTGACGGTCTGGTCAACAACGCAGGTGGTCAATTTGCCTCGCCGCTGATGAACATCAAGGCACGCGGTTGGGACGCGGTGGTGCGCACCAATCTCACAGGGGGTTTTTTGATGGCTCGCGAGTGCTACACACAATGGATGCAACCACACGGTGGCGCCATCGTCAATGTGATCGCTGATATGTGGCTGGGTATGCCTGGCATGGGCCACTCGGGCGCGGCACGCGCTGGCATGCTCAATTTCACCGAAACCGCTGCGCTGGAATGGGGACCGGTGCGCTCCAACGCGGTCGCCCCTGGCTGGATCGCCTCCAGCGGCATGGACAACTACCCGCCAGAGATGGCCGCCATGATCCAAAACATGCACAAACTGGTGCCGTTGCAACGCATCGGCACCGAAAGCGAAGTGGCGGCTGCGATTGTGTTTTTGCTGTCGCCCGCCGCGGCTTTTATTTCAGGCGCGTGTTTGCGTGTCGATGGTGCCGCACCCAACGCCAAACGCATTTGGCCGCAAGTGGGCACAGGCAAAACCAACACCGCATTCAATGGGTTTCATCTGGCCCAAACACCCAAGGTCTTGAACAAGGATGCACCATGAGCGGGGATGTGTCTGCTCGCGACTACCAACTCGGCTTGATCGCTGAACTGCGCATGATCGAATCCCGCACACGAGAGCGCAGCGCACAAGCGGGCCCGTTGTTTGCCAAACGCGGGCAGTTGCTGCCACGCGAGCGCGTGGCGCGTTTGCTGGACCCGGGTACGCCGTTTTTAGAGCTGTCTACTCTGGCGGGTTGGCTGCAAGACACGCCTGACCCGGCGTTGTCCGTACCGGGCGGCGGTGCGGTGATCGGACTGGGTATGGTCAGCGGCACGATGGTGATGTTGGTCGCCGACGATGCTGGCATTGATGCAGGTGCATTGCAAGCCTTGGGCATTGAGAAATTTCAACGCGCCCAGGCCATCGCCTTGCAAAACAAATTGCCTTTTGTGCATTTGGTGGAATCGGCCGGTGCCAATCTATTGAAATACAAGGTCGAGCAATTTGTGATGGGCGGCGGTAACTTCCATGGCTTGGCGCGTTTGTCTGCCGCTGGTATTGCGGTGTTGGCGGTGGTGCATGGGCCATCGACAGCGGGCGGGGCTTACATGACCGGGCTGGCCGATCAGGTGATCATGGTGCAAGGCAGAGGCCGTGCATTTTTGGCAGGCCCGCCGCTGCTCAAAGCCGCCACCGGCGAAATTGCCGACGATGAAAATTTGGGCGGCGCACAAGTGCATGCGAGCATTTCTGGTTTGGCCGAATACGTGGCGCAAGACGATGCGCATGCGCTGGGCATCGCGCGGCAAGTCATCGACCACTGGGGTTGGCAACAACCTATCGAGCGGTATTGGCCTCCAGCGGTTGCACCTGCCTTGGATGCCGAGGGATTGCTGGACTTTTTTTCTGCCGACAGCAAACGCCCGGTCGATATGTTGCGGGTGATTGAACATATCGTGGACGGTTCACAGTTTTTGGCTTTCAAACCCGATTTCGGGCCCGCCAGCTTGTGCGTGCATGCGTCGATTGGCGGACACCGTGTGGGCATCATCAGCAACAACGGGCCGCTGGACCCGGCAGGCAGCAACAAAATCACGCATTTCGTACAAGCCTGCGACCAGACCGGTGTGGCGCTGGTTTGGTTGCACAACACCACCGGCTTCATGGTCGGCAAAGAGGCCGAGCATGCGGGCATGATCAAACATGGCTCGAAACAAATTCAAGCCTTGTCCAATGCACGTGTGCCGCAAATCTCGGTGTTGTGCGGTGCGTCTTTTGGTGCCGGTCACTACGGCATGTGTGGCCGCGCGTTCGGTCCGCGTTTTGTGTTCAGTTGGCCCAATGCGCGTACCGCGGTGATGGGTCCACAACAAGCCGCCGACACCATGGGTATCGTCATGGAAGAAGCCGCTGCACGCAAAGGTGTGGCACTTGACACCGCCAAACGCGATGCGTTGAAGCGCAGTATTGCGGACACCTTCGAGCGGCAAATGAGCGCTTTTTACACCTCTGGTCTGTTGCTGGATGACGGCGTGATCGACCCGCGCGACACGCGCCAAGTATTGGCGTTCACCTTGTCGGTGTGCAAGCAAGCCGAGCAACGCACACTTCGTCCGATGCAATATGGCGTGTCACGCGCCTGATTTTTCTTTGCGGAGCCTGTATGCAACTCACCCATGAACACGAAGAACTCAAGCGCAACCTCAAGCGTTTCATCGATGAAGAAATCAATCCGCATGTGGACGCATGGGAAGCGGCCGAAATATTTCCAGCGCATGAGGTGTTTGGCAAGCTCGGTGCCTTGGGCTATTTGGGCCTGACCAAGCCCCAGGCGTATGGCGGCAGCGGTCTGGATTATTCGTACAGCGTGGTGATGGCAGAAGCCTTAGGCCATATCAGTTGCGGCGCATTGCCGATGGCCATCGGTGTACAAACCTACATGGCCACGCCAGCTTTGGCGCGGTTTGGTTCGGCGGCACTGTGCGAAGAATTTCTGGCGCCCGCCATCAGCGGCCAGGCCGTGGCATGCATTGGCGTATCGGAACCGCATGCAGGCTCCGATGTATCGGCCATCAAAACCACGGCACGCAAAGACGGAGATGACTACATCATCAACGGCGGCAAGATGTGAATCACCAACAGTT